>NZ_LT629788.1:5482460-5787450 GCF_900105805.1 Pseudomonas moraviensis | reverse complement strand
CCTTAAAGGCCGGAGAATGCGACAGGTCGTCGCCAAGCGGTGAAAACCGGCGCAAAACGGGACGTCTGCGCCGGGTTCAGCAACGACTCAACGCAGGTCGAGCACGTCTTGCATGTCGTACAGGCCCGGTTCGCGACCATCCAGCCACAGCGCCGCACGCACCGCGCCCTTGGCGAAGGTCATGCGGCTCGAAGCCTTGTGGGTGATCTCGACGCGCTCGCCATCGGCAGCGAACAGAACGGTGTGGTCACCGACGATGTCGCCGGCACGCACGGTGGCGAAACCAATGGTTTCACGCTCACGCGCACCGGTCTGACCTTCGCGACCGTAGACCGCGACCTTCTTCAGATCACGTCCCAGCGCATCGGCAATCACTTCACCCATGCGCACGGCGGTACCCGACGGGGCATCGACCTTGTGCCGGTGATGGGCTTCCATGATCTCGATATCGACATCGTCGCCCAGCACGCGCGCAGCGGTGTCGAGCAACTTCAGGCAGAGGTTGACGCCGACGCTGAAGTTGGCAGCGAAAACGATTGGAATATCCTTGCCCGCCTCGGCCAGCAACTGCTTCTCTTCAACACTGAAACCGGTGGTACCGATGATCATCGCCTTGCCGTGTTTGCGGCAGAACGCGAGGTTCTTCAGGGTCACGGTCGGGTGGGTGAAGTCGATCAACACATCGAACTCTTCAACCACACGATCCAGATCACCGGACAGCGGCACGCCAATACGGCCCAGCGCTGCCAGCTCACCGGCATCCGCGCCAACCAGCGTGCTGTCGGGACGATCGACCGCCGCGGTCAGACCGGCGCCCGGCGTCTGCTGCACCGCTTCGATCAGGGTCTTGCCCATGCGCCCGGCGGCGCCCATCACTGCAATACGTCGCATGCCGACTCCTTACAAATCGCCGAAGAAACGCTTCACACCGTCGAACCAACCGGTGGTTTTCGGCGAATGGCTGTTGTCGTCAGCCAGGGAGCTGCGGAATTCTTCCAGCAGTTCACGCTGACGACGATTGAGGTTGACCGGCGTTTCCACAGCCACACGACACATCAGATCACCGGCACCGCCGCCACGCACTGGCGCCACGCCTTTGCCGCGTACGCGGAACTGCTTGCCGGTCTGCGTGCCTTCGGGGATTTTCAGTTTGACGCGACCGTCGAGGGTCGGAATCTCCAGCTCGCCGCCCAACGCTGCGTCAACGAAGCTGATCGGCACTTCGCAGAACAGATGCTTGCCGTCACGCTGGAAGATGTCGTGCTCGCGCACATTGATCACAACATACAGGTCGCCAGTCGGCCCGCCCTGGGTACCCGCCTCGCCTTCGCCGGACAGACGAATGCGGTCGCCGGTATCAACACCGGCCGGCACTTTCACCGACAGGGTTTTGTACTCTTCTACGCGACCGTCGCCGTGGCAGGAGTCGCACGGATCGGAAATGATCTTGCCTTGGCCATGGCAGCGCGGGCAGGTCTGCTGCACCGAGAAGAAGCCCTGCTGCATGCGCACCTGGCCGATACCGCCACAGGTCGGGCATGTCGTCGGCGAGGAGCCTTTCTTGGCGCCGGAACCATCGCACGGCTTGCAGTTGACCAGTGTCGGCACGCGGATATTCACCGACGTGCCGCGCACCGCTTCTTCCAGATTCAGCTCCAGGGTGTAGCGCAGATCGCTGCCACGCTGGGCGCCGCCACGGGAACCGCCGCGACCGCCGCCGAAAAAGTCACTGAAGACATCGCCAAAGATGTCCGAGAAATTCTGGCCACCGAAACCGGCACCGCCGCCGCCCATGCTCGGATCGACGCCGGCATGCCCGTACTGGTCGTATGCCGCGCGCTTGCTGGCGTCGGACAACACTTCATAGGCCTCGTTGGCCTCTTTGAATGCTTCTTCCGAAGCTTTGTCGCCGGGATTACGGTCGGGGTGGTGCTTCATGGCCAGGCGGCGATAGGCCTTCTTCAGGTCCGCTTCGCTCGTGCCCCGCTCGACACCCAATACTTCGTAATAGTCACGCTTTGCCATAAGTTCTTTGCACTCTTAAGGACGTTCGGCAAACCCCTCCTGAGCCTCGCCAAACTCGTTGAGCCCCCATTAAGGCCCGGACCCAACTCACGTCAATTCAACGATCCTGGTCTTGATTGATGCGGTATCTGCGGCGCGAAAAGCAGGAGCATTCCCGGCCATACCGCCAGCATCCGAACGCTGTCGCATGCTGTAAAAATTCGCGTATTCCAGATACGCCAACGCGGGAGGCAAGCTCCCGCGCGGCGACATCCTACCAGTCACCGCCGCAAGGCAGTCAACCGGGCGACCAACAACTTACTTGTGGTCTTTTACTTCTTCGAACTCGGCGTCGACAACGTCGTCAGCCTTCTCAGCCGATTCGCCTTGCGGGGCTGCGCCATCAGCTGGCTGAGCCTGTTCGGCGTACATCTTCTGAGCAACCGGAGCGGAGACTTTCGACAGCTCTTCAACCTTGGCTTCTATGGCAGCCTTGTCGTCGCCTTTGACGGCGGCTTCCAGAGCAACCACTGCAGCCTCGATTGCAGTCTTCTCTTCGGCGGTGACCTTGTCGCCCGCGTCAGCGATCATCTTGCGAGTCGAGTGCACCAGTGCATCACCCTGGTTACGGGCAGCGGCCAGCTCTTCGAACTTGCGGTCTTCCTCGGCATTCGCCTCGGCGTCACGCACCATGCGCTCGATTTCTTCGTCGGACAGACCGGAGTTGGCCTTGATCACGATCGACTGGGTCTTGCCGGTAGCCTTGTCTTTCGCGCCGACGTGCAGGATGCCGTTGGCGTCGATGTCGAAGGTCACTTCGATCTGCGGCACGCCACGTGGAGCTGGTGGAATGTCGGCCAGGTCGAACTTGCCCAGCGATTTGTTCTGTGCGGCTTGCTTGCGCTCGCCCTGCAGAACATGAATGGTCACAGCGCCCTGGTTGTCGTCGGCAGTCGAGAACACTTGCGATTTCTTGGTAGGAATCGTGGTGTTTTTCTCGATCAGCGCGGTCATCACGCCACCCATGGTTTCGATACCCAGGGTCAGCGGGCTGACGTCGAGCAGCAGCACGTCTTTAACATCACCGGCCAGAACAGCGCCCTGAATCGCAGCACCCATGGCAACGGCTTCGTCCGGGTTGACGTCTTTACGCGCTTCTTTACCGAAGAAATCAGTAACCAGCTTCTGCACCAGCGGCATACGAGTCTGACCACCGACCAGAATCACGTCGTTGATCGCGCTGACGTCGATACCAGCGTCTTTCATGGCAATGCGGCAAGGTTCGATGGTGCGCTGAACCAGGTCTTCAACCAGTGCTTCGAGCTTGGCACGCGAGATTTTCACGTTCAGGTGCTTAGGACCGGTCGCATCTGCAGTGATGTACGGCAGGTTGACGTCGGTCGACTGAGCGGACGACAGCTCGATCTTGGCTTTCTCAGCGGCTTCTTTCAGGCGCTGCATGGCCAGCGGGTCACCTTTGAGGTTCATGCCGCTTTCTTTCTTGAATTCGTCAACGAGGTAGTCGATCAGACGAATGTCGAAGTCTTCACCGCCGAGGAAGGTGTCACCGTTGGTGGCCAACACTTCGAACTGGTGCTCACCGTCAACTTCAGCGATTTCGATTACGGAAACGTCGAAAGTACCGCCACCCAGGTCATAAACGATCACGGTGTGATCGCCCTTGGCCTTGTCCATACCGTAAGCCAGCGCGGCTGCGGTTGGTTCGTTGATGATACGTTTTACGTCCAGACCAGCGATGCGGCCGGCGTCTTTGGTAGCCTGACGCTGGCTGTCGTTGAAGTAGGCCGGAACGGTGATCACCGCTTCGGTCACTGCCTCGCCGAGGTAGTCTTCGGCGGTCTTCTTCATCTTCTTCAGAATTTCAGCCGAGATTTGTGGCGGAGCCATTTTCTGGCCGTTCACTTCAACCCAGGCGTCATTGTTGTCAGCCTTGACGATCTTGTAAGGGACCATCTGGATGTCTTTCTGCACAACTTCTTCGTCGAAACGACGACCGATCAGACGCTTTACTGCGTACAGGGTGTTGTGTGGGTTGGTGACAGCCTGACGCTTGGCCGACTGACCTACCAGGATTTCGCCATCGTTGGCGTAAGCGATGATCGACGGCGTGGTACGCGCGCCTTCAGCGTTTTCAATAACTTTGGCTTTGCCGTTTTCCAGCACGGAGACGCAGGAGTTGGTAGTCCCCAGGTCGATACCGATAATTTTGCCCATGTTCACTCTCCCGAAACTTTGGATTTTGTTGCCGCAGCAGTGGTGGCTGACTGCGGTAGCACTTAAACGCTTGACTTCTAAATGGGGGCCTTGCGGCTAATTTCAAGCCTGCTCGTCAATCGAAGGCGAAACCGGTGCCGGCGCCTTGCTGACCACGACCATCGCCGGGCGCAGCAGACGACCATTGAGCTGGTAGCCCTTCTGGAAAACCTTCAGCACGCTGTTCGGCTCGACATCGGCGCTTTCCTGCATGGCCATCGCCTGATGGTGAACGGCGTTGAACGGTTCGCCATGCGGATCGATCGCTTCAAGCTGGTAGCGCTTGAGGGTGTCGTGGAACATTTTCAGGGTCAGCTCGATGCCTTCGCGCATCGGACGGATGCTTTCGTCGTCCGGGCTCGACAGCTCGAGGCCGCGCTCCAGGCTGTCGACGATCGGCAGCAGGTCGCTGGCGAATTTTTCCAGGGCAAACTTGTGCGCCTTCTCGACGTCCTGCTCGGCACGGCGGCGAACGTTCTGCAGATCGGCAGCAACACGCAGAGACTGATCCTGCGCGGCGGCCAATTGCTCTTCGAGCACTTGCACACGGGTCGCCAGGTCGTCACCCGAACCTTCGGGCGCCTGATTGGCATCTGGGTTTTGCGTATCTACTGTCTGTTCGTCAGCCATAGAATTCTCCTTTCAATTTCGTCCGCGAGCCTGACTCGCGCTTCTGCCCCGATATATGGGGCCGCAAAATCAGGCTTCAAGGGCTGCAATCGATTGTCCCTACAAAAAAGTGCTGAATAGTCATTCTCGAATGCGCTAAGAAAACTTTTCGATCAAGCAAATCGAGCTAAGCGAGGGCATTGTCAGGCCGGAACAAAACACTGTATAAATAACCAGACCTCAAGCCTGGGAGCGGCCCTTATGCTGGTGCACCTGTCCGTACACAACTACGCCATCGTCGAACATCTCGATCTCGAACTCGATCGCGGGATGAGCGTGATCACAGGGGAAACCGGCGCCGGCAAGTCGATCATGCTCGATGCCCTGGGCCTTACCCTGGGCGATCGCGCCGACAGCGGCGTGGTCCGCCCGGGCGCCGATAAAGCCGACATTCTCGCCACGTTCGACCTGGCTGATATCCCTGAAGCCAGCGCCTGGCTGACCGAGCGCGACCTGGAAAACGACGGGCCGTGCATTCTGCGTCGGGTCATCACCTCGGAAGGTCGTTCGCGCGGCTATATCAACGGCACGCCCTGCCCGCTTGGCGACCTCAAAGCCCTTGGCGAGCTGCTGATCGATATCCACAGCCAGCATGAACATCAATCACTGCTGAAAACCGACACCCATCGCCGCCTGCTCGACGAGTACGCTGGCGCGACCGATCTGGCGCGTCAGGTACAACTTGCCGCCCAGCGCTGGCGCCAGACCCGCCAGGAACTCGAGCGCCTCTCCAACTCTGGTGATGAACAACGTGCACGTCATCAACTGCTCAGCTACCAGCTCGAAGAACTGGAAAACCTCGGCCTCGGCGAAAACGAACTCGAACAGCTGGAGCAGGAACACAAGAACCTGACCAACGCCGAAACCTTGCTGGGCATTTGCCGGCAAGTGGTCGAGCAGTGCAGCGAAAGCGATTCCGGCAATGTGCTGAATGCGCTGACCGCCAGCCTCAATCGCCTGTCCAGCGTGAATAATTCAGTGGGTGCGCTGGGTGAAGCCAGCAGCCTGCTGACCAGCGCGCAGATTCAGGTAGAAGAAGCGGTCGGCGAGCTCAACCGCTTTCTCGACAACTTCGATGCCGACCCGGCTCGCCTGCAATATCTGGAAGAGCGCCTGGACGCGATCTACACCCTGGCGCGCAAACACCGGATTCAACCGACCGAAGTCGGCGAAATGCAGCAGAAGTTGCTGGATGAAATCGAAACCCTGAACGCCAACGATGAATCCATCGAGCGCCTGGGCGAAGAGCTGGCGTCCTACGCCCGTCACTATCAAGAGAAAGCCCGCGAGCTGAGCGACCTTCGTCATCAGGCAGCCGGCAGCCTCGCCAGTGCGGTGGAGCAGGAAATCCAGCGCCTGGGCATGCCCGGCGGCCGCTTCACCATTGAACTGAAAGCCAACAGCAGCGACGAGTTGCTGCCGAACGGACTGGAACAGGTCGAACTGCTGGTCAGCGCCAACCCCGGCCAACCGCTCAAGGCGCTGGCAAAAGTCGCGTCCGGCGGTGAGCTGTCGCGGATCAGTCTGGCGATTCAGGTGATCACCGCCCAGACCTCCCGTGTGCCAACGCTGGTATTCGACGAAGTGGACGTGGGTATCGGCGGCCCGACTGCCGAGATCGTCGGCCAGCTACTGCGGCGCCTCGGTGATCGCGGCCAGGTCTTGACCGTGACCCACTTGCCGCAAGTGGCGGCGCAGGGTCATCAGCATCTGTTCGTGCACAAGGTTCGCGACGAGAAGGCGACTCACACCGCTGTCGCGAAGCTGACAAAGAACGAGCGCATCGAAGAAGTCGCGCGCATGCTCGGCGGCATCGATCTGACCAAGGAATCCCTGGCTCACGCGAAAAAAATGGTGGTGACCGCCAAGGCCTGACAAACGGTAGAAAGCACGAAGGCGACCCTTGGGTCGCCTTCGTTCGTTTCGCGAATGTGAAATTCGCGCGACATGCTTACTTTTTCTTGCGTACGTACAGTACGAGATTGTGATCAACCATCTCGAAGCCATGCTTCTCGACGATCGATTTCTGAAGTTTTTCGATTTCTTCGTCGAAGAATTCGATGACTTCACCCGACTCCACGTTGACCATATGGTCGTGGTGACCACCGTCAGCCAGTTCGAAGACCGCGTGGCCGCCGTCGAAGTTGTGGCGGACCACGAGGCCGGCCGCTTCGAACTGGGTCAGTACACGGTAAACCGTGGCCAGGCCGACGTCCTCACCAGCTTCCATCAACGCCTTGTAGACGTCCTCGGCACTCATGTGGCGCTGCTCGGTAGAGTCGAGCATTTGCAGGATCTTGACCCGTGGCAGGGTCACTTTGAGGCCGGCTTTGCGTAGTTCGCTATTTTCAACCATGGTCAGCTTTCTCGCGATGCTGCTTCGCAGCTTCTCTTAATGCGGGTATGATCGGCGTTTACGTTGTCCCAGCCAAGATAGTGGAAGTCGCCCACCGATGCAAAACACCAAGCTCTTGCTAACCAGTTTCACCTTTGTGGGACTGCTCGCACTCGCCGGTTGTTCATTCCCCGGGGTTTACAAAATCGACATCCAGCAGGGCAATGTCGTCACGCAGGACATGATAGACCAGTTACGCCCGGGAATGACCCGGCCGCAAGTACGGTTTATCATGGGCAACCCTCTGCTTGCCGACACGTTCCATGCCGATCGCTGGGATTATCTGTACAGCCTGCAACCGGGTGGCGGTGAACGCCAGCAGGAACGAATCAGCGTTATCTTCAATTCCAACGACCAGCTTGTCAGCCTGTCCGGTGACTTCATGCCGGGCGTGAGCCGTGACGAAGCCATTCTTGGCAAGGACAGCGGCACGAACGTCACCGCGCCTGCTGAGAACGCCGAGAAGCCAGAAGCTGAAAAACCAGCCAAGCCAGGCTCCTTGCTGGATCAGATCCAGAAGGACGTCGATGGTGTGGAAACCGTACCGGTTCCGACACCAGAACCGCTGGACACCTCGCCGCAGTAATACGCGAGGCAATAAAAAACCCGGACATTCCGGGTTTTTTATTGCCTGCCGTTTGGCTCAATCAGGAATTACGTGCCTTTGCCTCGGCAGCCTTCGCCGCACGCAGGCGTCGAACTTCTTTGGGATCCGCCAGCAGCGGCCGGTAAATTTCGATGCGATCGCCGACCTGAACAGCACGCGCCTCCGCGTCAGTCACGACTTTGCCAAAAATCCCCAGCGGACATTCCGCCAGATCCAGCTCAGGAAACTCGGCCGCGATGCCCGATTCGTGCACCGCCGCCCGAACGCTAACGCCCTCAGCGACGCTGATCGCACGCAGAACTTGCCGATCAACCGCCGCGTACACCACTTCTATCTCGATCACCGGCTCAACCGTGCATCTGCTTGGCGCGCTGGCAGAAAGCATCCACCAGCTGATTGGCCGCCTGATTGAACAGCGGGCCCAACGTAGCGCGCACCAGCGGCCCGGCATAATCGAACGACAGATCCAGACTGATCTTGCAGGCTTTTTCGTTCAGCGCCTTGAACACCCAGATGCCGTGCAACTGAGTGAACGGGCCTTCTTCAAGGTTCATCTCGATCGACTGCCCCGGCACCAGCGTATTGCGCGTGACGAAATGCTGGCTGAGGCCGCCCTTGGCCACGCCGACACTGGCGCGCATGTGTTCCGGGGAGCTTTCCAGTACTTCAGCCTCCGAGCACCACGGCAGAAACTCCGGGTACCGCGCGACGTCGTTGACCAGGTCGTAGAGAAATTGCGCCGGGTACGGCAGAAGCGCGGATCGTTGGATATGTGTCGTCATGTAAGCGTTACTTCCAGAGCTGAGCGGCAAAGACTACAAGAATGCCGATAGGCGCCACGTAGCGCATCAAGAACAGGGACAGGGCAAACAGAACCGGGTTACGGATGGACAATTCATCCCGCACCGCTTCACGCCCCATCACCCATCCCGCGAACAGCACGAAACACAAGCCACCGAGGGGCAACATGATCCGCGAGGTGAAGAAATCGATCACACCGAAGGAGTCGAGACCGCCCTGCGCACCCCATTGGTAGAGGCTGAACACCCCGCCTTCGTTCACGAAAAACTTGGCTTCCTTCCAGATATTGAAGGAAAACACCGTGCCCAGACCGACAAACCAGCAGGTGAACGCCAGCCAGAAAGTCACCCAGGCGCGGCTGATTTTCGTGCGCTCAACGAGGTAAGCCACCATCGGTTCGAGCAGGGAAATCGCCGAACTCCACGCGGCCACCGCGACCAGCACAAAGAACACCACGCCCATCAACTGGCCGAGAAATACGTTACCAAAAGCAAATGGCAGGCTGACGAACATCAGGCCCGGGCCTTCGCTCGGGTTCAGGCCCGCGGCGAACACAATCGGAAACAACGCCAGACCGGCTACCAGCGATACGAAAGTATCCAGCAGGGCAACACCGACCACCGTGCCCGACAGCGAGGTGTTCTTCGGCATGTAGGCGCCGTAGATCATGATCGAGCCGACGCCAACGCTCAGCGAAAAGAACGCATGGCCCATCGCTGGCAGCAGGCCGTCGAGGACTTTTTCCGGGTGGAAGTCGAACATGAAATGCACGCCTTCCATGAAATGCCCGGTGGTCATGCTGTAACCCAGCAACACCAACACCATCACGAATAGCAGCGGCATCATGATCCGCAGGCTGCGCTCAAGCCCGGCGACCACACCTTTGGCGATCACGTAGGCCGACAGCAGCATAAAAATCGTGTGCCAAAGTGTCAGGCGCCATGGATTGGAGATGACATTGCCGAAATAGGCGCCGACCTGATCGGCCGTCGCGCCCTGGAAATCGCCCCGGCCCATGTCGACGATGTAGTCCAGCGACCAGCCGCCGACCACACTATAGAAAGACAGGATCAGCAGAGCCGTGATCATCCCGGCAAACGCGCCCCACGACCATTTGGCCGAGTGCCCCGCCTCCAGCGCCAGCACCTTCAAGGCGTTCGCCGGACTCTGTCGGGCGCGCCGGCCGATCAGGGTTTCCGCGAGCATGACCGGGACACCGATGAGCGCGATGCACGCCAGGAACATCAGCACGAAGGCGCCGCCACCGTAGACCCCGACCATGTAGGGGAACTTCCAGATACTACCCAGTCCCACGGCCGAACCGGTCGCGGCGAGTATGAACACCCAGCGGCTAGCCCAACTGCCGTGGACAGAAACCTTGTCTGTCGACATCGTTTATCACGCCCAAGCGTTAGAAAAAGAGGCCGCATTGTCCGGGATTCACTCAACCTGCTCAAGCACGCAGCAACACCGTAGCCGACAGCCGAACAACTCCATATAATGCCGCCCCTATGGCTAAACAGAAGAAACACCCAACAGGGACCATCGCGCAGAACAAAAAGGCGCGACACGATTACTTCATCGAGCACAAGTTCGAGGCTGGTCTGGTCCTGGCCGGCTGGGAAGTAAAAAGTCTGCGGGCGAGCAAGTTGCAGCTGGTCGACAGCTATGTCCTGCTCAAGGATGGCGAAGCGTGGTTGCTCGGCAGCCACATCACGCCGCTGATGACCGCAAGCACTCACGTCATCGCCGACCCGGTGCGCACACGCAAACTGCTGCTCAACCGCCGCGAGCTGGACAAGCTCGCCGCCGCCGTGCAGCAAAAGGGTTACGCCTGCGTCTGCCTGTCCTGGTACTGGAGCAAGCACATGGTCAAGTGCGAGATCGCTCTGGGCAAGGGCAAGAAGGAATACGACAAGCGTGACACCGAGCGCGAGCGCGACGCCGGTCGTGAATTGCAGCGAGCGGTGCGCAACAAGGGCAAGGAAGACTAGTCCTCGCCCTGAAGCACAACTGTGGCGAGGGAGCTTGCTCCCGCTGAGGCGCGCAGCGGCTCTCGCTTTTTTCTGGGTCGCGGGAGTCGAATGCGCCTGCTGCGCAGTCGAGCGGGAGCAAGCTCCCTCGCCACAATTGATGCGCTACTTCACATCCCCTTGCGCCGCTCCGCCCGAGCCATGCGCTGCACCTCCTGACGCACCTCTTCCAGCACTTCCTGCACATACAGAATATGTCGGCTGGACACTTCCCTGGCCTGCTCCGCGCGCCCTTCGATAATCGCCAGATACAATTCTCGATGCTGCGAGATCAGCATGTCGCGGGTTTCCGTGCGCTGTTTGTACATGCCGCCAATGTTGGTCACGACGTTGCGCTTGAGCAGATCGAACAAACCACGAATGGTATGCAGCAACACCGCGTTGTGGCTGGCTTCGGCAATCGCCAGATGAAATTTCGCATCCGCCGCGCCCTCTTCCGCGCGGCTGACCTCTTCATGGCGCGAGTAGCAATCCTGCAGCTCTTCGAACGCAGTAGTCAGTCGTTCACGATCGACATCGGTGGCGCGCAACGCGGCGTAATAAGCGCACGACGCCTCCAGGGTGTGCCGAAACTCGAGCAAATCGCGCTGCGCTTCGGGATTGCTTTCAAGCAATTGCAACAGCGGATCGCTGAACGTCGAACCAAGCCCTTCCACCACATAATTGCCGCCGCCCTGGCGGCTGACCAGCAAGCCTTTGGCCGCGAGTTTCTGAATCGCCTCGCGCAACGACGGGCGTGATACGCCAAATTGTTCGGCCAGGGTACGCTCGGCCGGCAGCCGCTCGCCTGACTTCAGCGTGCCCTCAAGGATCATCCCTTCGAGGCGCTCGACAATATCGTCAGACAAACGGCGCTGACGTATCTGATCAAAGCCCATAACTCATTTCTCCACGATCCCGACCGCTCGCCGGGCTGTCTATTCTGGCCTATCCGCGCGCCGCCGACACCTGCCAGACACCACTTCGCCAAACCGGATCAGTTGCCCCCTGCACCGTATCTTCGACGAAAGTTTCAGGGCGGCAAATTGACACACCTACGCCAAGGCTTTTACCCTAGCCAACAGCGCTTGTAAATTGGTCTTACCAATTATCCAAATACGCTGACAGTGCCTGACCAACAACAATTAGGGGCCACCCCACTATGCAAACCTGGCAACAGCTCTACAGCCCGCTCGGCAGTCTCGGCGTTTCCGCACTCGCGGCCGTCATTCCCATCGTGTTCTTCTTTCTCGCCCTGGCGGTGTTCCGCCTCAAAGGCCATGTGGCCGGCAGCATCACCCTTGCGCTTTCGATTGCCGTGGCGATTTTCGCTTTCCAGATGCCAGTGGACATGGCGTTCGCCGCCGCCGGTTATGGCTTCGCTTATGGTCTGTGGCCGATTGCCTGGATCATTGTCGCGGCGGTATTCCTTTACAAACTGACGGTGAAGAGCGGTCAGTTCGAGGTCATCCGCAGCTCGGTTCTGTCGATCACCGATGACCAGCGCCTGCAGGTGCTGCTGATCGGTTTCTGCTTCGGCGCATTTCTGGAAGGTGCCGCCGGTTTCGGCGCGCCGGTCGCGATTACTGCCGCACTCCTTGTAGGACTGGGCTTCAATCCGCTGTACGCCGCCGGCCTGTGCCTGATCGCCAACACCGCGCCGGTGGCGTTCGGCGCGCTGGGGATTCCGATCATCGTTGCGGGTCAGGTCACTGGCATTGACGCCTTCAAGATCGGCGCCATGACCGGTCGCCAACTGCCGCTGCTGTCGCTGTTCGTGCCGTTCTGGCTGGTGTTCATGATGGACGGCCTGCGCGGTGTGCGCGAAACCTGGCCGGCCGCGCTGGTGGCAGGTTTGAGCTTCGCTATCACCCAGTACTTCACTTCGAACTTCATCGGCCCGGAACTGCCGGACATCACCTCGGCGCTGGCCAGCCTGATTTCCCTGACCCTGTTCCTCAAGGTCTGGCAACCACGCCGCGCCGCCGGCCAGCACATCGTCGGCGCCGTGTCCGCCTCGGTGGTCAGCGCCAGCGTCGGCGGTTTCGGCCAGAAGCGCACCACCGTGGCTTCGCCCTACAGCCTCGGGGAAATTTTCAAGGCCTGGTCGCCGTTCCTGATCCTCACCGTACTGGTGACGATCTGGACGCTGAAGCCTTTCAAAGCGATGTTCGCTGCTGGCGGCTCGATGTACAGCTGGGTATTCAACTTCGCGATTCCGCACCTTGATCAACTGGTGATCAAGACTGCGCCGATCGTGGCCAATCCGACTGCCATTCCAGCGGTGTTCAAACTTGATCCGATTTCCGCCACCGGAACAGCGATTTTCTTCTCCGCGCTGATTTCGATGCTGGTACTGAAGATCGATTTCAGAACTGGTCTGACCACTTTGAAAGAGACCTTCTACGAACTGCGCTGGCCGATCCTGTCGATCGGCATGGTGCTGGCGTTCGCCTTTGTCACCAACTACTCCGGCATGTCCTCGACCATGGCCCTGGTATTGGCCGGTACCGGCGCGGCATTCCCGTTCTTCTCGCCGTTCCTCGGTTGGCTGGGCGTGTTCCTCACCGGTTCGGATACGTCGTCGAACGCGCTGTTCAGTTCGTTGCAAGCGACCACGGCGCACCAGATCGGCGTCAACGACACCCTGCTGGTGGCGGCCAATACCAGCGGCGGCGTGACCGGCAAGATGATCTCGCCGCAATCGATCGCCGTGGCCTGCGCCGCGACCGGTCTGGTCGGCAAGGAATCGGATCTGTTCCGCTTCACCCTCAAGCACAGCCTATTCTTTGCAACGATTGTCGGTTTGATCACCCTGGCTCAGGCCTACTGGTTCACCGGCATGCTGGTGCAGCACTAATACCTACAAGAAGCCTACAAGAAAGACGGAAATAACCGACGCCGGCCCGTGATCCGGCGTCAGCAATTCACCACCGGGTCTGTAAGGCTGCTGAAAGCAACGCGCTTTATATTCGGCAGCCGCAGCAGACGGATAACCGGGCCCACCCGGAGACACGCCTGATGAGCGAGCTTTTCTACAACGCTGTGCCGAACGCGACCCGCGTGGCACCGCCACTGCCCGAACCTCGGCAATACCCCAGCGAGATACCGTCGCGGGTCTACCTGTTCGGCACGTGTGTGGTTGACCTGTTCTACCCCGAAGCCGGGATGGACGCGATCCATCTGCTGGAGCGCGAAGGCATCCAGGTCGAGTATCCGCAAGGGCAGAGTTGCTGCGGCCAACCGGCCTACACCTCGGGTTACACCGAGCAGGCGCGGACCGTAGCGCGCTCGCAACTGGCGCTGTTTGCCGGGGATTATCCGGTGGTGGTGCCCTCGGGTTCCTGCGCCGGCATGCTGCGCGAGCATTACGCCGACTTGTTCAAGGACGAGCCGGAGACGTTGAAACAGGTGCAGGCCCTTGCGGCTCGCACCTATGAACTGGCCGAGTTTCTGCTGTTTGTCTGCAAGGTGCAGCTCAAGGACAGCGGCGAACCGGTGAAAGTCGCGCTGCACACGTCGTGTTCGGCACGCCGCGAAATGAACACCCACCTGCACGGCCGCGAGTTGTTGGCGCAGTTGAACAATGTGGAACGGGTCAATCACGACCACGAAAGCGAATGCTGTGGCTTTGGTGGGACATTCAGCGTCCGTATGCCAGACATTTCCGGCGCGATGGTGGCTGACAAGACCCGCGCGCTGAAGGACTCCGGCGCACACAAGGTACTAAGTGCCGACTGCGGCTGTTTGATGAACATCAACGGCGCGCTGGAGAAACAGCAGGAAGCGTTGCGCGGGCAACATCTAGCGAGCTTCCTCTGGCAGCGAACCGGAGGTGCGCAATGAGCACCTCGACGATTATTCCTACGGTCGCCGTAGAAGAAGATTTTCGCACCCGGGCGCACAACGCCTTGGGTGATCAGCAGTTGCGGAACAACTTCCGCACTGCCATGGATTCACTGATGACCAAGCGGGCAGCGGCTTTCAGCGATGCCCACGAAAGAGAACACTTGCGCGCACTGGGCAATTCGATCAAGGCCCGCGCGCTGTCCAAGTTGCCCGACCTGCTGGAGCAACTGGAACAGAACCTGACCCGCAACGGTGTGACAGTGCACTGGGCGGAAACGGTGGACGAGGCCAATGGCATCGTCCTGTCGATCATCCGCGCTCACGAGGCGCGGCAAGTGATCAAGGGCAAATCGATGGTCAGCGAAGAGATGGAGATGAACCATTTCCTCGAGGCTCGGGACATTGAATGTCTGGAGTCCGACATGGGGGAGTACATCGTCCAGCTCGACCACGAGAAGCCTTCACACATCATTATGCCGGCGATCCACAAGAATGCCGGTCAGGTCGCGTCCTTGTTCCACGACAAACTTGGCGTGGAATACACCAAGGACGTTGACCAACTCATTCAGATCGGTCGCAGGGTCCTGCGGCAGAAATTCTTCGAAGCCGACATCGGCGTCTCCGGCGTCAACTTCGCCGTGGCCGAAACCGGCACCCTGCTGCTGGTGGAAAACGAAGGCAACGGGCGCATGACCACCACCGTGCCGCCGGTGCATATCGCCGTGACCGGCATCGAAAAAGTCGTGGAAAACCTGCGCGACGTGGTGCCGCTGCTGTCACTGCTGACGCGCTCGGCGCTGGGCATTCCGATCACCACCTACGTCAACATGATCTCCGGCCCGCGCAAGGAACATGAACTCGACGGCCCGCAGGAAGTGCATCTGGTGCTGCTCGACAACGGTCGCAGCCAGGCTTTCGCCGACAGTGAATTGCGCCAGACCCTGAACTGCATCCGCTGCGGCGCCTGCATGAATCATTGCCCGGTGTACACCCGCGTCGGCGGCCACACCTATGGCGAGGTCTACCCGGGGCCGATCGGCAAAATCATCACCCCACACATGGTCGGCCTGGCCAAGGTTCCGGACCACCCGAGCGCGTCTTCACTGTGCGGCGCCTGCGGTGAAGTCTGCCCGGTGAAAATCCCGATCCCGGCGATCTTGCGGCGTCTGCGCGAAGAAAACGTCAAAGCCCCGGACGCGCCGAATCAGGTGATGCGCGGCCAAGGCAGCAAATATTCGCGCAAGGAGCGTTTTATCTGGAACGCCTGGGCCAGGCTCAACAGCTCGCCGACGCTGTACCGAATCTTTGTCTTTTTCGCCACGCGTCTGCGCGGGCTGACACCCAGCAACGTCGGCCCGTGGACGCAAAATCACAGCGCACCAGAACCCGCCGCGCGTTCGTTGCATGACATGGCCCGCGAGCATCTGGGCAAACAGGGAGAGCGTCGATGAGCGCCAAGCAAAATATCCTCGGCAAGCTGCGGAAAAGTCTGACCGGCACCACGCCGATCGCCGACACCTTCGACGTCGATCTGGTCACCCAGCCCTACACCTACAGCGCCGAGCAACGCATCCCGCAACTGCGCAAACTGATGGAAGCGGTGCACACCGAAATCCACCTGACCTCGGGCGCCGAGTGGCCGGGATTACTGGCGCAACTGCTGCGCGACCGCCAGTTGCCGAGCCTGCTGATCGCTCCGACAACAACCCACGGGCAACGCATCACACAGCACTGGGCGAATAATCCCGATCTGCCAGCGTTGAAATCCTACGACCGGCCGATGGAAGAATGGAAAGCCGAGTTGTTCAACGACACCCCGGCCAGCCTCACCGGCACCCTCGGTGCGATCGCCGCGACCGGCAGCCTGATTATCTGGCCAACCCGTGAAGAGCCACGCTTGATGAGCCTGGTGCCGCCGGTGCATTTCGCCCTGCTCAAGGCCAGCGAAATCCGCGACAACTTCTATCAGGTGCAACAGGAGTTCGAATGGGCGCAAGGCATGCCGACCAACGCGCTGCTGGTCTCCGGCCCGTCGAAAACCGCCGATATTGAACAGGTCCTCGCCTATGGCGCCCATGGCCCGAAAGATCTGGTCGTGCTGATTCTGGAGGATCAATGAGTCTTCCTGCTGATTTCCTGCGTGATGCCGAGCGACTGATTCCGCCAGAGCGGCGCTTCGACGATCCACTGTCGACCCTGGCCTTTGGCACCGATGCCAGTTTCTATCGACTGATCCCGAAACTGGTAATCCGCGTCGAATCCGAAGACGAAGTGGTGGCGCTGCTGCAACTGGCCCAGCGCGACAAGGTGCCGGTGACCTTCCGCGCCGCCGGCACCAGCCTGTCCGGGCAGGCGATCAGCGATTCCGTGCTGATCGTGCTCGGGGATAACTGGAATGCCCGCGAGATTCGCGGCCAGGGCACGCAGATCCGCCTGCAACCGGGCGTGATCGGCGCGCAAGCCAACGCCTGGCTGGCACCGTTCGGGCGCAAGATTGGCCCGGATCCGGCGTCGATCAACGCCTGCAAAATCGGCGGCATCGTCGCCAACAACGCCAGCGGCATGTGCTGCGGCACTGCGCAAAATACCTATCACACCCTGGCCGGGATTCGTCTGGTGCTGGCCGACGGCACGCGTCTCGACACCGAGGACACTGCCAGCGTCGCGGGATTTCGTTCAAGCCACGGCGAACTGCTCGAACGACTGGCGACATTGGGACGCGAGACCCGCGCCAATCCCGAACTGGCCGCGAGAATTCGCCACAAATACCGTCTGAAAAATACCACCGGCCTGTCGCTGAATGCCCTGGTGGATTTCGACGAGCCTGTGGATATCTTGAGCCACCTGCTGGTCGGCTCCGAGGGCACCCTCGGCTTTATCAGCGCGGTGACCTACGACACCGTCATCGATCACCCGAACAAGGCCTCGGCGCTGATCGTGTTCCCCGATGTCGAAACTTGCTGCAACGCCGTCACCGTGCTGAAAAGCCAACCGGTATCCGCAGTGGAACTGCTCGACCGACGCAGTCTGCGCTCGGTGCAGGACAAAAAGGGCATGCCGGCTTTCGTACAGCTGCTGTCGGAAAATGCCTGCGCGCTGCTCATCGAATCCCGCGCCGCCTCGTCGACATTGCTGCAGGAACAACTGGCGCAAATCATGGCGTCGCTGCGCGATTTCCCCGTCGAGAAGCAGGTCGATTTCACCGAAGACCCAGTGGAAAACGCCCGCCTCTGGGCCATCCGCAAAGACACCTTCCCCGCCGTCGGCGCCGTGCGCAAAACCGGCACCACAGTGATCATCGAAGACGTGACCTTCCCGGTCGAACAACTGGCGATCGGCGTCAATCGCCTGATCGAGCTGTTCGACAAACATGCCTACGACGAAGCGATCCTTTTCGGACACGCACTGGAAGGCAATCTGCACTTCGTCTTCACCCAAGGCTTCAACAGCCCGGAAGAAATCGCACGCTACCAAGCGTTCATGGACGACGTCGCGCAACTGGTCGCGGTGGAGTTCGGCGGCTCGCTGAAGGCCGAACACGGTACCGGCCGCAACATGGCGCCGTTCGTGGAACTGGAATGGGGCGGCGACGCCTACCAACTGATGTGGCAGCTCAAACGCCTGCTCGACCCCAACGGCATACTCAATCCGGACGTGGTGCTCAGCGAAGATCCGCAGATCCATCTCAAGCACCTGAAGCCACTGCCGGCGGCGGACGAGATTGTGGATAAGTGCATCGAGTGCGGTTTCTGCGAGCCGGTCTGCCCATCCAAAGGCCTGACCCTGAGCCCGCGCCAGCGCATCGTCATCTGGCGTGATATCCAGGCGAAAAAACGCGCCGGCGTCGACACCACCGAACTGGAAAAAGCCTTCGACTACCAAGGCATCGACACCTGCGCCGCGACCGGGCTCTGTGCACAACGCTGCCCTGTAGGCATCAACACCGGCGAACTGGTGAAAAAGCTTCGTGGCCGACACGCCACGCACCAGAAAACCGCCGACTGGATCGAAGGAAATTTCGCCAAGACCCTGCAAGGCGCGCGCTTCACTCTGCACGTCGCCAACGGCGCGCGAATGATGCTCGGGGCGCCGCGTCTGGCGAAGTTGTCGGCGACGCTGACGCGCTTGTCCAAGGGCCAAGTGCCGCTGTGGACCAACGCCATGCCACAACCGGAAAAAGCCATTCGCTTCAGCCCGAGCGTTTCGGACGAGCGCCCGCGCGTGGTCTACCTGGCGGCTTGCGTCTCGCGGGTCATGGGCCCGGCGGCGGGCGACAAAGAACAGATGTCGCTGTACGACAAAACCCGTGGCCTGCTGGAAAAAGCCGGTTACCAGGTAGTCTTTCCCGACAACCAGGACAACCTCTGCTGCGGTCAGCCATTCGCCTCCAAAGGCTATGCCGAACAGGCCGAGCACAAACGCCAGGAACTGATCAGCGCCCTGCTCCACGCCAGTCGCGGCGGCCTCGATCCGATCTATTGCGACACCAGCCCGTGTACGTTGCGTCTGGTTCAGGACATCGGCGAAACGCGACTGGATCTGTACGATCCGGTGCGCTTCATCCGTACGCATCTGATGGATCGTCTGAACTTCACACCCCAGGAAGCACCGATTGCCGTGCACGTGACCTGCAGCACTCAGCACTTGGGCGAAAGCCAGGCGCTGATCGATCTGGCGCGCAAATGCAGCAACACCGTGGTGATTCCCGAAGGCATACATTGCTGCGGATTCGCCGGCGACAAAGGCTTCACCACACCGGAGTTGAACCGCCATTCACTGCGTACGCTCAAGGACGCCGTGCAGCACTGCAGCGAGGGGATTTCCACCAGCCGCACGTGTGAAATCGGCCTGACCCAGCACGGTGGAATCGACTACCACGGGCTGGTTTATCTAGTGGATCGGGTGACGCGGGCAAAAGTCGTCTGAAGAAAAATAGAACTCTTGAGCGAAGCGGCAATCCACAGAACAGGCCCCGACAAATCGGGGCTTTTCCTCCATTCGGTGGCTCGCGCAGCGGTCAGCGAAGCCTGGATCCCTCAGTTCAAGGAGATACACATGAAGCGTTCTGTACTGTTAGGTCTGTTCGTTACTGCCTCGATGATGGCGTCCACTTCGTTCGCCGCAGACAAGCCTGCCGATCTGTGCGATGCCAATATCCAGACGATCAACAACGCCAAAGGGCAGTTGTCGGCGAACCCGGAATTGAGCCAGCAGGCCGAAAAAAGCGTAAGCAGGGCCCACGCACTCAAAGCCGAAGGCAAAATCGACGACTGCGTCGCGGAAACCTCGCAAACCATCGTGGAACTGCGCAAAGCCACCGGCACCAACAACTGATCCATGCTGACGGGCCAACCTGCGGGTTGGCCTCGTCGGCAGATTGACGTACACTGTGCACGCTTGTTGCCCGATCAGATTCACCGGGCAATGAGTTCGGGGCCGTTTAGGATTCGACGCCGGTTGCGAAACTCTAGGTGCATGCCGACTTGGTAACAGAAGTCGTAAATCCACTGTTGCAACTACTTATAGTTGCCAATGACGACCAATACGGTGTTGCTCTCGCTGCTTAATTGCAGCTGACAATGCTCCTGGTACCTTCGGGTCCAGCAATCATCAGGGGATGTCTGTAAACCCGAAATGATTGTCATATAGAACAGAATCGCCGTGCAGTACGTTGTGGACGAAGCGGCTAAAACTTACACAACTCGCCCAAAGCACCCTGCCCGTCGGGTCGCTGAGGGTTAACTTAATAGACACGGCTACGCATGTAGTACCGACAGCGGAGTACTGGCGGACGGGGGTTCAAATCCCCCCGGCTCCACCAAATAGCAATCTAGACCTGTCTCAGACAGTCTACGAAACTCCCCAAGAAGCCCGCCCTGTGCGGGCTTTCTTGTTTCTGGCTATCCGTCCCTGTCTACCCCTATCCCATCATGCGCTGTATCCTCCCGTGTACCACGGATGTAAATTGAAACTGATGGGTACAAGGAAATGAAGCGCACTGAAATCAAACGTCGTCCTCTGGCTGACACGGTCGTAGCGACTCTGGAACCCGATTCCAAGGAGTACCGCGAGCACGATGGAAACAACGTGTATCTCCGAGTGCGGCCCGATGGCAAAAAGTCATGGCAGCTTCGATACAAGAAGGCTGACGGTAAGTGGTCCTGGATAGGGCTAGGCAGTTACCCGGCAGTTACTGGATCTGCTGCACGACAGAAAGCGACCGAACTGCGGGCTAGTACAGCTGAAGGGAGCAACCCCTTGGCAACGATGCGAGCCAGGAAAGCTGCGGAGTTGGAAAGCGCCAGTAATACCTTTGAGAAACTTGCTCGGGAGTGGTACGCGTCCAAACGAAAAGGCTGGACCAACGGCACCGCCGTTCGAACCATTGGCGCTTTAGAGCTTCACGTCTTCCCAGTTTTCGGAACGCGCTCCTATCGCGAAATCCTTCCGATGGAGTGGATGGACTTTCTTCGCTCGATGGAACGGAAAGGGATCATTGAGCAGACCAGCCGTGTACGAGGAATGTGTCGAGAGATATACGATCTTGCTAGGGTAACCGGCCGGGCAACCCACAATCCGTTGGAAGGCCTTCACAAATTTCTTCAGACGAAACCGGCGGAAAACTACGCCCATGTATCCCAAGAAGAACTGCCTCCGCTGCTCCGAGCAATCCGAGCGTATCCAAGTGCTATGGATATCCGTATCGGCCTGCATCTGCTTTCCATGCTGGCATGTCGTCCGTCCGAAATTCGGGAGGCTCGGTGGTCAGAATTCGACTTAAAAAAAGCGCTATGGACAATCCCGGCGGAGCGAATGAAACGTCGCCGAGAGCACCTAGTGCCACTTCCGCACCAAGCAGTAACTCTGCTGAAAGAGCTGTATGTTTTGACCGGCAGCTACCAGTTACTTTTCCCAGGCCGCAGCGACACAACCAAAGCACGCTCCAACACTGTCTTCCTAATGGCGTTACGTCGCCTCGGTTATGAAGGTCGACAAACTGGCCACGGATTCCGACACATCGCCAGCACGATACTCAACGAGCACGGTTTTGATGAGAACCATATCGAGGCCCAACTTTCGCATGTGAAGGATGGAGTTGCAGGTGTTTACAACAAAGCGGTCTACGTTAAACAACGTACGACGATGATGCAGTGGTACGCGGATTACCTGGACCAGTTAGCTGCCGGAAATGTCGTTCACGGGCATTTTGAAGAAGTGGTATGAACGTGCGTTTCCATATCCGACCAAAAATCGGTGTTACAGGTGTTACGCATGTAACGACCGCTACCAAACGCCTGAATTCATTGACTCTAAGGCTTGTTACACGATTGCGCGGATCTTCGTACACCGCATGTAACTCGGCACAAATGTGTAACGCCAAAACGAGCCCTTTCCCCACTGCGGGCCGCTGCTTACCGCGTACTGAAAGAGGGGTTTCGCTGGTTACGCTCGCAAAATATAGGGCGTGGGATCAAAGCGGAGACGATGCGCGAGCCACTAACCAATGACTACTAACCAAAGCATCGCGCATTCGGCACTTACGTCTGGCTTGAGGGGCTTCCTATCTGACCAGTCGCTTTATGCCCTGTGCCGTGAACAGCTCAATGACGTGTGTTACTTGATCGATCAGTGTTGCCAGCGCATCCAGAGCAGCGGCATCAGCAGCGATCTCAGCAGTATGTGCATCAAGGCGACTATGCATGAGGAAACCATTTTCCAGTACGCCTCTACCGACCACAGAGCGCGCCTCGCGCACTGGGTTCGTCAATACAGCGGTTGTCACGCTGCTTCGGATCGAGAGGCACATGCGGCCTACATCATGGCATGCGCTGTGAAGGCACTCGGGATTTTGAGCGACTGGATGCGTGAAGCCGATCAGAAGGTCTGGTCATACGTGTCGAAGCATCCGACCGACTGGCCTTGGAGCTTCTATTGTAATTTCGTCGAGACTCAGATTGATCCGCGGGAACGCATTGAGGCGCTCGAGCAATATGTGCTTCATCTGGAGCCGATTACTTCACTCCCCTGCCTTATCGATGATGAGCTGACCCCGACTGCAGATAGAGCTATCAAAAACGCCATTCGCAAGAAAGGTGGCGTCGTCAGTGGGATAGGGCGAGCTCAAGACATGACCACTCGCGATGCGGCTATCACTAAGCAGGCCCTTCATTACTTGGCGAGCGGCATGTCACACAGGGATATCACCTCGAAGGTACATTCCTGGCTCGAGCAGGAAGTCGCAAAGCCACCCGCGCAGCGCCCTGAGTGGATCGCCCTTGAAACCGAAAAGGCGTTGTCTCGTAAAAGTGTCGAGGCAATTCTCAAGCGCAACTTCGTGGTGTAAACCTGAAATTTCAAATGGAAGTGAACTGCTCACCGGCGCCCAATCTCTAGACCATTGCTCTCGTCCAAACCAATCGAGAGCAATACCAATGACAAAGAACCTCACCCAATTCCCCGCTCCAACCTTTTCAAATCTTGCTAATCGTTTCGACTCTCCTTCCGCCGTACCAGATCTAGCCACTCCGTTTGATCCCGCCACTACCCTCATTCGCATGCCGCGTCTTGAGATAGCTACGGGACTCAAGCGCTCGACTCTCTACAAGCTGATGCAGTGCCCTGAAAGTGGTTTTCCACGACCGGTAAAACTGAGCAATAGCAACGCACGCGGAGCTCCTGTCGCGTGGGTTCTTTCTGAAGTCCAGAGCTGGGTCAAAAGCCGCATCGAGGCCCGGAATCAGGTGGCCGCATGAAGCGCAATTACTGCCCTTTCAAGGGACCATTCTTTGACTCGTACAGCATCGGATTCCGCCTCTATCAACCTGGTGAAATTAACTGGCGTCATCGCACTATTGCGGGCGTGAGCTGGAACGGCGAAGAGCAAGATGCGTACTTCTTCAGCCCTGACGGTCTCGTGCTTCCACTAAAAGCCAATCCTTGGGAACTGCCCGAACTCATCCGCAAAAATACGGTGCGCAGAGAGTTTTCGAGCGTTCACGGCTCCGGATATTTTGCTATGAGCGAAAGCCGCCTCGCCTCGTTGAAATCGCGGGGCATGACCGACTGGGTTACCTACTGGCTCGTCGATCAATCAGCGGGATTCGCGAACGATCCGGCGGTATGGCAACGGATCATGGATGAGGATCTTGCCGTCGAGAAGACGACAAGCGAGCGCGCTCATCAACATATGCGCTTGACCTCCGACCTGAACGGTTATGTCGAGGAGTGTGTTGCACAACGCCGCGAGCAAATGGCCGTTGTACACCGTCGCCGCTGTGCTGAAGACAGCAAGATCCTCGCTTGGCTCAAAGGCGAAACACCTCCTCCACTGTTCGCTAGTACGCAGGAGGCAGCATGAATCGTAAGATCGCTGATAACGCCTTGATGCATCCGTTCTCCGTACTGCGCCGGATCGGATTTTCTACTCGTCTCATGCAGCGCCTCGAACGCCACCGCAGCCGACAGGAAAAGCGAGGCCGCGTAGTTAGCGTGATGAGTTGGGCCGACGGCACCTGGTGCGCCCTTTCCCTCTACTGCGAAAAAGCCGGCGCGGTGGTCGTCGACGAAGGCCAGCAAACCCAAGCCTATGAAGACGCCCGCTCGATGCTCAGCGGCGGCTTCCTACCCCTCCTATCCCTGCGCTGGGAAGCCCATGCCTGAAACGAAAACGCCTCCGGGGGCGATCCGGAGGCGTTGAGGTCAATCTACATGCACAAACAATTTATGCCGCACCTGAAAAAACCGCAAGCCATCAGCGCAGTTGCACTTTCGAAAGACGGACGTTACTCTCTGGTCGTCGCTGCAAATTCAGTGACCGGACTTGGCCGTCCGAACCGCAAAAGGCGCACAAGCGCCCTCCATCCGAACGCAGGCGCTTTTTTTGTGCCCGCCGTATCGTGTTATGGCGGCTGTGCGTGGGACACCTTCGGGTGTGCCGGGTCCCTTTTGCCCCGGTCGGCCAACCCGCGTACAGCTGTCACCTTTCCTTGCTTGGCCGCAAGCGGTGGCAGCTCCTCAGCAAAAGGAGCTCTACATGACCGCTATCAATCCGTCCAAAATTCGCGCCGCTGCACACCGTGCAATGGCTCTCGCCGCTTTACACGCCAACTCCAGCCTCGCTACACGCCTCTCCCGTTACAACGCTCACATGGCCAAAGCCCGCGCACTCGAAACCGCAGGCGGTGCCCAATGAACAACGCTTTGAGTTTCGCCCTGCCCGAAGACCTGCTCTGCGTGAATCCGACCGCAGAAGCCGGTGTGCCCATCGACGCCATCACCTGCGCCATTGCTCGCGCCGACTCGGTGCTGACGCTGCTTGAAGAACACTTCGAAAACGACTCCTCGCGCCTTGCTAATCACGTCATCGCGGCCGTCCTCTGGGACGTGCGCGGCACACTTGGCTTGATCAAAACGCTGACCTTGCACGGCGACTCCACCTCGATGCCTGCTGCGCAGAAAGGCGGTGCGCTATGACCACCTCCACCACCCTCGGGCATGCCACGTTCACTCGCGTGAACGCCTCCGATTTGAAGTTGTTCCGGGTCAATGCCGGAGTACCGGTCGAAGACGCACTGGAGATGGTTTCCCTGCTGCAGCATCACGCCAACCAACTTAATTTCGACGCCGCCATGAGTGACAGCGGTGAGCGTTTCAGTTGGCCTGCCATGTACCTAGGCGAGATGGCTAAAGCTCTGATCGATGACATCAACGACGCATTGTTTCTGCCGAGGGCTGACGCATGAGCCAACGCCCGAGCACCTCCGCAAAGCGTCTAAGCTTTGCCGACGTGAAAGCCGCCGCACTGAAAGACATTGATCGCGTTCTGTCTCACTGGCTGCCCAATGGCAAGCGCGTCGACGGAGGCAAGGAATACACCGCACCCAACCCAACCCGCAGCGATAAGCGCGCCGGTTCGCTCAAGATCAGTTTGAGCAAAGGCACATGGTCCGACTTTGCCACCGGCGACAAGGGCGGCGACCTGATCGATCTGGTGCGCTATCTGGACGGCGGCACCGACATCGAGGCCTGCAACCAACTCGCAGAATTCCTCAACGTGTCGCCCGGCGGTGCCCAGGCGAAGACAACGCCTGCCAAGACAAAAGCTCCTGAGTGGATTGCCATCCAGCCGATCCCAGGCGAGGCCATGAACAAATGCCCTGCCAAGCATCGGCAGCACGGCGCACCGTCCAAGGTGTGGATCTACCGTGATGCAAAAGGCCAGCCGCTTATGGCGCTCTACCGCTTCGACCTGACGCCCGATGAGGACGGCAAGCCGAAAAAGGTTTTTGCACCACTTACATGGTGCGAGCGCGCCGATGGCCAAACCACGCAATGGCGCTGGCAGGGTCTGCCCGATCCACGTCCGCTGTTGCGACTTGATGAACTCGCTCAGCGCAGTGACGCGCCAGTGGTTTTATGCGAAGGCGAAAAAGCTGCCGACGCTGCCGCCGAACTGCTGCCGAGCCACGTGGCCACCTGCTGGCCGAACGGTTCCAACTCTTGGCATAAAGCTGACCTGACACCACTTAAGGGTCGCGATGTGCTGTTGTGGCCTGACAACGACGACAGCGGCAAAGCTTGCATGAAAACCGTCGCCGAAAAGCTGCGCGAAATCGGAGCCGCCTCGGTCCGTTTCATCGCTCTGGACTCGTTCAAACGCAAGCCCACGCTGAAGAGTGGCCGCGCCGCTTTCGCCAAAGGTGGTCAATGGGATGATGGTGATGACGCTGCCGATGCGCTCACCAAAAATTGGACAGCCGCGCATTTCGCTGAGCTGCAAAGCAGCGGCGAGCTGTTTGGTTTGGTCGAGGAAAAACCATCCCCGGAGCAAACTGAAGCCAAGCCGGACGCGAAGACGAAACCCGCAGCCAAGCGCCCGACAAAATCGAAAACCGACCTGATGCCCGGCGGCTTTCGACTCACGTCAGAAGGTGTGTTTTATGCCGGTGATGACGGTGAGGCGCGTCCGGTGTGCTCGCCATTGGAGATCCTCGCCCGTACTCGCGACGACAAAGGTCAGAACTGGGGCTTGTTAGTCGAATTCGACGATCCCGACGGCGCCAAGAAACGCTGGAACATTCCGGCGCGCACCATGACCGGTGACTTTGGCAAAGACGTGCTCGGCCCGCTGGTGGACATGGGGCTACGTCTCGCCGGAAGTCGGTCAGGGCGTAATGCACGCAATGATCTGCAGAGTTATCTCGGCGGCTTCGACAGCGCCCAACGGGCTCGACTGGTCACGCGTTTAGGTTGGCATGACACGGCGTTTCTACTGCCCGAGCAGCAGGTTGGTGCGCACAGCGAGCACCTACACTTCTACGAAGCCGGTTCGCAACTTCCGCCAATCAGCGAAGCGGGCACGCTTGAACAATGGCAAGAGCAGATCGGCGCGCTGTGCGTCGGCAATCATCGTTTGGCATTTGTCGTCGGCGTGGCCTTCGCGGGGCCGCTGTTGCACATGCTTGGTCATGAGTCGGGCGGCTTTCACTTGTACGGCGACAGCTCCGGCGGCAAGACCACCCATTTGCAGGTCGCCGCCTCGATCTACGGCGGACCGCGACTGGTGCGTTCGTGGCGTTCCACCGACAACGCGCTGGAGTCTATCGCCGCCGCGCATTCCGACGGCCTTCTGGTCTTGGATGAAATCGGCATGTGCGACCCGCGCATCATCGGCGAGACGGTGTACATGCTCGGCAACGGCACAGGCAAGGCACGCGCCAACGATCGAGGCCAAGCTGGCCGACAGGTACAGGAGTGGCGCCTGCTATTTCTCTCCACCGGCGAGAAGACGTTGGCCCAGCACATGGCCGAAGCGAACAAGGAACTAAAAGCGGGTATGGAAGTGCGCATGCTTGCTGTCCCGGCCGATGCCAGCAAAGGCCTCGGCATGTTCGATGTGCTTAACGGTTTTGAAGATGCAGCGGCACTGTCCGACGCGCTCAAAGCACGCGTAGCGAAGTACTACGGCACGCCGCTCACAGCCTTCCTTACCGCGCTGTGTGAACCCGGTAAGCGTCACGGCTGGGCAGCCATCCTGCGCCGCACGCTGGAAGGTTTTATCGCCCAGTCGTTACCGGCGTCGGCCAGTGGACAAGCGCACCGTGCCGCCGCTCGCTTCGGTCTCGCCGCTGCAGCGGGCGAGTTGGCAACCGCGATGGGGATCACCGGCTGGCCCGACGGGACCGCAACCATCGCTGCTCGCGTGTGCCTCAACGCATGGATGAACGAGCGTGGCGGCGCCGGCAACTTCGAGGGCGATGCAATCGTGGCGCGACTTAGACAGATCATCGAGCGCTTCGGTGAGAGCCGCTTTACGCGTTGGGAGTCGACGGCGGCGAAGATCGACGAACACGGTCCGCGCACCATCGACCGACTCGGTTTTCGTAAGACGTTGGAGCACGGTCTTGGTGATTCCCTGCACACAACCAACACCTACTACGTGCTCCCCGAGTTATGGCGCTCGGAAATCTTCCGAGGCATGAACATCAACGCGGTGAACAAGGAACTGCTGCAGCGCGGTGTTCTGGAACCGGGGAAGGACGGCAAGGCGTCGAGCCTGATCCGGTTACCAGGCCTCGGTACGCAACGTTGCTACATCGTGAAGACGATTCCGGGAATGGATGAGAGCGAGGCTCGGGCTGCCTGAGGGCATCTCTGCTGATCGAGGTAGCGCCGGCTAAATCCCGGCCTCGCCAGCCACTCAGCAAACCCACAATCGAATTGAACAGAGACCAACCACATGAACGAGATTCAAAACCTGAAAGACCGTCGCGACCATCTGTTGAGCGAGGCCGACCAACTGCATGCCGAACTACTGCCTCTTGAGGCTGTGCTGGAAGGCGAGGAAACCATCGAGCCGACTCAGGAGCGCGAACTCCGCAACAGGTACAACGAGCTGAAACGGAGTTTCGATTCGCGCAAAAACAACGCCGACCTTTTGGACAGGAAGATCAGTCGCCGCGAGAACCTTGCCTACTGCGATTCACTGATGGCGGGATACATCGAAGCGATGGATAACTGGACCGCTGATGAACAGGAGTTGAGGGAGAAGCGCCAAAGCCTCAGCAACCGTTTGGAGCAGATTCAGCAGCAGGCGGAAGAGGACATGGCGAGAGCTCGTCAGGCCGAGACGGACGCTGCCACGGCTTACGCGCAGGCAGTCGCCTGGGGTGATACCGAAGGCGAGAAGACCGCCAACACTGATGCGCAGAAGGCGGCGAAGAACCTCACGGTGGCCACCGAACACAATCGTCGCCAACACCTGATCATGAAGGCTTTAGAGCAGGAGCTGGTCACCGTAGATAAATACATCGCAGAAGCACAGGTAAAGCATAAGGGGATAGAGCGCACCGCCCTGCTGCTATCGCAAACGGTACTCGAAGAGAAGTGGAACGAGGCCGCAAAAGCGTTGTTCGAGGTGGGCGGAAAATTGTGGGCCAATTACAACCTGCTTGACCGTGACCAGATTGGACTTATGAAGCTTGCCGTTCCAGAGCAAGGTGAGAACTTTGGGAATTGGACGTGGGAAGAGCTATCAGCTCGTTCGCGCCAATATCGCGCGCGGGACTTAATCCAGCTCGACAGCCTGACGGTACCGCAGTACCTCGAAGATATGAACAATCCAGAACGACGCAAGGATGAACGTAATGAACAAGCCGATACAGAACAGCGCCAGTTGGTCTGACACGCTCAAAACTCGGAAGGCCCATCTCAATGCCCTCTTGAAGACCATCAACGCAGGCCCGGGCAAATCCAGTCCAATACAAACGCTGACGATTAACGCGATCAAATCGGAAATGACCCACATTGACAACCAACTGAACCGTCGAAAATAGCGGTGAACTTATAACTAACTCGTTTTATCTTAATAACTACTCACGATCACTCAAGGGAAAGACAATGTCCAAACTCGCAGAGTACCGCCAGCTGGAAAAACACCTCGCTGAGCAGCTCCAGGCACTGGAAGCACTAAAAGGTGATGACGGACTGAAGAAAGAAATCGAGTTCGAGACCAAGCTGCGCAAGCTGCTTGAACACTATGGTTTCAGTCTGAAGCACATCATCAACATTCTAGAACCGCAGACCACGGCGAAGCGTCCAGGTGCAGCTCCAGCAGCCAGCACACGTAAACCACGCGAACTCAAGGTCTACAAAAATCCGAACACTGGTGAAGTCATCGAAACAAAGGGCGGGAATCACAAAGCGCTGAAAGAGTGGAAAGCGAAACACGGAGCCAACGTCGTCGAAGGATGGCTGAAGAACTAACTCTGCTTAACCTGAAAAAGGGCCCAGTCGGGCCCTTTTTGTTACGAAAGAAAAGGCCTGACATCAGTCCACAGTTGCAGATTTCCAGCCAATGAACTGCTTATCGTACAGGTCGTCTAGGAGAAGCGCGGCAACCGTAAATATTAAAGTCATCCGCTCGACTGGTATGCCTACGGAGCCTTGTTGCTGGACCTCTCACGATCAGCGATTCCCACTTTAGCGAAAACGAGTTACCTCGGCGGTTGGTACGGGAACTTGCTCGGAGTTACAATACGACCATTCTGAATTCGCGGCAGTACGACGGCCGTGTAGTAGGTATTCAGCGGCCAGTTGAAAAAACTGTCGTGGCCGCCGAAGAGCAGATCGTGCAGGACTCGCTCAATGCGTGACACCCGATTAAGTGCTCGTTCAACTTTCCATGGATCGGCTTTACGCGATCTCATTTCTGCGATCCTAGTCATTGCACCGGGTAGCATATTCGCTGCATGTTTGCGGCTCGTGGCAACTTTATTTTCGTATGCATTTCCGCAGTCCCTGGCGGCCTGCCAGCCGATAGCGCAGATATCCGCCAGAGACAAGACCTCAATCAGCGCTCGCAACACTTTTCGAGTAGCGGATTCTGACGTGATATCTAACTTTTGCTTACTCATCTGCAAGTCTAGATAACTAAAGGCGTAGTCTTCTGCCACTTCCCTGATCATGCCGACTAAGGCCGTTTCATCCGAAGACGCCAAGCTCGAGGCTAAGTCTGCGCGTAGTCGTAGCAATAGCTCCGATGCAGACAATGCCGCGTCATCGGCGGTGTCAGCGCTCACATTGTTTGACCAACCATACTCCTCCGCGGCGTAAATCCATTCAGAGCGCAAGCTGTCGGTTACCCAATGAGGGGCACTGACCATAACTATTGCTCCTGCACCCCACAGCGCGCCGATGAAGGATTGGGTACCGTTGATACTTGGTGCAAATGCCCCTAAGTCACCGGTCCCCGCTACGCTGGCTACACCGCCAACATGGGTGAGAAGCAGGGCCGTGAGGAGAATCTTGTCTTTGAGGAGGAGACGACTATAAGGCAGCCGCTGCCCAGCCCATTCTTTATTAGCGCGGCGAATTCGCTGCTCGATACAATGATGACAGCAACAATGGCTGCCTTGTTCGTGGCCACATGGCTTGCAGAACGGTGCTGGCATGCCATAGCTCTTGGTTTGCCATTTCTGCTGCATTGGAGAACCGCAACTGGGACACGGGCTGTCGTTTAGAACCCTCAATGGCAAAAGCGGCTGTAACTGCTTATAGGAGGTCTCAACGTGATACTCAACAAGCAGGTCTTTCACTTTCTCCCCGTTCATAAACCGGGTGTGCAGCTCGAGAATTTGAGTAATCGAAAGGTGCGAGAGGGCGGGATGTGGCGCTGCGAATGAAATAGTTGGTGACATGTTAATGCGGTTCTTTGGCCACTCTTGGATCGATGATTCTAACGAGAAAAGGCTTGTCTGACCTTAAGAATGTATAAAAGGAACCACATAGTCAGCTCAAAACGCGACTCCCCCTCACAGGCAATGAGCGAGTTGCCGGCGAAAGATAGCCCTCTAAGAAAGCAGTGGAAACGCACCTCCCAATTCTTAGAAACCCACAAAGTAATAAGATTTTCTGCTACAGGTTAAATACCTCGACCGCTTTTAACATCGTCTTGGCACCAACACCTTTAACCTTAGACAAAGAACTTTTATCAAGCGATCCATGCTGAACTCGCGCCTTGATTATTTCTTTAGCAGTATTTCGACTCACGTCAAGTAACGCTTCAAGTTCGTCAATTGTCGCCGTATTGACGTCAATGCAAGTTGCGATTTTATGCGACTCCCCCATGTACTCCAGGAGGTCTGCAATTACAAGATATGTATGAAAAACTGCTTTAACCGCTTCTACCTGTTCAACCTCAGCATGAACCCCTTTATTTGTTATTTTATTCGTTTTTTCAAGCCAAGCACCCAGAAAATCGACATGCGTTTTAGCTAAATCTCGATTGCTTTCTGATTCAATAGCGCTATCCATAAATGCCCAAAGCCTATTGACATATTGCCCCTGACCGAGCGTCCGTCCTTTAACGGAGGTCTGATTCGATGGATAAAGCTCGTCAGCTAAACCCTCGAGAAGCCGTCGGCAAGATGTGAGGGCTTGGGACCACTCTTCCGCGTTAGATGCGGATACTGAGCGGAAAACTATCATTAACTGCTCAGCCAACAACGGGTTTAGGTCCAGAAGTTTGTCATCGACAACTGTTTTTAACACATCAAAGCTACTACTGACCGTACCGGAAAACCTTAGCTTATTATAGAGCTCTGAAGCAAACTCATGCGCCTTTCTACGAACATAGCTAAGATGATTGTAAAGAGGTGTTTTATAATAAGTTCCATCATTGCCAATTTTGTTTTTTGCAAGATCAGAATATCGCTCTTCGATAACTCCGACGCTCAAAAAACCACCACCTGCAACATGATTTTTGAAAGTCAACTCCTCGGTGACCAAGTGCAAGCCTCGCTTCAAACCAAGTTTTTCGAGCCTTCTTATATCCTTATCTATTTCTTGCTGCTTGACCTCATCACTTGAATAGTCATTTTTAGTTAGAGTGGCTAAAAGCTTCTGTATTTCGCCTACGTACTTGTGATCACCAAATTGAATCTGGCACCATATTTGAACATCAAGATTATCTACTAGCACTGCTGCCCGAGATAATTTTTGTACTGACGAGAAGACCGAGCTCTTGGGCGAGTCCAAATCCCTCAATGTCTGTTCCAATAAATTCAAAGCTTCAGCTTTTTGCGTCATAGTTCACTCATCAGACTTAAATTTAGCGAATTTTCCGTTCAGATAGTACTCGGATTTGGACAACAGAGGTAGACGTGTCTGGCCTAGATATTGTCAGCCACCTGCTTCAGGGAGTTTGGCTTAATGCGAGACACAAGCACCCTAAGCTCGTCCGACCTACATCGAGCGCTGACGGCCACAATCAACTAGCCAATTGAACAAAACTGGAATTAGCCGATTCAAATTTGCGGAATGTAAAGATATAGGCTCAAAGTTATTCGGAAATTATGATCCATCTTTTTTGTCTTTAGCGGACTCTGATGTGATCGAATTTTTCTGAGGCTCCATATAAGTGACCTGCCCTAACTCTGTCAACAACTTGGAGTTTATATTTAACCCCCCATCCTTGATATTGTAATACCAGATGGAGTCTTTATCCTTTCTGAAGGCGCAAGCCTTGGTAGTATTTTCCTTGTCTTTTAAAATCACCCAGTGACAACTCTCCATAAATGTCTCCGAAAGCTTCACACCGACGTCTTGCGATTTTTGGTATGACGAAAAGCATAGAAATATTATATAGAGCAGTAGTAGCAGTCCAGCCGGGGTATACTGCAACGCGCTTTTTATTTTACTGAAGTGGCTCGGCGCTCTCGCAATCGCTGAATTTGGCTTCATGAATTTTGCTGCAGCCCATATGGCAGCTAAAACAATAATTACAACAAATGATGTTAGAGCAATAACCTTTAAATGGTGATAAAAAATCTCAAATGTAATAAGACCACCGTCATATAATATCTTGTCGACTGATGGCTGACTGAATTCTGGATTAATACCAAACTCTCGCATGAATGCACTATTTTGGCCTGTGCCAGCAGCATACACACAGCCAGTTATTAGCAGGGCGCTACTAATTGGCTCAACGATTTTCATGGGATTTTCCTATCTCCAACACGTTTATGCCAAATTCGAAGCCTTCGAGCTTTTCAGTATCCACCTTTGTAATGCTTAAATTCAGACTTTTCTTGACCTCAGTGATTGAGTGATCTTGACTTTCAATAACCTCAGCTTGAGAACCAGCTGCCTTCGCAATTGACTTTAGCTTCTGGGATACTACTGGCGTTTTATATCTATCATTAAATATGTCGCCCGTATCTTTTTTAACAGTAAGTGTCGGTATTGCCTCATTGTTTGTCAGGCTCGCTATCTCCTCCGCCTTCACCTGACCAGTAAGTAAAAGACAAGCCAAAACGCAAGCAAAAATTTGATTAGTAAGGGAGTCGCCAATGAGTGGTATTCGGCACCACATATCACCCGGAGACATAAATTCAGCTTGGCAGGTGACTATGTCACTCTTACCCAAAAGTATCGCACTTTCGATTAACCGTGCTAATTGACTTAAATCGGAAAACTCTTCACCAAGAAGTGTCTCGCTAAGGCTTTTGATTAGCGCGACATTTTGAAATAGCTTGCCTACAGCAAGCGCATTTACACGATGACTGGTTTTTATTTTATTCGAGAAAAACAGCGATTCGCCATCTGTGAAAAATGGATAAATCAGGTGAAAGATTTTTTCTTTGTGATTATTTAGGGACGTAACTGTTTGTTGGCCGCTTGTAGCTTTTCTAACCGCACCCGGGAGCTCAGATCGAGAGATGGAGGGCCCCCAGACCACATGTTTTCGCAGTTTATAACTTAAGGAGGAACGTTCAAAGCCTGGTGTACCATCTTTTTTTATTGTTGGTATGCGAATGGGTGCCTGATCGATATACGGAGTAGTTTCGCTACAGATCCCAAAACTATAACCATCATCTTTTTCGTTTCGGGTAACAATAAGATCTCCGCATTTAATATCATTAGCAAATCTTCTGATTTGGTTCAAGACATTAAACCCAGACCTATTGAGTTTACGACTCTCTTTCCCGTTCGTATTATCGCGAAATTCACTGTATTTTTCGTTGGTTAGTAATTGAGCTCTAATAAATTCCTCAGTTGGCAATTCATTAGGAATGATTCCACCATAAGCTCTTTCCAAGTGTTCGATTGCTATTACGCCTCCTGCACGAAAGTGTTTAGCATACTTCCCTTTTTCTGCACGTATAAACCATACGTTTTGTTCTTGAGTGAGGAGAGCGATTTTCAAATTTTGCAGCATATTAAATCCTTTTAGTATTGGCTTATGTTCTTATCTTGGTAATTAGTGAAAACAGTGACGTTGAACCTTTCCTACAATCGCATTGGCGGCATGATGGCATGAATGGCAGGATGATGGCTAAGGGATCAATGCGAGCGTTCTGTTTGACGCGCGGCACGAGCTTTTTTGGCTCACCAGAGGGACTGAAAACGTTACACACTGCGTCCCTGATACACCTCATGCCCTTCGCAATAACGGCCTGTGTAACGCGCAATATATGTAATAAAATCAATGACTTAGGCGGTATCGTTACACCTGTAACACTTATTACACCTCGTTTCTAAAGCATCTACCCCACTCCCCGTCAGAAATCAATTCCACCAGCGGGGTGATTCCGCGGGGGCTGGGGGCCCCTGCGCTGAAGCGACATATACGGGGTCGGAAACCCGCCGGACTTTGTTAGCGGACAGGTGCCCAGCTTAGTGAACAGGTGAACCGGGTGAACACCCAGTTCACCAGTGCAATTGCACAAGATGATGGGAGGTCGCCGGGGACCCTGAGCATTTCTGAATGACACGGGGCATAAAACCCGCGGGATCTTGGTAGTGGCTGACTTTTTTAGATTGGTTGACAGGTTGACTCGGTTGGCAGCTCAGGGCATGAGGAATCAGCAACACAAAAGACCATCGTTACCGAAGCAGTAACGATGGTCTTATTTCAAGCAAATGCTTTCGATTTCAATGACTGAAATTTCAGTAAGCTGGGAGGCCTCCCACTACCAAGAACCCGCGGGTTTCCGACCCCGTACCTCCGTAAAACCCTCAGGGGCCCCCGGCAATTTCTCGTTCAACGCCCCACTAGCAAGAGACTTCATGACTGAGTATGTTTCCCCTTCTATAGCTAACAAGGAAGTAAACGTGTTCTGGAACAGAGAAAAAAAACTCAAGGTCGAGCTGACGACACCGGTCAACATTTCCTTGAGTCCGTTGAAAACCATTCGTGACGTGCCCGAACCAGCCGATCCCCAAGACGCAAAAACGAATACTGACTTAGCCTTTAAGCTGCTCATCTACGGGGCGTTGGTCTTACAGGCAGCCCTTATAGTCACCGGATACTCGGTGCTCGTTGGTTACTACGAGCAATTTGGTATTGATACAAACGAGCTCACGCTGGGTACTCCGACCCTATTGCTCCACGGATACGTGAATGTTTTTAGCGGGGCCTTAACAGCAGCAAGTCGTGTTCCTATCATTGGGCCAGCCTTACTAGCCTCAGTATTTATTGGTGTTGCGGCGGCCTTCATTGGACTCATCACAAAACGCCTGAAGGCAGGGGTAATTGTTGGCCTCTCCACCTGGATCGGTTTTTCCATGTTCTTAATATTTTTTGCCCCAGCAGTTGGTGTTCAGAAAGGCAAAGGTATGGGCTTGGAAAAATTCAGTGAGTACACAGGTCTGCCCCAACCTAATGCTTTGGAGAGTACCCACACAGTTCTGACAGACAAAGGTAACAAGATCAAAGGCCACCTGATTCTGGCGGATAGCAAAAACACCTTCCTGCTTGTTGACAGAACGGTCTTCAAAATTGATGGAACCACTGGTCGAGTCATTCGCGAAACCGAGCTGCGTGCCGAGGAGGACACCAACTCGAAGAAGTGAATTACCTCTTAGGGATAGCAGGCCACGCTTTTTGTATCCCATTCTGTATCCCTAAAATTTTCGAACCATACGAAGACCAATGTTTTCGGGACATATTCATACCAGTTCAAATGACCCCGGCTCACTCACCTCAACATCTAAAGACGTCCACCGACGTCTTTTTTGTGCTGAAAATCAATAAACATGGGTTTGACCCCCAAGGCTTCCTTGAAAGGTTTTTTCAGTTCTTACAGATTTTGACTTCGACAGATTCCACATCACTCACGTTACTTCTTGGGAGCCGAGCTCAGTGGAATGTCGATCTCTCCGCCGACCTTTCTACGATTGCCGCTTAAGGAAGGCAGCCCTGCGTCCAATTCACCGACCGCGACGAACCGCGGTCCGTCTAATCAGTAACGGATCTCTGTTGTGGAATTCGGCTACACCAAAATGTCGTAATCGGGCGCTAATTAAGTGGAGCTTCACCATCGACGCCAAGCGGGCCGAAACCATGCACCTCTCGGAGATATTCGTAGCGTGCTCTGAACGTAGAAAAAGCCTTTTCATTCCAGTATACGCCGAGATTACCCGCGCAAGATCACGCGACAGATACCACTTTCCTTTTCTAGACGACTCGACCAGCAGGTCCACTTCGCCACGCTCATAGAACATATCGAGCGCAAGCAGGAATGCGTCACCAGAGAAGTGCTGGGAGCAAACAACAAAAAAACCTACGCAATCAGCGAAAACTCTTACAATTCATCTCCGGATTTCATACGGGCATTTTCGCCCTTACTGATACTAGAGGCTGCCCCGTGAGCGACTCAGACATCTCATCCGCGCCACTCGTCGACGTAAGTACGCTGGCCGCGTCTCTTCAGCGTTTCGCAGATGATCGCGACTGGCAGCAGTTCCACTCCCCCAAGAATCTCATCTTGGCCCTCACCGGTGAGGTAGGGGAACTGTGCGAGATCTTCCAGTGGATGAGCGATGCCGATTCGCTTTCTGCAGCAGCAGACCCCGAGATCGGCCAAGCCGTCCGGGACGAACTGGCGGACGTGCTGATGTACTTGGTTCGCCTCAGTAGCGTACTTGGCGTTGACCTCAACGAAGCGGCTACACGGAAACTCGCCTCGAACGGCCAGAGATATCCCGTAGATAAAGCCAAAAGCAATAGCAAAAAGTACGACCGACTCTGACCTATCCGAATCTAAGGACGACCCGTGATCGTTTACGCTGCGACCAAACAGCAATTTCTTAAAGACAACGATAACGACGACATTGAGGAGGTTATCCTCCGACATTACAAGGATGCCACTGGCAAGAACGTCGGCACTTCGGAAATCAGGTCGTGGCAAGGCTCCCTAACATTCATGGCCAAGGTTCTTAGAGATGAAGGCCTGCCCAGCGATGCAGGCCTGGCAATCGAACTGCATATTCCGCAGTCGTCGAAGCGAATTGATTTTCTACTCACCGGTCGCGACGAAAGCCAGGCAAAAAAAGCCGTATTGATCGAGTTGAAGCAATGGAGCAAGGCCTGCGCCACTTCCAAGGATGCCATCGTCAAAACTGCATTGGGTGGAGGGCTCGTTGAAACCATTCACCCGTCTTACCAAGTATGGTCATACGCAGCGTTGCTGGAAGGCTTCAACGAGGCCGTGTATGACAAAAGCATCGAGATCCGTCCGTGTGCCTACCTTCACAACTACGTCAGCGACGGCATCATAGACTCGGCTCACTACGACTCTCACATCAGTAAAGCTCCACTGTTCCTGAAAGGTCCGGAAGAACTTGGCAAGCTCCGAAGCTTCCTGAAGACGCATATTGTTCACGGCGACAATAAAGAGATTCTTTACGAACTGTCGGATGGAAAAATCCGCCCCTCCAAAGCGCTGGCGGAAGCCTTAAGCGGACTGATGAAGGGCAAACCAGAATTCATATTGATTGACGATCAGAAAGCAATTTTCGAGTCAGCACTCGCTGCGGCAAGCGAAGCTTCGGACCAAGCGCCAAAGGTGCTGATTATTGAAGGAGGACCTGGGACGGGGAAAACTGTTCTGGCTATCAATCTTCTGGTGAAGCTGACCGAGCTGGAGTTGTTAAGCAAATATGTCTCCAAGAATGCCGCCCCACGCAAGGTTTACGAAAGCAAACTGGTTGGCACCATAAAACGCAGCCATTTCTCGAATTTCTTTTCAGGCTCTGGGGCGTTCATTGACACTGAGCCCAATACATTCGATGCGCTTATCGTGGACGAAGCTCACCGGCTGAATGAGAAAAGTGGGCTTTATGGGAATCTTGGCGAAAACCAGATCAAGGAGCTGATTGAATCAGCGAAATGCTCAATTTTCTTCATCGATGAAGACCAGCGTGTGACACTGAGCGACATCGGCAGCAAGCAGGCTATACGCGCCTTTGCCAAAGCCAAGGGTGCTGTGGTCGAGGAATATGTGCTGTCTTCACAGTTTCGCTGCAGTGGTTCTGACGGTTACATGGCATGGCTGGATGACGTGCTAGGCATTCGCTCGACAGCAAATCCGACGCTCAACACCTCGGAGTACGAGTTCAAGTTATTCGACTCACCTCACGCGTTGCATGCCGCCATTGACGAGAAAAACCATGGAAACAAGGCTCGTGTGGTCGCGGGCTATTGCTGGCCTTGGTTGAGTAAGAAAGACTCCACCGCAGCAGATATCGTCATTGGTGACTACAAGCGCCAATGGAACCTGGATCAGGATGGCAGCCTGTGGATCATCGCTGAAAACTCGATCGAGCAGGTTGGCTGCATTCATACCTGCCAAGGTCTGGAAGTCGACTACATCGGAGTGATCATCGGACAAGACCTAGTCGTACGTGACGGCAACGTAGTGACATCCCCGGATGAGCGCGACAAGCACGATAAATCGATTCGTGGCTGGAAAAAAATGATGAAGGAGCAGCCTTCCCTAGCGAAAAAAGAAACAGACCTGATCATCAAAAATACGTACCGAACCCTGATGACGCGCGGGATGAAGGGTTGTTACCTGTACTGCACCGACAAAGAGACTGCGCAATACTTTGAGAGTCGGCTTAACGAGCACATCAATCATTGACGCTATCGTTTGCTAGTAGCTCATGGACGTCTGGCGAGTGGGGACATCGTACGAGCAGGGGCATCAATCAACAGAGAGACCATTTGCTTGATAGATTCGATCCCGATTCATTATGGGGGCGGAGCTAAAAAAGCATAGTGCATCGGTCCAGATCACGCGGCGTCCCAACTGGTACCCGATGCAATGAACTACTTCTTCAAGCATCAGAAGTAAAATCACGACCACAAAAAAGCCCAGCTCGATGGCTGGGCTTCTGCACTCAGGAAACCTGTCGGCTGTTGTGCCAGTAGAGATACGCCAGGCCAACCGGTGCAATGAAAATTGCAAACGACCAACACATCGCCATCGTGAACCCTTTGACCATCAGCAGAAGGATGGCCTTGACGAAGAATACGTTTTCGCCCATCACGTACCCTACGACACTCTCATATACGAACCGAGAGTATGGATACAGCAGCGTGCAGATGACCGACATCACAATCAGCGCAGGCTTACCCATCAGACCGGATGGGCTATTGGCCGCAACCGTCAAAATCAGAATCGTGAACAGCGACCCAAAAATAAGTTGTCGGATGAAGTAGCTGGGGGTCAGCCCGCCAAAAGTCTTCGACAAAAACGAATGCATAAGATCCCTCTAAAACGCTGATTTGAGTGGTGGCCATCATAACAGCATCACCATCCAGAATCAGAAGTGCCGGGGGAGTGTGGTGCACCCAAAGCATCACGTAATGAAGCTCTCGAAAACGCACGGTTTTATCGATGATTAATTAACAACAGTAACCCTCCAACTGCTCCTAGATGCGCTGTTCGCGTGCCTCGATTGCCCCGGATCCAGTGAGGAGCACTCGCGGCCAAGCTCTCCAACTTGACCATCTCAACTCATGGTGAGCTCAGTGACCGTAATTGAAAAATTTTTCTTGGCTTAACCTTTTTGCCATTCAGCTTATCCTGCTTGTCCAACATCGCAGCTCCGAGGCCGAAAGCCTCGTTGAGTCAGGCTCAGACGGGAGTTCAAATCACCGGCACATGCTTGATTCCAAGAAAATTCGATTCGGCCTGTAAAACGGTCGGAACCCGACGCTTACCTCCCTCGCTATCCACTTCTTTGACGGGACCAAGTGGGGCTAAGTAGGCGCCAAGTAGGGACCAAGTCCGCTGTCGAAGAAGAAACCTGTGTGCGGCATTCTAATTAAAGCAACCCACTCTCCCGCAAAAACCCCTTAGCCACCCCCTCAATAGCCTCCCGCCCCACATCAACCCGCGAATTCAGCCCCGCAATCGTCCCGTCATCCAGCTTGGAAGAAAGCGCATTCAGCAACTCCCCAACCTTCGGATTCGCCTCAAGCACCTCTGTCCGAACAACCGGCGTCAACGCATAACCAGGAAAGAACCCCTTATCATCCTTCAACACCACAAACCCAAAAGCCGGTATCCGCCCATCAGTCGATAACACCAACGCCAAATCAACCTGACCATCCCTAAGCGCCTGATACGTCAACCCACCATCCATCCGCACAATATTCTTCCGCTCGAATTCAAACCCGTACTCCTCCTGAAGAGGACGCAGTCCATCAGGACGTGAGAAAAACTCGGCATTCGACGCAAACTTGTAGGTTTGACCCGCTTCGATGTTTTTCGCCAGATCGCTGATCGAGACTACGCCATCCTTTTCAGCGTCGACTTTGCGCATGGCCAGTGCGTAGGTGTTATTGGCCTTGGAAGGATTCAGCCAAGTGATGCCCTTTTGCGCATCCAGTTCGCTGATTTTTTTGTAGGTTTCCTCTGCGCTGAGTTTGTCGGTGACTTTGTTGTAAGTAATCAGGGAGGTGCCGGTGTATTCCCAATACACATCGACCTGGCCGTTCTCTTGTGCCGCGCGCAGTACTGATGAACCGAGGTCCGCGCGTTTATCGACCTTGTAGCCGTTGGCGCGTAGTAGTTGTGTGGTCATTTCGGCGACCAGTTGCTGTTCGGTAAACTTCTTGCCGCCGACGACAATTGTGGTGTTGGCAGTAGCGTTGCCGACAACACCGGCAACGAGACTAAAGCTGAAGATCAGACTGGCCAGGATTCGATAAATCATCGTGCACCTCATGTTATTGATTTAGGTGAAGGGTGTTCGGATTCATTGGCGGCCGGCCATTCGCAAGCCTCGGGAGACTGCAAGGGTTTGAATCAAGCCGCAGCCCAGATCGACGGCAATCGCCAGGAGCGCTGTCGATACGGCGCCGGCCAGCATCATGCCGAAGTCGTTCAGGTCGATTCCGGTGAAGATCAACTCGCCGAGTCCGCCGCCGCCGACCAGAAAGGCCAGCGGTGCGGTGCCGACGTTGATCGCCAGTGCGGTGCGGATGCCGGCGAATATCACGTTCAGTGCATTGGGAATTTCGACTTTCCACAGCGTTTCCCGTGGCGTCATGCCCATGGCTTCGGCTGCTTCGACCAGATGCTGCGGCACCGCGCGCAAGCCTTCGTAGGTGTTGACCGCGACGGGGAGCAAGGTCGCGACAAACAAGCCGATGATGGCCGCGCCGCTGCCAACGCCGATCAAGCTCATGGCCAAGGCCAGCAGCGCTAGTTTGGGGATCGCCTGCCCCACGTTCAGCACCTGCATGCTCGCCATGGCATAACGCTGGTTCGCCGGGCGGCTCATCCACACACCCAACGGAAGCGCAATGGCGATGGCCAACACGCCGCTGACGGCGACGATCTGCAAGTGCTGGACGGTCAGGTAGCTGATGTCGCCCCAGTAGAATTGCAGCCCCTGCCAGAATCGGTTGAGTAAGTCGGCCATGGTCAGTGCACCGCCGGAGTGATGTTTTCGACCAGTCGCGCGAGGATGTCGGCCTGGTGCACATAGCCGACAAAGCGTCCGTCGCTGTCGTTGCAAAGCGCCCAGTCCTGGCCGCGACCGAGCAGTTGCGAGAGCACCTGGCGCAGGTCATCACCCGGTTTGACGACCAGGTGCGAGTGCGCCGCGATGCCGCTGTTGCTGCCGACGATCTGCATGTGTTCGCGCGGCGCGATCTTGCTGACGACGTCCGCCGCGCGCAGCAGGCGCAAGCGTTTCATGATCCGATCGCCGCCCATGAAGTTCGCCACGAAGTCGCTGTTGGGCCGCGCCAGCAAATCATCCGAGCTGCCAAATTGCTGGATTTTGCCGTTGTGGAACAGGGCGACGCAGTCGGCCATCTTCACCGCTTCGTCGATGTCGTGACTGACGAACAACACGGTCTTGTTGACGAGGCGCTGGATGCGCATGAATTCGTCCTGGATTACTTCGCGGTTGATCGGGTCGATGGCGCCGAAGGGCTCGTCCATCAGCATCACCGGCGGATCCGCAGCCAGCGCCCGCGCTACGCCGATGCGCTGCTGTTGCCCACCGGACAGCTCACAGGGATAGCGCTTGAGAAACTTCGCCGGATCCAGCGCGACCACTTCCAGCAACTCGGCGGCGCGTTTACGGCTTTTGCTCTTGTCCCAGCCCAACAGATTGGGCACGACGCAGATATTTTCCTCGACGGTCATATTCGGGAACAGGCCGACTTGCTGGATCACATAGCCGATGGAGCGTTTGAGGGTGACGCTGTCCATTTCGGAGGTGTCGCGACCATTGATTCTGATGGTGCCGGACGTCGGCGTGATCAGTCGGTTGATCATTTTCAGCGTCGTGGTTTTGCCGCAACCCGAGGGCCCGAGCAGTACGCAGATCTGTCCCTCTTCGACATTGAATGAGACATCTTCTACCGCCGTGACAGCGCCGAATTGCTTGTTCAGGTTTTCGATCTGGATCACGTCGTCGCTTCCTTCATTCGGCCGGTGGCCAGTTTGTTCTTGTTCAAGCCGTTGGGCGTCAGCAGGCGCTGCAAGCCGTACAGCGCATAATCGGCGGCGATGGCGATGACGCTGATGACGATCGCACCGGCCAGAAGCTGTCGAGTATCCGATTGCGCGATGCCGCGAATGATCAGGCTGCCGAGGCCGCCGGCGCCAATGTAAGCGGCGATGGCTGCGATCCCGATGTTGATGACGGTGGCCATCCTCACGCCGGCCATGATCAGCGGCACCGCAATCGGCAGCTCAACCTTGCGCAGTCGTTGCCCGGTCGACATACCCATGCCGATGGCGGCTTCACGCAAGGCGGGGTCGATGTTGGCGATCGCCGTGGTGGTGTTGCGGATGATCGGCAACTGGGAGTAGAGAAACAGCGCAATGACCGCCGGCAACACGCCGATGCCGTAGCCGATCTGCGAGAGCGCCGGAATCATCAGCCCGAACAGCGCGGCGGAGGGAATGGTCATCAGAACCGCGGCGAAGGCCAGGACCCAACGGCGTGTTCTGGGGTGCTGGGAGATGAAGATCCCCACGGGCACGCCGGTCAGAATTGCCAGCCCCACCGCTACCGCCACGATGAACAGGTGCTGGCCGAGTAGCAGACCGATCAGCCCAGCGTTTTCCAGAATGAAACTCAAGGTTTCCATGAGGGTTGTGCCTTCTGTACGTCATTGTTGTTTTTATCGGTCGCGCATCTGGAGTGAACGCCGTGTCTGGGCGAAACAGTACCGCGCCCGAACAAGCACTCTGAGCTTGGAGTTCGACGATTTCTATCAAAAAATCGACGTGACGCGACCAGCTTGCATGAAGTGCAGCGCTTTGCAGTGATGGCAGATAGCTGTAGGCGCGGTCGTCAAACGAAAAGGCTCGCCGGAGTTCTTCGCTTGGCAGGCCGAGTCATTAGCTAGCTATGGGATTTTGCGGAGTGCGTGGTCCGGAGGATTTATGGAGGATGTTCCGTGTAAAGGAATCAGGAGTGAGCATCATCAAATTTCCGCCGCTCCTCTCCGGGCGTACAGCCCCAGACACGACGGTAAGCAGCACCCAGGTGGGATGCCGAAACGAACCCGCAGCTGTAGGCAATCGACGCAATGGGCTGGGTACTTTCACGCAGCAACCGCCGTGCTTCGTTCAATCGCAGCTCCAGATAGAACTTCTTCGGCGTCATGCCAAAGTGCTGATGCCACAGACGTTCGAGTTGCCGATGGGAGAGATTGCAGCGGTCGGCGATTTCTTCGATGCCGACGATGTTCTCCAGATTGTTTTCCATGAACGCGATGGCGGCGGTCAGCCGACGATCGTGGATGCCGAACCGCCACTGGATCGACATTCGCTGATGCTCTTCCGGCGCACGTATCCGGGCGTGCAGAAATTGCTCGGCGATACTCGCCGCGAGCTGGTTACCGAAATCGAGCGCGATCTGCGCCAGCATCAGGTCAATCGCCGCCGTACCTCCGGCGCAGGTCCAGCGGTTGTCATGGTTAACGTAGAGCTCCCGGGTGACTTCGATCGTCGGGAATTCTTCGGAGAACTGACCGATGGATTCCCAGTGCAAGGTACAGCGCTTGCCCTCCAGTAAACCGGCACGGGCGAGGATGAAAGTGCCGGTGCTCAGCGCTCCTACGGTGATCCCGCGCGAGGCCGCACGCTGGAGGAAACGCAGGATTTTCGGTGGTTTCTGATGCTCGATGTCCAGGCTCGCCAGAACGAACACGCGATCCAGTTCCGGCGCCTGATCAACCGGCACGGTGTGGATTTCGATGCCGCTGCTGGAGCTGACCGGGCCGCCTGATTCAGTCAGCAGGGTCCACTCATAAAGCGTTTTGCCGGACAGCCGATTGGCCGCACGCAGCGGCTCACTGGCACCCGCCAGCGCCATCATGGAGAACTGCGGGAGAATGAGCAGCCCGATTCGCTTGGTCGTACAGTTATTCACAGACGTCGCTGAATCGATGGGGGCTGTCATCGCCAGATCCTTTCATGGGGCCAGCCGTTCGAGCGAACGGCTTTCGACCCGCATGTTAGGGGCTGGGCACGCATTCAGCCAGACAGGACAAGCCCCGCGAGGCTGGGGAATCGCTGCGAGACCTCGATACCCGAGGTCTCGCAGGAGAATGGCGAGCGGATCAGGCCCGCGCGCGGATGGCTTCGTCGATGCTCTGGATCATCGATTTGAACACCGGGTGGTCGGCCTGATTCTGCTGACCATGCTGCATTTTCGAAATGATCAACGCGTGCGGGCCGGCATCGCCCGGATAGTTTTGATGCAGACGCACGGACTCCGACGGCATGTGCAACGTGTTGTCAGCGCCGTGAATGATCAGCGCGGGCGGGAAGCCTTTTGCGCCTTCGATGGATTGCTCCGGGTCATATTGCACGTAGGACTTGTAGGATTTCGCCGTCACGTAGGTGCAGCCCGGCCAACGATCAGCGCCGCCTGCTTCGGTGTAGCCGCCCAGTTGCTGGTCGACGTAGGCCTGAGTTTCAGGATCCAGTGGGTAGTAACCCAGCCGGGTCTCATCGGTGCCGGTGTCGAACGGCGGGATCGGCGCGTCATCGGCGAGTTGCGCGATGGCCGCATCCGCTGCCGCCGGATCTGCGCGCAAGGCCTGCAATTTGCGGATGTTGGTGTAGCTCATCGGCACCCAGAAGCGGATCTGTTCGGCGCCGGCCGCGGCGAGTTCAGCCACCGCTCCAAGGCTTGCCACCGAGCCCATCGCCCACGATGCGACTACCGGCATCTCACCGAAATTTTCCCGCGCCCACGCAACGGCCCCCAACACTTCATCTTTCTGGTCTTCGAGAATGACGTTGGTGATGACTTTATCGCCGGACTCGATGGTGTTACGGATGTGCTTGTTGGAAAAGAAGCCTGCGACGTCGTACGTCATGACCCGATAACCAAGGGCCGCCAGGGCGCGACCGAACAACTGGCCATACATCGTGACTCCGCCGGTGAAGCCGGAGTTGAAAATTACCGGTGGCAGTTTTTGCGACGCAGCATCGCGTTGTTCCGGCTGAAATACCGTGCCTTTGAGGCTGAGTGTTTCATCGCCGTAGTTGACGCTGAAGTTGATGTCTCTTGTTGTAATGTTCGTCATTTCTGAGTGATCTCGAAGTGAGAGGTGTGGGCGTAGATCAACTTGCCAACTGGCCAGACGCTCCTCGCAGAAGTTGGCCAACAGGAATTTCGGTTACTTGGGAAACATGCAGGGCAACGGCATCAACAAAGTTGAACGCCTTGGTCGGATTGAACAGCGCGGAAAACTTCACTCCGTCGTTGTTCGTTCCGACATGCGGGGCATCGGTTGCTTCCAGCAGGATCTTGTCTGCGCCGACTGCGCGGACGATTTGCGTCACGAAACGAGCGGTTACTTCGGGTTGGCTGTTGGTGCGATAGCCGGGCCCCTTGAAGCACACGTTGCCGCGTACGCTGGCTTCGGCAAGCAGCGCGATCCAGGCAGGCTCGGTGATGCCGCGCTCGGGGTGGCAAGTGCCAAGGTGATCGATGATGACCCGCACATCGCGAGGGATTTGGCGCAGTACGCGCAAATTCGTCTCGGCTTCTTTCGCGTAAATGTGCAGATGCTGCTGCGGTTGCAGGCGTTGATAAAACGCCAGCCATTGCTCATCGCTGAACTGGGTGGGAGAAACGCTTTCCGGCCGTGCATCGTGCAACACGATGCGGGCGCCAATCACCTGTGGGTGCGAGAGCCGTTCTTTGGTGGCGTAAGCCGGATATGCCTTGATCGTGCCCACTAACCTAACGCCGCCGTAGCGCTGAGGGTCGACTGCCTGAAGATTCTTGAGTTCGTCAAACGAGGCAAATACGTTTTCCGAGTCCGGCAGAATACTGAGATGGACGTTATTGATCAGCGTCGGAGCAATACCGGCAGCCATCAGGTTATCCAGATAAGCCGTCAGGGAGTGCGGCTCAGGTAATGCATAGGGCAGCGCAGTGGGCACTCGGCGCAGGTCTTGCGAAGTAAAAAAATGAACGTGACTGTCTGTTCTTTCAATCAACGGCAGCATGATTTTTGTTTCCTGCATTTGTGCGAAAACAATAATCGCCGCCAGTCTTTCGTCGCTCCCGCCAACTCGACGTGTAGTATCAAAATTTCGCCATGCGCGAATTTGTGAGCAAAGATGTTCTGAAAATCATCGCTTGGTTTTGCAGGCATTGAAGCCGTTAGCGGTTTATGGGTAGCGGCCCGTCAGAAAGTATGGCGAAAAATTGATGCGCCTGTTTCGACATGAATTTTTCTTCACTGCGCCCAGCCGGGACAGCCTGTAAAGTCCACTCGCTCATTCAAGAAACTACGGTTCGCCCGCGCTCCTAGCGGGCTTTTTTTCGTCTGCCATCCAGCACACCTTGCCGCTCCCCAGCATATGCGCGACTCTGCCTGCAGATCCCTCGCCAAGGAGCGCTCGATGCCGCTGTTATCCCTGCCCTGCCCGCGCCTGACGCTGGCGATCCTCTCCCCCGATCAGGCCGAGCTCGAAAGCGCTTTCTACCTACGCAACCAGCGGCACCTGGCGCGCTGGTCGCCCATCCGCACCACCGATTACTTCTCCACCGCCAACATCCACCGTCGCCTCGAGATCCAGGCCAGTGCCTTCGAGGCCGGATTGGCGATGCATTTCGCTCTGCTGTCGGCGGACGGTCAGCAGATGATCGGGGCGTGTAATTTCAGCGGGATTATTCGGGGTGCGTTTCAGGCGTGTTATTTGGGTTATCACATCGATGAGGCGCATCAGGGGCAGGGTTTGATGCAGGAGGGGCTGGAGGCGGGGATTGGTTATATGTTCGATGTGCAGAATCTGCATCGGATCATGGCCAATTACATTCCGGGCAATGAGCGCAGTGCGCGTTTGCTTGAGCGTTTGGGTTTTGAGCGTGAGGGGTATGCGAAGGCGTATCTGAACATCGCCGGGCGTTGGCAGGATCATGTGCTGACGGCGCTGGTCAATCCGGGGTTCGAGGCGCCGGATCAGCGCTGGTCGCGGCGCCTGGGTTGAGTTGCACGAAATCTGTCAGACAAAAATCCTTTCAGCTCTCGGGTTTGCGGCCGATACAGACCTGCTAACACCCCTGCTGGCTCAAAAGAACAACAATCTTCCAGCTTAACTGACGACCAAGAAACCCAACGTTTCTGGAGGATTTGCATGAATAGCTGGTTCGGTAACATCAGCGTGAACATGAAACTCGGCCTGGGCTTCGGCCTGGTGCTGGCCCTGACCTGCATTCTGGCGCTGACCGGCTGGACCAGCCTTGGTGGCCTGATCGACCGCAGCAACTGGATGAGCGACATCACCCAGCTCAACGCTGGCCTGACCAAACTGCGCGTGGTGCGCCTGCAATACATGCTGACCAATGGCGACGAAACCGCCGCGCAGAATGTGCAGACCACTCTGGAAAGTTTCGCCGCGCAGCAGCAGGCGCTGATCAGCAAATTCAAGAGCCCGGAGAACGTCGCGCTGCTCAAGCAGCAGGCGGCGACCATCGCTGAATACCAGACCTCGCTGAACAAAATGCGCAACGCCTATCGCACCGGCAACAGCGCCCGCGACACCATGAGCGTCAACGCTCAGACCGCGTACAACCTGATCGAATCGATCAGCCAGCGCGTGCAGCAGATGGAGTTGAGCGATCAGCGTTTCGAGCAGTTCCAGGCTGTTACTGCGGCGAAGGAAGCGTTCATCCTCGCGCGTTATGAAGTGCGTGGTTACACCGCAACCAGCAATGCCGAGACCGAGCAGAAAGCCGTCGGCCAGATCGACGCAGCCATCGCCAGCCTAAAGCCGCTGAATACGCAATTTGCCGCGACTCAGCAGGATGCCCTGCGCCAATTGGAAACCGCGCTGACCAGCTATCGCAGCGCGTTGATGGCGTACAAGAACGCCAACACCGATGCCGTGCAGGCGCGCAAGGAAATGACCGATCAGGGCACCACCATCGTCGCCCTGAGCGAGCAGCTGTATCAGATTCAGCTTGATCGCCGTGACGCCGAAAGCGCCCAGGCGCGCACCTTCCAGTTGATCAGCACCTTGCTGGCGCTGTTGGTTGGCGTGATTGCGGCGGTGATCATCACCCGTCAGATCACCCGTCCGTTGCAGGAAACCCTGGCCGTGGTCGAGCGCATCGCCAGCGGCGACCTGACCCAGAACGTCACCGTCACCCGTCGCGATGAGCTCGGCGTGTTGCAGCAAGGCATCGCGCGCATGGGCGTGACCCTGCGTGATTTGATCAGCGGCATCCGCGACGGCGTCACCCAGATTGCCAGCGCCGCTGAAGAGTTGTCGGCTGTAACCGAGCAGACCAGCGCCGGTGTGAACAGCCAGAAAGTCGAGACCGATCAGGTCGCCACCGCGATGCACGAAATGACTGCCACCGTGCAGGAAGTTGCGCGCAATGCCGAGGAAGCGTCGCAAGCCGCTGCTGCTGCGGATGGCGAAGCCCGTGAAGGCGACAAGGTGGTGAATGAGGCCATCGCACAGATCGAGCGTCTGGCCAGCGAAGTGGTGCGTTCCACCGAAGCGATGAGCGTGTTGCAGCAGGAAAGCGACAAGATCGGCAGCGTCATGGACGTGATCAAGGCTGTCGCCGAACAGACCAACCTGCTCGCGCTCAACGCCGCGATCGAAGCCGCGCGTGCCGGTGAAGCCGGGCGCGGTTTTGCCGTGGTCGCCGACGAGGTGCGTGGTCTGGCTCAGCGCACACAGAAATCCACCGAGGAAATCGAAGGTCTGGTCGCCGGTCTGCAGAACGGCACCCAGCAAGTCTCGGCAGTGATGAACAACAGCCGCGCGCTGACCGACAGCAGCGTCGCCCTGACGCGCAAGGCCGGCGCCTCCCTGGAAAACATCACCCGCACGGTGTCGAACATCCAGTCGATGAACCAGCAGATCGCCGCCGCTGCCGAACAGCAAAGCGCCGTAGCCGAAGAGATCAGCCGCAGCATCATCAACGTCCGCGACGTGTCCGAACAGACCGCAGCGGCGAGTGATGAGACGGCAGCGTCGAGTGTTGAACTGGCGCGGTTAGGTGGTCAGTTGCAGCAGATGGTCAGCCACTTCCGCGTTTGATTTTGGTTTTGCGCTGTAGCTGAAACCGAATCGCGAGCAGGCTCACTCCTACAGGTCCCAGGTCGAACACAAAATCTGTGAACATCTCGGATACCGTGTAGGAGTGAGCCTGCTCGCGATGGCGGTGGATCAATCAAATCAACAGTGCCTGACACTCCACCTTCGCGAGCAGGCTCACTCCCACATTTGGATTTGCGTGACTCACCGGATTTTGAACACCACGAAAATCCCTGTGGGAGCGAGCTTGCTCGCGAAACGGTTTAAATGACAGAGCAGATTTTCAGACCTGCCACGGATTGATCACTTCAATCCCGGAAAACTCGAAATCCCGAACATTGCGCGTACCAATCGCAGCTCCGCGGTCTCGGCAGATCGCTGCGATTTGCGCATCGGCCATTGCAATCCCTCGCCCCTTCGCCTCTGCATCGGCGACCAGCGTCGCGTACTCGACGGCCGCGTGCGCATCGAATGGCAAAATCCGCCCGGCAAAATCCTCTTCGAACATTGCCAACGCGTGGGCCTGGAGTTTTTGTTTGCGCTTGCCGGAAGGTAATCGAGCGATGCCGTGCAGTATCTCCGCCACAGTGATCGCGCTGATGGCCAGGTCCATGGCCGGTTGCGCATCCACCCAGGCCAGCACTTGAGCCTCGGGTTCGATGCGCATGAATTCGGATAGAACGTTGGTATCGAGCACTATCATTCAGAGAAGTCCACACCGACCGGTTTCTCTGCACGCGCAGGCAGCTCGAGGTCGACTCCGCCCTCGGCGCTGAAACGCTGGTGAATCCGACTGCCGAGCCCTCCGGCACGATCAATCTTGGTGAGCGCTCGGCCCAGAATCAGCCGAGCTTCTTCTTCCATGGAATGTCCATTGTGTGCAGCGGTAATGCGCAGCTGCTCCTTGAGCGTCTCGTCAAGGTTTCGAATAGTGATGCTAGCCATGTCGTCCTCCTGCAATCAATGAAATCATTGATTGCAGGCTAGCATATTCAGGTCTGATTGAAGTGAGGCCCGCCGAACGGCAGTGCCATCTCAAATACACCGGGATGCCCTTGTAGGAGTGAGCCTGCTCGCGATAGCGGTGGGTCAGTAACAGGTAGGCTGACTGACACTCCGCTATCGCGAGCAGGCTCACTCCTACACGGGATATCCGGTTATTTTGCGGATGCTCTGATAAAGCGGTTTAAGCTGCCGATACATCCGCAAATACACTTCTCTGTACAACTGCTCATAAACCTTCTGCGCCTCAGGCTGCGGCGTGAACACCGCCCCCACCCGAGTCATCGCGGCAATGGCCGATGGGAAATCCTTGTGCAATCCCAACCCCACCGCACAACAAATCGCCGCCCCCAACCCGGACGCTTCATACACATGCGGGCGCTCTGCCGGCAGGCCGAAGATGTTGGCGGTCAGTTGCATGGCGGCGTCACTTTGCGAGCCGCCGCCGGCGACGCGCAGGCGTTTGATCGAGACCTTTGAGCGTCGCTCGATATTCTCCATGCCTTGGCGCAGCGCGTAGGCCAGTCCTTCGAGAATCGCGCGGTAAATATGCGCGCGGGTGTGCACGTCGCCGAAGCCGATCATCGCGCCTTTGGCCTCCACCCCCGGTTCGCGAATCCCCGGTGACCAGTAGGGTTGCAGCATCAGGCCCATCGAGCCCGGCGGCACTTCATCGACCAGGGCGTCGAACAGTTGCTCCGGTTCGATCCCTTGCGCTTTCGCCTGTTGCATCTCGCGCAGGCCGAACTGGTTCTTGAACCAGCTGACCATCCAGTAGCCGCGATAGATCATCACTTCGCAGTTGTACTGATCGGGCACGGCCGAGGGGTACGGCGGGATCAGCGGGACAATTTCCAGGTAGCGTGAGCGGGTGCTGGTGATGGTCGCGGTGGTGCCGTAGGACAGGCACACGGTGTTCGCATCGACCACGCCGGAGCCGATCACTTCGCAGGCCTTGTCCGCGCCAGCGGCAATCAGCGGTAGGCCTTCGGGAATGCCCGTGTGGCGAGCGGCTTCGGCGGTGATGTAGCCGAGGGTTTCGCCGGGTTTGTGCAGGGTCGGCAACTGCTGCGGGCGCACCGCCAGTGCCTGCCATTTCCAGTCACGCGGGGCCGCCCATTTCAGCCGTTTGAAGTCGAAGGGCAGATAGCCGACGCAGCAGCCCACGGAATCGACGAAGCGCCCGCACAAGCGATGGGTAAGAAAGCCAGAAAGCAGTAAATATTTGTCAGTCGCCGCCCACACCTCGGGTTGATGCCGGGCGATCCAGTTGGCCTCGGCCTGGGCGCGGAAATAATCCACCGTCGCTTGGGCGCCGACCAGTTTGAACAGCCAGCCCCACGGCCCTTTGATGCCGCCCTCGACCTCAGCCTGACGTTGATCGAGCCAGACAATTGCCGGGCGCAGCGGTTTGCCCTCGGCGTCGACATTGATCACGGTGCCGCGCTGAGTAGTCAGGGACACCCCGGCAATCTGCGCACGGTCGATGCCGGTCTGCTGCCAGAGTTGCTGACAGGCTTCGCCGAGTTTCGTCCAGTAGTACTCCGGGTCCTGCTCGGCCCAACCGGGTTGCGTCGAGTAGTACGCCTGCAGATCGACTTTGCCTTTGCCGAGCAGATTGCCCTGCAGATCGAAGAGCAACGCACGCACGCTCTGGGTGCCGTTGTCGATCGCTAATAGGTATTTCATGGCGTGATCTCCGGCAAGCCATGATCGCGCAGCCACAGCAAGCGGTAGCGCTGGATTTCCGTTTGCCAGCGCTCATCGTTCCAAGCCAATCGTGGCTGGCACAGCGTGCGGATCGCAGGCAAATAATCCTCGCCACCGCGCGGCAGCAACAGGCCCAAACGGGTGCGGCGCAGCAACAGATCATCCAGATGCACGACCATTTCCGCCTCGCAGGCAAACGCCAGTTCTGCCCACAACTTGTCGGTGGCGCCAACCGTTTCCAGACCGAGTTCGCCAAGCAATTGCGCCAGCCTCGGCAGGTCTCGACCGTGACGCCCGGCCAAGCGTCGCCATTGATTGCCGCTCAGTCCCGCAATCGTCAGCGGCGGCACAGCGGCGAACACCGGCGCACCGTCGTCGACAAAAGAACGCCCAAGCATCGCCGCACAAGCCTTGAGCACTTCGATCGCTTGCGGTCGAAATGTGGTCAGTTTGCCACCGGCCAATGTCACGCAACCGGGCTCCTGCCACAGCACATGTTCGCGGGTTTCGTTCGATGGTTTGTCTTGATGCGCACCCGCCGCGCTGCCCACTACTGGACGCACGCCTGACCAGGTCGACAGCACGTCGTCGACGCCTACTTCGGCGCCGGGAAATTGCTGCTGGCACGCGGCGAGCAGGTAGTCGAGTTCTTCGCTGGAAATACGCGCGCTCTGGTCGAGATCGTCGCGGTGATCGAGATCCGTGGTGCCGACCACCGTCGCGCCTTCCCAGGGAAAGACAAACACCGGGCGCCGGTCGCGCTCATGCAGAAAGGTGAACGCCTGCGCCACCGGCAAGCGCCAGCCCGGCAGTAACAGATGACTACCGCGCAACGGTCGCAATTGCTTCACAGCTTCAGCGGGACGCAAGCGCTCAGCCCATGCACCCGTGGCCACGGCCAGCACAGCGGAGCGCAGTTGCAGCGTCGTGCTGCCCTCGCAATCCTCAACCTGAACCCCGCACACCCGCCCGTCTTCACGCAGCAGTTGCGTGACCCGCACACCATTGAGCACCACCGCGCCGTCATCCCGAGCCTCGCGCAGTACGCGCATCACCAGCCGCGCGTCATCGGTCAGTGCATCGACAAAACAGCTGCCGCCGAGCAAACCGTTTTCCTTCACCCCCGGCGCGAGAAAACGCAGTTGCAGCGCGTCATGAAAAGCATGGTTGCGCCGCCCCGCCAGCGCGTCGTAAACCGAGAGCAAGCCGCCCATGACGCGCGGCCCGGGAAAGCCGCCGCGATAGTGCGGCATCATGAAACTCATCGGCTCGACCAACCCCGGCGCTTCGTCAAGCAAGCGCTGGCGCTCGCGCACGGAATCGCGGGTCAGGCGCCACTGGCCCTTGGCGATGTAACGCAAACCGCCGTGGACCATTTTCGACGATCGGCTGGAGGTGCCCCAGGCAAAATCCCGCTGCTCCAGCAGCAGACAGCGCCAGCCTCGGCGCGCGGCTTCGCGGACGATCCCGGCGCCGCTGATGCCGCCGCCGATGACGATCAGGTCCCAGGTTTGATCCGCCAGCGTCGGCAGCATCTGCTCGCGCCATTGCGCGTTCCAGTTCGCATTCATGGCTTTGACTCTGGCAACAGCGTGCCGGGATTGAGGCGCCCTTCCGGGTCGAAATGTTCGCTCAGCGCCTGCAAGGTTTGCATCGCCAGCGGGCCTTTTTCCCGTAGCAGATAGGGCGCGTGATCCTTGCCGACGCCGTGCTGATGACTGATGGTGCCGTGGTGGTCGACGATGGTCTGGCTGGCCGCGTGTTTGAGCATCCGCCAGCGCGCCAGCGTTGCGGCATAGTCCGCCGCCGGGCGAAACACATAGGTGGTGTAGATGCTTGAGCCTTCGCCATAAACGTGGGACAGGTGAGTGAACACATGCACGCGTTCGCCCTCGGCGGCCAAGGCGTCGCGCAGGCTGTTTTCGATGAGGGCGAGCAAGTGGTCGACGTTGCTCCAGTCGGTGGCGGTTTCAAGGGTATCGACCACGTAACCGGCGTTCCACAGGTTCTCGCGCAGGTAAGGAAAACGAAAGCGGTTCTGCGCCCACTTCTTGCCCAGCAGCGTGCCGGTGAAGACGCCGCCGAAGGATTTCAGATGCGCGCGCGCCTGTTTCAGCGACAGTGCGTTTTGCTGGCGATTGCCGGTGACGCCGAAAGTCAGCAGGCATTTGCCGTCGCCGGCGCCGCGCAGCTTGAGGTACTTCTCCAGCCAGGCGATCTGTTGCGGATGGCCGGCCAGCGCCAGTTGCGTTTCGGTTTCCACAGCGTTCGACAGGCGCAGCATCGACAGCGGCACGCGCGCCTGCGCCAGTTGCCGGATCGCTTGCAGCGCCTGCGGCCAGTCGGGCAGAAACACGCCATAGAAACGTTCGTCCGCCGGCAACGCACTGACCCGCACCTTGACCTCGGAAATGATCCCAAAACGGCCTTCGCACCCGAGCACCATTTCCCGCAGATCGGGACCTGCCGCCGACGCCGGGAACGTCGGAATCTGCAAAGGACCGGCGAACGTTTCCAGGGTGCCGCCGGCAAACAATTGCTCGATCCGCCCGTAGCGCAACGACTGCTGACCACTGGAACGACTGGCCACCCAACCGCCCAGCGTCGACAGCTCCCACGACTGCGGAAAATGCCCCAGCGTGTAGCCGCGCGCGCGCAATTGGCTTTCCACCTGCGGCCCGCTGGCGCCGGGGCCGAATGTCGCCAGCAGGCTCTGTTCGTCGAGGTCGGTCAGGCGATTCATCCGCGCCAGCGACACCGTCAGTACCGGGCGCGCGGATGTCGGCGGATTGATGTGTCCGGCCACTGACGTGCCGCCGCCATAGGGAATCAGGCACAGATCCTGATCATGGGCGAGGGCCAGCAATTGGCGGATCTGCTCGGCGGTTTCCGGAAAGGCCACGGCATCGGGATAAGTGCCCAGCGCACCTTCACGCAACGCCAGCCAGTCCGGCAGGCTCTGGCCGCGCGCGTGCAGCAGGCGATCGTGAGTGTCGACGCTGTACAAGCGATGCGGCACCAAGCGCGAGGTCGGCACTTGCGCCAACGCCGCTGCCAACGTCGCATCGGGCAGCGCCCGGCCAGCGCCCAAGCGTTCGTGGAGAAACGTCGCGCCTTGGGCCGGCAGTTCGACCACCGTGCCTGCCTCTCCCCAGCCGTTCCAGCGTCGCATGCGTGTTTCCTTTTTTTGCCGTCGGATCAAGCTTGCATACTAGTCAGCGCTGGGGATCTGTCACGGTCGCATCCGGCCAGATCCTGTAGCGAATGGCGCCAAACGTCCGGGCATTTACTTTCGCCGGGCAATCCACTTACCTTGCGGCATTCATTCGCTCACGCGCCGTCGATCAAAGGACCGCGACCATGCCATCGCTCGGCTTCACTTCCGTTCCGCCGCTGCTCAAATACCTGCGCCATGCCGAACAGTTGGGCATGGCCATCGAGCCTGCGTTGGCGGCGGCCGGGTTGCAGGCGCAGCAGTTGAGCGACAACACCTTGCGCCTGCCGGGTGAGATTCACGAGCGCTTGCTGGACTATTTCTGCGAGCACTCGGGCGATGGCTTGTTCGGGCTGCACGCGGCAAATTTCGTCCTGCCCAATTCATGGAGCGTGCTCGGTTACATCACCATGAATTGCGCGACGCTGGGCGATGCGATGAGCCGGATCATGCCATTCGAAAAACTCGTCGGCGACATGGGCGTCAGCCGCGCCGAGGTGCAGGGCGAGCACGTGCATCTGATCTGGACCTGCCGCTACGAGCGGCCACGGATTCGTCGGCATCTGGTGGAAAACGTGCTCGGTTCGTGGCTGCACTACGCGCGCTGGATCGCCGACACGCAGCTGTCGCCGGCCTGCGTGTGGCTGGAGCATGCGCGGCCGGATGAGGTGACGCTGGCCGAGTACGAGGCGTTTTTCGGTTGCCCGGTGCGGTTCGATCAGGCGTATTCGGCGCTGGTGGTGCCGCTGGCGTATTTGCAGCTGCCGCTGCGTCAGGCCGATGCGCAATTGCTGCGAACCCTGGAAGAACACGCGATGGGTTTGCTGGCGACGCTGGAAGAGGCGTCGCTGGCGCAGCAGGTGAAAAACATCCTGCGCGGTTTGCTCAAGGAGGGCTTGCCGCGCAAGGAGCAAGTGGCGGAGCAGCTCAGCGTGTCGGTGCGCACGTTGCAGCGGCAATTGCAGCAGGCCGGGACGTCGTATCAGCAGATTCTCGATGAGCTGCGTCAGGAGTTGGCGGAGCACTATTTGCTTAATAGCACGTTGCCGATTCAGGACATTGCGCAGTATCTGGGCTTTACCGAACCGCGCTCGTTTCATCGCACGTTCAAGAGCTGGCGCGGGATGCCGCCGGGGGAGTTTCGGCTGCGGAATCGGCGGTGAATGTGCGGTACCTATCGCGAGCAGGCTCACTCCTACAGGGATTTGTGGCGTATGCGAAATCTGCGTTCACCGAAGATCAACTGTAGGAGTGAGCCTGCTCGCGATGAGGCCAGCCGCTACACCGCTTAAACAAGCTTTGCCGCAGCTGTTTAAATCAACCCGGTATTCCGCGAAACCACCCACAATTCCTTGCGCCGCTGCCTACGCCTGCGCCAGAATCCGCCGGCTTGTGCCTCCGGAGGCCTGCCGGTAACTTGATTCGGTCACTGATTTCTCAGTGATCGAGCTTAGCGGCTCGGACAGCATTCCGGTTGTACAAGTCCAATCCGGTCAGGCTCACGCCTGCACTCGATGGTGGCTGTGCGCATGGCATCTTCGGATGCACCGGGTTGAATGCTTACCGGTCCGCTAACTTGCGCACAGCTGCCTCCCTTTGCTTAGCGGCGAAACGGATGCAGCTTCATAAGAGGCAAGCATTCATGTTCAAAGTAACCCCAAACCCGCCACCCACCGACCCGGCATCGCCCTACGAATCCCCCGAGTCCAAGAAATTCCACGAAGCCGCCGACCGCGCCCTCGATCATTACCTCGGCCCATCCAGCGCTGAATTCATGGCCCCGCCCTACAAATCCAACACGCTGTACATGGCCAATCCCGACGCCGACAACGAATCGCTGCTGGCCGATGCCTGCGAAACCCTGGGGTCGGCGACGGTGATGCTCAACGATCAGGCGGGGCTGGTGAACGGAGCGCAACGCAAGACGTTGCAGGGCATTGCGCAGATTGTGATGGTCGCGGAGATGGCAGTGAATCGGGTGCTGGATCGGTTGGTGCCGACTGATTGAGGGTTTTTGGGGGATTTGGTGTGGACTGGTTTTAGTGGGGTGTCAGGGGTTGCCCTCACCCCAGCCCTCTCCCAGAGGGAGAGGGGGCCGACCGTGCGATGCTCACGAAATACGCCGACCAGAAATGATCGCTGTGAATCCATATTCGACACGGTCGTTCAGGTCGACGTTTGAAGCACGGGCAACTCGGTCGGTCCCCTCTCCCTCCGGGAGAGGGCTAGGGTGAGGGGCTTTTGATCTCAGGCATGCAGATCAAAGACTGATCGCATTGGTAAACACCAACCGATTACCAAACGGATCAGCGATGGTCATGTCCTGACTGCCCCACGGCATCGCCTGAATCTGCGGATGGGAAAACCTATAGTCCTTGGCCATCAGCTGCTGCTGAAACACCTCCAGCTCATCGGTTTCGATACGCAGCGCGGAACCCGGGCAGGCATCGCCGTGATGCTCGGACAAATGCAGCACACACTCACCGCGCGACACCTGCAGATACAGCGGGAAATTCGCTTCGAAGCGATGCTGCCAGTCGATCTTGAAACCGAGAAAATCGACGTAAAACTCTACAGCCTTGGCCTCATCGAAGATCCGCAGGATCGGGGTGGTTTTGCCGAAGCTCATGGGGTGCTCCCTGACTGATTGGCCCCACAGTGTAGACGGGGAGGATGTCAGCAAATCGGCCTGTTGATGGCTTTCTTTAATTGCACAGTGCCACTATGAGACACAGATCAAAAGATCGCAGCCTACGGCAGCTCCTGCATTGGAATGCGATCTCCGTAGGAGCTGCCGAAGGCTGCGATCTTTTGGCGTCATTCGACTCAACGAAACCCTTCTCGCAAATCACCTTCGCGAGCCAGAAACCGCCCTGCCCTGCTCCCATTTGCCCGGCCGTCGCGATAGCTCAACACGCCGTTGACCCAAACCCCGTCAATCCCCTGCGCCGCGCGCTGCGGATCGTTGAAATCGGCCACATCGCGCACGGTTTGCGGATCGAACAACACCAGATCCGCCCAATGTCCTTCACGAATCTCGCCCCTTTCCTGCAAGCCAAAACGCGCCGCCGACAAACCGGTCATTTTGTGCACGGCGGTGTGCAGCGGAAACAGGCCGACATCGCGACTGAAATGGCCGAGCACCCGTGGGAAAGCGCCCCACAGGCGCGGATGCGGGAACGGGTCTTCCGGCAGTCCGTCAGATCCGACCATCGACAGCGGATGGGCGAGGATTCTTCGTACATCCGCCTCATCCATGCCGTAGTACACCGCGCCGGCCGGTTGCAGACGTTTCGCGGTTTCTTCCAGCGACAGTTTCCATTCGCCAGCAATGTCGATCAGGTCGCGCCCGCTGACTTCCGGGTGCGGTGTCGACCAGGTGATGGTGATGCGATGGGCGTCGGTGACTTGCTTCAAATCCAAAGTCGAAGAACTCGCGGCATAGGGATAGCAATCGCAGCCGACCGGATGGGTTTTCGCTGCACCTTCCAAGGCTGCGAGCAATTGCGGACTGCGCCCCCAGTTACCGACGCCGGCGCATTTGAGGTGGGAAATGATCACCGGTGATTGCGCGTGTCGGCCGATTTGAAATGCTTCGTCCATCGCCTCCAACACCGGGGCGAATTCGCTGCGCAAATGGGTGGTGTACACCGCACCGAACGCCGTCAGTTCTTCGGTCAGTTGCATGACTTCATCGGTGGACGCGTTGAAGGCGCTGGCGTAGGCCAGGCCTGTGGATAAACCCAACGCGCCGGCCTCGAGGCTGTCGCGCAACTGCTCGCGCATCGCAGTGATTTCAGCGGGCGTCGCGGTGCGCAACAAGTCGTCGAGGTGATTGCTGCGCAGCGCTGTGTGGCCGACCAGGGCGGCGACATTCAGCGTGGGGTTGGCCGCTTCGACGGCGGCGCGATAGTCGCTGAAACGTGGATAAACAAACGCTGCGGCAGTGCCGAGCAGGTTCATCGGGTCCGGGGGATTGCCCTTCAAACTCACTGGCGAAGCGCTGATCCCGCAGTTGCCAACGATCACCGTGGTCACGCCTTGGCTGAGCTTGGGCAGCATTTCAGGTTGGCGGATGACCACGGTGTCGTCGTGGGTGTGCACGTCGATGAAACCCGGCGCCAGCACCCGGCCGGCGGCGTCGATTGCTTCGGTGGCGCGGGCGTCAGGCAGATCGCCGATACGCTCGATGCGACCATTGAGAATCGCCACGTCTGCGCGGTAGCCCGGCGTGTTGCTGCCGTCGATAACCAACGCGTTGCGGATCAGGGTGTCGTACTGCATGTCAGTCTCCCAGCGGCAGGTGATCGTCGCCGCCACGGTATTCGTCGAGGGCGAGTTTGATTCGCCGCAGACGTTCTTGATTGTCTTCAGGGCTGGCCAACGCCAGCTCGGTGGCGAGCACGTCGATGGCCAGCAGCATGCCGTAGCGCGCCGCCGTGGGTTTGTAGATGAACGAGGTTTCCGCGCCTTGCAGGGGCAAGACGACGTCGGCCAATTCCGCCAGCGGTGAATCGCCGCGAGTGATGGCGAGGATGCGCGCGCCGTAGTTGCGCGCTAGTTCGACCGTTTCCAAAAGCTCCGGGGTAATGCCGGTCAGCGAGCAGACGATCAGCACTTGCTCGGCGTTCAAACTGGCGGCGGTGACGCGCATCATCACCGCGTCGTGACACACGGCGATCGGGTAACCGAGGCGCACCAGGCGCACCTGCAACTCATCGCTGCACAGGGTCGAGCAACCGCCCATGCCGAACGCGTGAATCATCCGCGCCTGGCTGAGCAATTTCACCGCATCGGCAAAACGCGATTCGTCGAAACCGGCCAGATGCTGACGCAGGGTGGTTTCGATATCGCCGACGATTTGCCCGTAGAACGCCGACTGCTCAGGCGTGCCCGCCGGGTCGAGAAAGCGGCTGCCCACGCCGCTGGCCTGGGCCAGTTGCAGGCGCAGGTCACGCAGGTCGCGGCAGCCAACCGTGCGCGCAAAACGCGACAGCGTAGCGGTGCTGACTTCGGCGCGTTGCGCGAGGTCTTCGAGGCTGGCGCTCGCGGCAAAGCCGACATCGTCGAGCATCAGCCGAGCGATGCGGCCCTCGCCGGCGCTGAAGGAATCCTGGCGGGCGCGGATCTGGTAGAGGATGTCCATGGGCGGCAGGCTCCGGTTACAGCAGGTAGGAAAGGCCGACGGTCAGACCGAAAGCGACCAGCGAGATCAATGTCTCGAGCACGGTCCAGGTCTTGAACGTCTGCGCAACCGTCATGTTGAAGTATTCCTTGATCAACCAGAAGCCGCCGTCGTTGACGTGGGAAAAGATAACCGAGCCGGCGCCGGTCGCCAGTACCAAAAGCTCAGGGTGGGGATAACCCAGACCAATGGCCACCGGCGCGACAACACCTGATGCGGTGGTCATCGCCACGGTTGCAGAACCGGTGGCAACGCGCATCAGCGCGGCAAACAGCCAGCCCATGATCAGCGGCGACAGATGAAATTCATGAGCGAGGCCGACGATCTGATCGGTGACGCCGGCATCCACCAGAATCCGGTTCAAGCCGCCGCCAGCGCCGACCAGCAAGGTGATGCTGGCGGTGGGTGCGAGGCATTCGTTGGTGAATTTGAGGATCGATTCGCGGTTGAAGCCTTGGGCGATGCCCAGCGTCCAAAAGCTCAGCAAGGTCGCCAGCAACAGCGCGATCACCGAGTTGCCGATGAACAACAGGAACTGGTTGAACGCGCTGCCGGGTATGGAAATCAGGTTGGCCCAGCCGCCGATCAGCATCAGCACCACCGGCAGCAGAATGGTCGCCATGGTGATGCCGAAACCCGGCAGTTTGTCGCGCGGTTCGCGCTCGAGGAATTGCTTTTCCAGGGGATTGTCCGCCGGCAATTGAATGCGCGGCACGATGAATTTCGCGTACAGCGGGCCGGCGATGATCGCGGTCGGAATGCCGATCGCGATGGCGTACAGCAAGGTTTGCCCGACAGAGGCCTGGTACGCCTGCACCGCGAGCATCGCCGCCGGGTGCGGTGGCACCAGCGCATGCACCACCGAGAGCCCGGCAACCATCGGCAGACCGACCATCAGAATCGACACGCCAACGCGGCGGGCCACGGTGAAGGCGATCGGCACCAGCAGGACGAAACCGACTTCGAAGAACAGCGGCAAGCCGACCAGAAACGCGATGCAGACCATCGCCCAATGCGCGTTCTTCTCACCGAATCGCTCGATCAGCGTCCGCGCCATCTGCTCCGCGCCACCGGACTCGGCCATCATCTTGCCGAGCATCGTCCCCAACGCCACCACCAGCGCAATATGCCCCAGCGTCTTGCCGACGCCGGCCTCATACGCACCGACCACAGCCGACGGCGGCATCCCGGCCACCAGCGCCAGGCCCAGGGACATCAGAGTGATGACAATGAACGGATTGAGCCGGTAACGGGCGATCAACACGATCAGCGCAATGATGGCCACGGCGGCATACACCAGCAGCCAATAGCCGAAGGAAGGCGTCATGCGGTACTCCTCGAGAGGGTCACGTTCGAATGGGTTGTGAAACTCATAAATCATTTCGAGATAGAGATTTCAAACCGCATGAAAATAATTTTCGTGGAGAGACAAGGTGTGTCGCAGGTGAGTATGTGCTGTCGTGATTAATGAAAATTGCGGGGCGGGATTTTCATGCCTTTCCAGATCACCACATAAACCTGTGGGAGCGAGCTTGCTCGCGAAGGCGGCGTCACATTCCACAACTTCATTGCCTGACCCACCGCATTCGCGAGCAGGCTCGCTCCTACAGTTTTTGATCGCATTCCTCCAGACAGAACGCGGTCACCTGCTCGCGAATGGCTTCACTCGGTGCGCACTGGACTCACACCATTTCGTTACGAATCCATTCAACCACCGACGTGCGTTTAGGCGTCCAGCCCAGCAGTTCGCGGGCGTGTTTGCCGCGTACGCGACTGTTGGAGCCTAGGCCGTAGTTGGCCATTTCATAGCCCCATTCGGCTTCGGCGTCTTGCAGTGGCCAGTCTTGCGGTTTGCCCAGATTGAGGGCTTCGGCCATGGCGGTGGTCATGTCGATGAACGACGCTTCACCGCTTTCAACGAAGTAGAAAGTGCCCGGCACATTCCTGGTCAGCGCCAGCAGATACAGGGCGATGACGTCCTCGATGTGCACGTTGGACCAGATGTTCTGGCCGCTGCCAACGTGGCGCACCACGCCGCTCTTGCGCGCCTGTTTCAGGAGTCGCGGCAATTGCACGCTGTCGCGTTTGACGCCCAGGCTGTGGCCGTAGATCAAGGTGTTGCAGATCACCGCCGAGTTCACTCCATCCTTCGACGCAGCGAGCACCAGGTTGTCGATGGCCACGCGATCGGCTTTATCGACGGTCGGTTCCGGCAGGTTGTCTTCGAAGTAGATGACGTCGCTGGATTTGCCGCCGGACGCATCGCCGACGATGCTCGAACCGCTGGTGTGCAGAAAGACTTTATTGGAACCGCGCAAAGCGTCGAGCAACGCTTCAACCGCGCCGCGATGATCGCTGCTGGCCGCGTTGATCACCGCATCGGCAGCACGCGCCTGTTCCGCCAGCAACTGGCTGTCATCGAGGGTGCCGATTACCGCGTTCATGCCCAGCGCTTTAAGTTCGTCAGCCTGCTCGGCGCTGCGCACCAGACCAGTAACCTTGTGCCCGGCCTGAACCAGACCGGTGGCGATGGAACCGCCGATAAAACCGGCCGCGCCGGTAACGAAAATATTCATGGAGTAACTCCCTGCGTGAATAAGTGATGCAACGAGTATCGGCCGATGAAACCCGGCGAAAAACCCGCCCTCGGCCAATTCACTCTTGCGCAGGGATCACGAATCAGCCCTTGAATTCGGCGCTGGCGTAGGCGGTGAGTTTGCCCTGGATAAAGTCGAGGAAGCACTGGATGCGCAACGCCAGCTGCGAGTTGCGGTAGTACACCGCGTTGATCGGCTGGCGGTAGCCGCTGTTGAATTCGCCGAGCAGGACTTTCAGGCGTCCGGCGCGAATATCGTCGATGGTCATGAAGTGCGACAGACAAGCGATTCCCTGCCCTTCCAGCACCAAATGACGCACGGTCTCACCACTGGAGGCGCTGATTGCCGGGGTGATCGGCCAACGGTCGCCATGCACATAGCGCAGCGGCCATTGGTTGAGGCCTTCGTTCTGGGTGAAGCCAAGCAGCGTGTGTTCACTCAGGTCTGCGACCTGCCGGGGCGCGCCGTGTTTTTTCAGGTAAGCAGGGCTGGCGACGATCAGCAACGGACTGCAGCCGAGCGAACGCGCATGCAACGTCGAGTCGGCGAGGGTGCCGATGCGGATGGCGACGTCAGTGCTTTGTTCCAGCAGGTCAATGATCAGGTCATTGCTGTTGAGTTCGAGCTGAATGTCCGGATACAACTGCCGGAACTCGTCGATATAGGGGACGACGGCGTGGAGCATGAACGGCGAGGCGGCGTTGATGCGCAAACGTCCGGACGGAGTCTGCTGGCGCGAGGACAGGCGTTCTTCGAGTTGATCCATCTGATCGAGGATCAGCTTGGCCTGTTCGAAGAAATATTTGCCCTCCTCGGTCAGGTCCATGCGCCGCGTGGTGCGGTTGATCAACGTGGTGTCGAGTTTGGCTTCGAGCCGGGACAGCGTGCGGCTCACCGCCGACGGCGTCTGCCCGACCTGCTCGGCGGCGGCGGAAATCGAACCGCATTCGATCACGCAGACGAAAATCTGCAACTCATCGGATCTGGCTTTCACGGGTGTCCTCGCTGGAATCGCCGATCGCAGCCAGTCGCCATGCCCACTGTAGGAGCTGCCGAAGGCTGCGATCTTTTGCTGTGACCCCGATATTAGCCTGAAAGCCTCAAGCCTTGAGGCCAAACACCTCAGTCAGATGCTGCTCATAGCGCACCACATCATTGTCGATATTTGGACGCTTCATCACGTCGACGCAGAGGAAGGTCGGCAGCGCGGTCATGCCAAGGAATTCGTTGGCCTTGTGGAACGGGAAGTACACCGCGTCCACGCCTTTGGCTTCGAAGAAATCCGTCGGGTCATCGAAGGCTTGCTGCGGCGCATTCCAGGTCAGCGACAGCATGTATTGCTTGCCCTGAATCAGACCGCCACTGCCGTACTTCTGCGAGGCATCGGAACGGGTGCGACCGTCGCTGGCGTAGAGGCTGCCGTGGCCTTCAGTGAAGACTTCGTCGATGTACTTTTTCACCGTCCACGGCGCGCCCATCCACCAGCCCGGCATTTGATAAATGATCACGTCGGCCCAGAGGAATTTCGCCACTTCTTCAGCAACGTCGTAGCCCTCATCAATGAAGGTGGTCTTGACGTCGACACCGCCGCGATCGAGCACGCTCAGCGCAGTTTCGTGCAGGGTGGTGTTGTAGCGGCCATCGGAGTGGGCGAATTTTTTACCGCCATTGAGCAACAGGACTTTTTTCATCGGAAAACCTCGGCGCAGCCCTTGGGGCTGGTGGCAACAGGAAATGGAATGGCGGCAGATTAACCATCGATCTCGCGCGGAAACAGCCACATCGACGCAAAATACATTTGATCAAAACGCACGAATCGATAGCCAATTGTTGCCGTAGCATTCGACGCTTTCTGCATTCGAGGAAGTTGTGATGAGTGAACGTCAGGGTTTCATCCTGCACGCCAAGACCCGCCCGGAAAAAGCCGCCGAGTTCGAAGCGCTGTTCCGCACCTATGTCGAGCCGAGCCGCGCCGAACCGGGCTGCATCGAGTACCACATGCTGCGCGACAAGCAGGATCCGACGCTGTTTATCTTCTACGAGATCTGGGCAAGCCAGGCGCATCTGGATGTGCACTCAGCGTTGCCGCACATGAAAGCGTTCTTCGCCAAACGCATGGAGTACTTGGAACGCGATTTCGATATTCGCCCGATCGACATGCTCAGCGAATCGTCGGCTAGCCGCTGATCAGCAAATGGGCGCCGAGCGCGCCCAGTCCGATAAAGAACACCCGCTTGAACAGCACCGCACTGATGCGCTGACGCAGCCATTGGCCGAGCCACATGCCGAGCATGGCCGGGATCAGCGCCAGCAGCGACGCGCTCAATTCGCCACCGCCAAGTGCGCCGTGCCAAAGCAGCCCGAGCGCCAGCGCCAGGGTCGAAACTGTGAAGGACAGACCGAGCGCCTGCACCAGCTCATCGCGGCTCAGACCCATTGCTTGCAGGTACGGCACCGCCGGAATCACGAAGACGCCGGTGGCGGAGGTGATGACGCCGGTGATCAGGCCACACTGCGGACCAACCCAGCGCTCATGGCGCGGGTTGACGTGCAGCGTCGGTAGAAACAGCCCGCTCAACGCATACAGCAACAGCGCCGCGCCGAGCCCGCGCACAACCCAATGGCCGCCAGCCATGCCAATCCAGAAGGTGCCGATGCCGGTGCCGAGAAAGATCATCAGCAGCATGGGCCAGAGGCGTTTTAGCAAATTTTGCAGATGCCCACCGAAGGCCAGTTGCCAGAGGTTGGTCAAAGTCGCGGGGATGATCAACAAAGCAGCTGCCTGCGCCGGCGCCATAGCCAGACCGAGCAGGCCCATGGCAACGGTGGGCAGGCCAAGGCCGATGACGCCTTTGATCATGCCGGCGAGGATGAAGGTGGCGATGACCAGCATAGACAGGGTCGGGCCGAGGGTTTGGTAGAAGTCGGTTAGCGTATGCATTGGGGTAATTTGCGCTGATCCGGAGCGGGTGAAAATCTGCCATATACTGAGGCTGCCTCTTACAGAGCAAGAGGCTGATATTTTAATCAGGGCACCTGGCCCTATCGCGAGCAGGCTCACTCCTACAGTTTTGTGTTCGCAGCAGATCCCTTGTAGGAGTGAGCCTGCTCGCGATGAGGCCAGCCCAGACACCACAAAAACCAGAGGCAAACCCCATGCACTTCGACCTCACCGACCTGCGCCTCTACATGCACATCATCGACACCGGCAACATCACCGCCGGTGCCGCGCGCAGTCACCTATCCCTCGCCGCCGCCAGCGCGAGAATCCGCGCGATGGAAGCCTCGCTAGGCGCCGAATTCCTTGAGCGCGGTCGGCGTGGTGTCATGCCGACGCCCGCCGGGAAAGCCCTCGCCCGCCACGCGCGCATTCTTTTGCAACAGGCCGAGCGCCTGCAGCAGGAACTCGCTGAATACGCACAAGGCGTCAAAGGCCAGGTGCGGCTGTTGTGCAACACCACGGCGATCACCGAATACCTGCCAGAAGTGCTCGCGGATTTCCTGCGCAGCCATCCCAATCTCGATATCGATCTGCAGGAACTGCCTAGCGCGCGGATCACTCATGCCTTGCGTGAAGGCGCAGCGGATCTGGGCATCGTGTCCGACGCGGTCGACAGCAACGGCCTACAGACGCAGGCTTTTCGCGACGATCCGCTGGTGCTGATTCTGCCGCTTGACCACCCGTTGTCTGACGCCGCCGAGGTCAGTTTCAGCGACGCGTTGCAGCATGACTTTGTCGGACTGAGTGCCGACAGCGCACTGGCGATTTATCTGGAAGAACAGGCGCTGCACAGCGGCGCGCGGATGCAGGTGCGCATTCGCGCCGATGGCTTCGATGGGGCGATACGCATGGTCGCCCGAGGCGCCGGACTGGCCATCGTGCCGTTGGCCGCTGTCGAACGCGCGAAGGTCGAACACTTCAAATGCGTGGCGCTCAATGAACCGTGGGCGCGCCGCACGTTATTGCTCTGCGCGAGAGACTTCGCTGCGCTGCCGGGTTATGCCCAGGCATTGTTACAAGCGCTCACCGCTGCGCGCGTTTCTGAGCACTCCGATGTCGACCCCAGACAACTGAGCGACAACCGGGCGCTATAGGGTGCGACTTCAATTCTCAAGTCCACTTGCCCGGAGTTCCTCATGACCGCGACCGCCCCTATCACCGTTCTGCGCGACACTCACCCGCTGCCGGTACTCGATGCCTGCAAGTGGGAAAAACTCGAAGGCGACCCGCACACCGTCAACCTCAACGCCTACACCAGCGAAGACGGCAGCAAGATCATGGGCACCTGGATCTGCACGCCGGGCAAGTGGCGCGTCGATTATGTGAAATGGGAGTACTGCCATTTCCAGGAAGGCTACTGCGTGATCACCCCGGACGGCATGGCGCCGATTCACCTGCGCGCTGGCGATATCTTCGTGGTTGAGCCGGGCATGAAAGGCACGTGGGAAGTGGTCGAGACCGTGCGCAAGTATTTCGTCTTCGCCTGACAAAGCAAAAGATCGCAGCCTTCGGCAGCTCCTACAGGAACGCATTCCCATGTAGATACCGTCTTGAGCCTTACCGGGCAAGCGCAAGTTTCGGGTCATATGGCAGTCCTGACTTGAGCACTCCGTAAACGAAGTGCAGCAGCTTGCGCATTGCTGCGCAGATGATCTGCTTGGGAGCCTTGCCGTTGGCTTCCAGGCGTTCTTTCATCGCCTTGATCGCCTTATTGTGTTTCAGCGCCACCATGCCAGGCATGTAGAGGCCTGCACGCAGCCGTGCTGACCCTACTCTTGAGATCAGGGTATGACCTTTGAGCTTTCCTGATTCCTGCAGCTTTGGATTGAGCCCCGCAGCAGCGACCAGTTGGCGAGGGTCACTGTATTTGCGCAAGTCACCCAGTTCGGCCAGCAATCGTTCAAGCGTTTTTTGTCCGATGCCGTCGATGGTTACGATCAGATTCCGCATCTGACGCATATCCGGGTCGTCATCGATGTGTTTTTTGATCGCCTTATGCGTTTCCACGATCTCTTTTTCGATATGGCGCAGAACAGAGTTGATCGAGTCTTTGACCTTTTCGTCGGAAACGTCCAGACGATTAAGCTCCATTTGTTCCATTTCCTGAAGGTCATCCAGGCGGCGCACCATTGCTTTCAACTGGCGGTATTTCAGCGGCTCAGGCGCCCATGGGTGAAGTTTTTGATCCTTTTCCCGGGCAAAGTCAGCGATCAGTTTGGCATCACTTTTATCAGTCTTGATGCGGCGCAGTTCGCTGTCAGCGTACGCTTTGGTCGTAGCCGGGTTCACGACGCAGACCCGGAAGCCTTTGTTGTAAACGAACTCCGCGAGCTCCAAGTGGTAGACGCTCGTGGCTTCCATCACGATCAGGGCCGAACGCTCGGCGTTTTTTTCTAGCCACGCCTCAAACTCTTTAAAGCCCTTTGGGTCGTTGGCCAGCTTGGCCTTGGTTTTGTGCTTGCCATTGGGCAGGTGTGTAGCGATATCAAAGGTGTTCTTTGCGATGTCGACGCCAACGAAACCAGACATGATCGTTTCTCCACTTGTTCCCTGTTGCGATCATCACTTCACTCTGTCCAACCTTGCGAATGCGGGCTCTCGCCGGAGGCGGGCCCAAGATACCGTGCGAACTGTACGAGTGAGTGTGGAGGGCTGGAGCACGATCTACGTCACAGGCAAAAAGCCTAAGGAGCTGCGCGGCTTCCAAGTCCCTCCCTCGATGATCAGTCGAGAACTATCGCTCCTGGCGGAGCGTTAGTCGAGATACAAGGAGCTGCCGAAGGCTGCGATCTTTTTCTTCCTGCACAAAAAGCGGGGAGATCACCTGTGGCGAGGGAGCTTGCTCCCGCTCGGCTGCGCAGCAGACGTAACTTCAGCAAATGCGGTTCTTCTGAAAAACCTCATTTGCCGTGTTCAGGTCTGCTGCGCAGACCAGCGGGAGCAAGCTCCCTCGCCACAGAAATCCCTTTCACCTCAGTTTTTTGAACAGTTACTGCGGCTTGCGGTAGCTGTTAATGATGGCGGTACAAAAAGCGGGGAAATCACCTGTGGCGAGGGAGCTTGCTCCCGCTCGGCTGCGCAGCAGGCGTAACTTCAGCAAATGCGGTTTTTCTGAAGAACCTCATTTGCCGTGGTCAGGTCTGCTGCGCAGACCAGCGGGAGCAAGCTCCCTCGCCACAAAAACCCCTTTCACCTCAGTTTTTTGAACAGTTACTGCGGCTTGCGATAGCTGTTGATGATGGCGGCACAAAAAGCCATGAGATCACTCGTGGCGAGGGAGCTTGCTCCCGCTCGGCTGCGCAGCAGACGTAACTTCAGCAAATGCGGTTTTCTGAAGAACCTCATTTGCCGTGGTCAGGTCTGCTGCGCAGACCAGCGGGAGCAAGCTCCCTCGCCACAAAAACCCCTTTCACCTCAGTTTTTTGAACAGTTACTGCGGCTTGCGATAGCTGTTGATGATCGCGGTACAAAAAGCGGGGAGATCACCTGTGGCGAGGGAGCTTGCTCCCGCTCGGCTGCGCAGCAGACGTAACTTCAGCAAATGCGGTTTTTCTGAAGAACCTCATTTGCCGTGTTCAGGTCTGCTGCGCAGACCAGCGGGAGCAAGCTCCCTCGCCACAAAAAACCCTTTCACCTCGGTTTTTTGAACAGTTACTGCGGCTTGCGGTAGCTGTTAATGATGGCGGTACAAAAAGCGGGGAAATCACCTGTGGCGAGGGAGCTTGCTCCCGCTCGGCTGCGCAGCAGGCGTAACTTCAGCAAATGCGGTTTTTCTGAAGAACCTCATTTGCCGTGGTCAGGTCTGCTGCGCAGACCAGCGGGAGCAAGCTCCCTCGCCACAAAAACCCCTTTCACCTCAGTTTTTTGAACAGTTACTGCGGCTTGCGATAGCTGTTGATGATCGCCGAGAAATCTTTTCCGCCTTCACCGCGCTGACTCATCGCCTGATACAACTGCTGCGCCACCGCGCCGAGCACCACCGGTTGGTGCGCTTGCCGCGCTGCTTCCGTCGCCAGACCGAGATCCTTGAGCATCAGCTCCGCACCGAAACCGCCGGTATATCCGCGCGAGGCCGGGGCCGTTTCGACGATGCCCGGCCACGGGTTGTACATCTCCGAACTCCAGCAGCGGCCGGTCGAGCTGTTGATGATGCCGGCCAGTACGCCGGTGTCGATCCCCAGCGCGTCGCCCAAAGCCATCGCTTCACTGACGCCGACCATCGAGATCGCCAGCAGCAGGTTGTTGCAGATCTTGGCGATCTGGCCGGTGCCGACTTCACCGCAATGCACAATGTTGCGGCCCATCTGCGCCAGCACCGGTTGCAGGGTGGCGAACAGTTCCGGGGTGGCGCCGACCATAAAGGTCAGGGTCCCGGCCGTCGCTCCGCCAGTTCCGCCGGAGACCGGCGCATCGGCCATGGCCACGCCTTGCTTCGCGGCAGCCGCAGCGACGTCGCGGGCGGTCTGCGGATCGATGGTGCTGCAATCCACTGCCGGCACGCCTTGGCGGATGCCGGCGAGCACGCCCTCTTCACCCAGCCAGACACTGCGCACGTGCACCGCGGCCGGGAGCATGGTGATCACCAGTTCGGCATCTTCCGCCGCCTCGCGCGCCGAAGCGCGAATGGTGCCGCCCAGTTGCTCCAGTTCCGCCAGCACGGTTTTGTTCAGGTCGACCAGGTTCAGCGAGTGGCCAGCCTTGATCAGGTTGCGCGCCATCGGCGCGCCCATGTTGCCCAGCCCGATAAATGCGATTTTCATGATCGGATCCTCAGCGCAGGTTGATGGTGGTGTTCACGCCGTCGTTGACGCTGTCGTCGTCGAACCAGCGCGCCGTGACCGTTTTGGTCTGGGTGTAGAACTGCACCACTTGCTTGCCGTACGGGCCGAGATCGCCGAGTTTCGAACCCCGCGAACCGGTGAAGCTGAAGAACGGCACTGGCACCGGAATCGGAATGTTGATGCCAACCTGACCGACGTCGATCTCAGTCTGGAATTTGCGCGCCGCCGCACCGCTTTGGGTGAACAGGCCGGTGCCGTTACCGAACGGGTTGGCATTGACCAGCGCAATCGCCTGATCGAGGGTGTCGACTTCCAGCACCACCAGCACCGGGCCGAAGATTTCCTGGGTGTAGATCTGCATGTCGGTGGCCACGCCCGAGAACAGGGTCGGGCCGACAAAGTTGCCTTGCTCGTAACCCGGCACGCTGATGTCGCGACCATCGAGTTCAAGCTTGGCGCCTTCCTTGATGCCGCTTTCGATCAGTTCGAGGATCCGCGCCTTGGCTTTTTTCGAGATCACCGGACCGACATCGGTGCCCGGCTCGCTGCCGGCGTTGACCTTGAGTTTCTGCGCCAGCGCTTTCAGGTCCGGCAGCCACTGTTTCGCCGCGCCCACCAGCACCACCACCGAGGTAGCCATGCAGCGTTGTCCGGCGGCACCGAAACCGGCGCCGACCAAGGCATTCAGCGCTTGCTCGCGATTGGCGTCCGGCAGCACCACAGCGTGGTTTTTCGCGCCCATCATCGACTGCACGCGCTTGCCATGTTTGCCGGCCAGGTCATAAACGTGGGTGCCGACGGCGGTCGAACCGACGAACGACACGGCTTTGATGTCCTTGTGCGTGCACAGGCCATCGACCACATCCTTGCCGCCGTGAACGACGTTGAGCACGCCCGCCGGAACGCCCGCCTCGATCGCCAGCTCCACCAGCAGCATGGTCGACAGCGGATCCTGCTCCGAAGGCTTGAGCACGAAGGTGTTGCCGCAGGCGATCGCCATCGGGAACATCCACAGCGGAATCATCGCCGGGAAGTTGAACGGGGTGATGCCGGCGCAGACGCCGATCGGCTGGCGCAGGGTGTAGGTGTCGACACCGCCGGCGACGTTTTCGGCGAACTCGCCCATTTGCAGGGTGCCGATCGAGCAAGCGTGCTCTACCACTTCCAGGCCGCGGAAAATATCGCCCTCGGCGTCGGCAATGGTCTTGCCCTGCTCGGCGCTCAACACCACGGCGATGCGTTTGGAGTGCTCACGAATCAGCGCCTGGAGCTTGAGCATGATGCGCATCCGCGCGCCGATCGGGGTCAGTTTCCAGGTCTGGAACGCGCGCTGGGCGGCGCTGACAGCGGCATCGACCTCAGCGGCGGTGGCGAACGGAACCTTGGCCAGGACTTGCTGGGTCGCCGGGTTGACGATGTCGTGCCACTCGGTGGTCTGCGACTCGACCCATTCGCCGTCGATCAGCAGTTTGACCTTTTGCAGCGTGGTGTCGTTGGGCGTAAGCGATGCGTTCATGCTGGTCTCCAGAACTTGTTTTTATCGTAGGAGCCAAGGCGAGAGGTTCGCCTTGAGATGAGGCGTGTGTCCAGAATGGTTGTCGGACGGTTTTTGGAGTATAGATGTGCAAACTTCTAATAAGAACGCACATATAAGCCCGTCCATCATGCAAAAAAACATCACCTCGCTAGGCTCGCTGAACTGGGACGACCTGAAGTTTTTCCTCGAAGTCGCCCGCACCCGCAAGGCCAGCACCGCTGCCAAACGCTTGGCTGTCGACTACACCACGGTGTCGCGACGGATCAGTTCGCTGGAAGCGGCGCTGGGCACATTGCTGTTCGAAAAGTCCCGCACCAGCGGCTTCGTCCTGACCACCGAAGGCCAGCGCTTGCTCGGTTATGCCGAGTCGATCGAAAGCACGTTGCACATGGCCTGCGAGCAGGTTTCCGGCTCGGGCGTCGCGCTGTCAGGGCATGTGCGCATGGGCTGCACCGAAGGCTTCGGCAGTTTTTTCATCACCCCGCAACTGAGTCATTTCGTCGACGCCTACCCGGCAATTTCGGTGGACATCTTGCCGCTGCCGCACTTCATCAGCCTGTCCAAGCGCGAGGCCGACATCGTTATCGCCCTCGAACGGCCGGAGCATGGGCCGTACGTCTGCTGCAAACTCTGCGACTACCGTTTGCAGCTGTACGCAACCCAGGATTATCTCGACAAACACCCACCAATCCGCCGCCCGGCCGACTTGAGCAAGCATCAATTCATCAGTTATGTGGACGATCTGGCGTTCAGCTCAGAGCTGCTTTACCTGGCCAACGTACTGCCCGGCGCCAGCGCAAATTTACGCAGCACCAGCGTGATCGCTCAATACGTCGCCGCGCAGCAGGGTCGCTCGTTGGCGATCCTGCCGTGCTTCCTCGCCGCCCAGGACCCGCGTTTGCTGCCGGTGTTGCCGGAGGAAGTCGACATCACCCGGCAGTTCTGGATGTACTGCCGGGAGGATCTGCGCAAGTTGAAGCGGATCACCTTGTTGTGGGATTACATCCGCGAGGTGACTGAGCGCAATCAGGCGTTGTTGATGGGGGAAACGCGGGAGATGCGCTTTGCCGATTAGTCGGCGCTGACCACAATCGACACCCGGCGGTTTTCCGTACGCCCCGCTGCGGTATCGTTTGAGGCTACCGGTTCGCTGCTGCCGAGGCCTTGCAGCTGGATGTTTTCCTGCTTCATGCCGACCGTGCCGAGGACGTTGGCGACGCTCTTGGCCCGACGCAGGGACAGTTGCTGATTGTAGGTTTCCTTGCCAGACGCATCGGTGTGGCCATCGACGCGCACCCGCTCGATACCCACGCCGAGCAGCGCCTTGCCGATGCGTTCGACGATTTCCGTGCTGGGTGCGTTCAGGCTTTCGACGTCGCTGCCAAACAACACTTTGCCCGACAGGCCGAACTCCCAGCCGTCGTCGGTCAACTCGACCCCCTGCTGTTTGAGCACAGCGACCTGCGCCGGTGTCAGGCCCTTCTGCGGGGCGGTCTGGCAACCGCTCAGCGTCAGCGCGGCGATCAACAGCAATGCGGAAAAAAGTCGAACGGGAAGAGTGAACACAGACATCAGCTCCTGGTGTGAACGGAATCAACCGGGCGCTCCGACCCGGCCGTGAATTGCGCGCCGCGTGACAGGCGCTTGGCCTGATACATCGCCGCGTCGGCTGCGTTGAGCAAGGTGCCCGGCGTGGCACCATGATCGGGGTAGACGGCGATACCGATACTGAGCGAGGTCACCACACTGGTGTCGCCCGGCAGGGTGATCGGCATGTCCATGCTGGCGAGGATCTTGTCAGCGATGTGCTCAGCGTCTTCAACGGTGTGCAGCGGCGCGAGCAGCACGGCGAACTCGTCGCCGCCCAAACGCGCGACCAGATCGTCCTCGCGCAATTGCGCTCGCACCCGATTGGCAATCGCCACCAGCACTGCGTCACCCGAGGCATGGCCGAAGTTATCGTTGATGCCTTTGAAGCGGTCGCTGTCGAGAAACAGTACGGCAATCCGCTCGTCGTGTTTTTTGCCGTTGCGCAAGGCGCGGATCAAGCGGCCTTCGAAAAACGCGCGGTTGGGCAACCCGGTGAGGCTGTCGTGGGTCGCTTGATGGGCGAGGGTTTCGTTTTCGTTTTGCAGGTGGGTCTGCCAGGACTCGAGTTCGCCGAGCAAGGCATTGAAGTCGTTGCCCAGATTATCCAGTTCGGCGATTTGCGCCGGCGGCACGCGCCGATCCAGTGCTCGCTCACTGCGGGCGGCGTGAGCGACGGAGGCGAGGCTGTGCAATGGGCCGATGATTGCGCGCAGTTGCCGTCGCGCCAGATAGAGCGCGACCCAGGCGCTGATCGCGGTGCACAGCACAATCCCGGCCAGGCCGCTGAGCAGAAAACGCATCAGGCTGCCGCCATGACCGATGAGCAGGACACGACCGATTTCACGGTCCTGATGTTCGATCGGCAGGCTGACCGGTTTTTCCAGAATGGCGCGGGCGATCCGCATTTCCAGCTCGGAGAACAAGCCGGTTTCAGGGCGCTGCCATTGCGCAATCAATTGGCCTTGCGCGTCCAGCACTCGGGCATCCGCCACTTCCTCGCTGGCGGCGATGATCGCCAGCGCCTCGGTTGCCGCCGCTTTGTCGTTGAACACGACGGCTGCTTCGACGGTGTAGCTGATCGAACGGGCGATCAAGTGCAGGTTGTGATCGGCATACACCCGTAGCGCCAGCACGCCCAGCAAGGTCAGCGAAACACTGGCCATCGCCACCGCTACCAGCGCGACGATCAAATGCCCACGGCCAATGACCGAGCCCAGGGTCGGGCGAGCCTTCCAACTGAACAGCTTCATGGCGCCGCCGCTTTGCGACGGGACAACTGCAACACGCTGGGGTGAATGCGCACGCCGCTGCGAGCCACTGAGTCGAGATTGACCTCGAACGACACTTGCTCATCGCCGACGCGCAGGCAAAACAGACTGCCGACCGTGCATTGATCGTCCGCTTCGCTGATGCTCAGCACCGGATGCCCGATCAACGATGCGAACAGGCGACTGCGTTCATCGGCGGTGAGCTTGCCGATGTACACCGCGTCGCACTCGTTGACGATAGCCGGGTTGCTCGCCAGCAGACGACGCACCGCCACCGGCCGGCCACTGGCTTGCGTAGTGCCTTTGACCAGGTCATCGGTGTATTCGGTGGGGCCGACGATGCACAGGCGCAACTGCGCTGGCTCCACTGGCCAGCGTGCATAACTGAGGATGCCAAGGACCACCTGCGTCACCGCTTTGGCCCGTTGCTCGGCGGGCCCGGTTTGCGCTTGTGCGAGGGCGCTGCCCGTCAACAACCAGAGCAAAACGATCAGCAAGGCGCGTTGGCAGGCAACCACACGCTCTGTCGTCCGGACGGCGACCTTCATGCAGGGATTCTCTTGGAGCATAACGAAATGATGCCGCAACGATAGCACAGCGTCGAAACGCCAGCGAGGCGCCTGCCCCTGACCGGTTGGTCAGCAATCGTTGCCGATCATTCAGCGCTTCATTCCCGAGGCTCGGTGACCTCCTCCAGTTCCAGCATCAGCCCGCTCAGACGCTTGACCTTGCGCTGCACCGCCTCCTCGAACACGCCGGCACGCGGCTCGATCAAGGTGAACCAGTGCCGGGCGCGAGTGATACCGGTGTAGATCAGCTCTTTGGTCAGTACGGGGTTCAGCGCATCCGGCAGGATCAGCGCCGTGTGCGCGAACTCCGAGCCCTGGGATTTGTGCACCGTCATGGCATACACGGTTTCGACGTCATTGAGTCGACTCGGCAACACGAAGCGCACGCCGCCCTGACCATCGTTACGCGGGAAGGCCACGCGCAGAACCGTTTTGCCGATCTCGGGCCCATCGCGCTCGGGCAGTTTCAGGGCGATGCCAATGTCGCCGTTCATCAGGCCCAGACCATAGTCATTGCGTGTCATCAGCACCGGCCGACCTTCATACCACTGCTGATCGCTCTCGATCAGCCGCGCCTTGAGCAACGCGGCGGTGATGCGCTGGTTCAAGCCTTCAACGCCCCATGGGCCTTTGCGCACGGCGCACAACAACTGGAACGTATCGAACGCCTGCAGGACTTCCCGGGCCCAATCGGTCCAGTCCGCATGCTCAAGTGGCCGCGTCGACGGTGGACGCTGGTCGCGCAGGACGCTCAGGTAATGGCGGTAACCTTGCGGGCCGTTGCCATGACCTTCGAGCAACAGGCGTTCAAGCTTGTGATCATGCTCACCCTTGAGCGGCAGCGAATACACGTCTTCATAGCCACCGGTAGCGAGCAACTGGCGCGCCTCGTCGGCCGATTGCTGGTTGACCCGTCGCGCAAGCTGACCGATGCCGCTGCCCTCGCCGAAGCGGCGCGAGTGACGCAGCATCACCACCTGTTGCGCCAGCGGATGCGCGCCGTCGCGGTCTTCATGCAAACCGCTGCCTTGCAACGACTCGCCGCTGACCGACTCCAGCCATTGGCGCGTCTGCGGGCTGTACCAACCGCCCTCGGCGTCACGACACAGATCGCCCAACACCGCACCGGCCTCGACCGAGGCCAACTGATCCTTGTCGCCCAGCAATACCAGCCGAGCATGGGCCGGCATCGCATCGAGCAAATTGGCCATCATTTCCAGGTCGATCATCGAGGCTTCGTCGACCACCAGCACATCCAGCGGCAAGCGGTTACCGGCATGGTGACGGAAGTGTCGGGTCCCCGGTCGACTACCGAGCAGACGGTGCACGGTGGTGACATCACTGGGGATAGCCGCGCGCACCGCTTCGGCGACTTGCAGCGATTGCACTTGCTGGCTGATCGACTCGGTCAGGCGCGCAGCGGCTTTGCCAGTCGGTGCGGCCAGACGAATGCGCAACGGATGGCCAGCCTCTACGGCCGGTGCCTGCAGCAACGCGAGCAAACGCACCACCGTGGTGGTTTTGCCGGTGCCCGGGCCGCCGGTGATGATGCTGAAGGCGCTGCGCGTGGCGAGTGCACAGGCGAGTTTTTGCCAGTCGATGACAGCCGCAGATTCCGCGCCGCCGAACAATTCATTCAGACGCTGGGGCAGATCATCTGGCGTCGGTTCCTGCTGCATCAGCCGCTGGCGCAACGCGGCATCGATGCGGCGCTCGTACGTCCAGTACCGGCGCAAGTAAAGGCGTTTCGAGGACAGCACCAAGGGACGTGTGTGCGCCGTATCCCTCGCGTCAGCGGCCAGGGCCACCAGCGAGCTGCTTGCCAGCACTTTGCACCAATGGGCCCCGTCCAGCGTTTCGAGAAGTTGCGAAGGCAGCAACAAAACACCGCCCTGCACATCGCCTTCCGGCGGCAGCGACAGTGCAAAATCCGGCGCCTTGAGGGTCTCGAACAGGTCCAGACACACATGACCATGCCCCAGCTGGTGGCTGGTAAGCGCCGCGGCGAGCAGCACCAGCGGATCGGTCTCGGGCTCGAGTTCGTGCAGGAAGGCGACGAAGGCCCGGTCAAGCGCACGCAGCCAGCCGCGCTCGACCCAACGGCTCAGCAATAACAGCAAATCATCGGCGCGGGTCAGCGGCGAGAGTTTCGACAGGCTGTCCGCTTCCAGTGGTGTCGGCAGCAGATCGGCGAATGTTCGGCTCATAGCAGGACTCCCTGTTCCCAGGCGGGTTCGGACTTGGGTTCGGGTTTGCCCTGGAACATCCGGTCGAGGCGTTCGATCAATTCCCGTGGCGGACGCACGAAGTACACCCCGCGACTCTCAGCACGCGTCCCGCGCAGGAACAGATACAGCGCCCCACCGACATGCCGGTCGTAATCGTAATCCGCCAACCGCGCCTTCAACTGGCGATGCAATGCCAACAGATACAGCACATATTGCAGGTCGTAACGGTTGTCGAGGATCGACTGCTCCATGGCCTGCACGGTGTAGGCCTGATCATCGACGCCGAGCCAATTGGATTTGTAATCGGCGACGTAATAACGGCCAGCGTGCTCGAAGGTCAAGTCGATAAAACCCTTGAACATGCCGTTGAGTTGCACTGGCTCCGCCGCCACGCGGGCGACGCCATTGTGGGTGTGCTGGCGCACTTGCTCGTCGAGTTTGAGCACGTCGACCTTGTGGCTGGCGAACCAGAATTCCATCTCGACGCGGTATTGCTTCAGTTGCTCGAAAACCACCGGCGGTTGCCCGCCAGCGATCGGCAAAGGCGACTTGAGCAAATGCTGCAGCCAGTCAGTCAGGGTGGTGATCCAGCCTTGCCAGCCGCGCAGGTTGCAGCGCCGGGCAATCGCATCCTCCAGCGCTTCGCGGGTAACCGCAAAACCTTCAGCGCCCGCCCATTCGAGCAAGCCATGCAGAAACGTGCCCGGGTTGGGGCCACGCGGGAAGCGGTGAATATCGGCGCCACCGCTGGTGATTTCGCGTGGCGCGTCGGGGTCGAGGCGCTCATCGTCAAAGAGCTTTTGCGCCTGCGGACTGTCCGGTGCTTCATCGCTACCGACGCTCAATACGTCGCTGATGCGCAACGCGCTATAGGAAGCGATCCACCAGTTTTCACTGGCTTTGCGCTTGGGCCGTAGCGTGGCTCGCAGGACCGCTTCATTGCGCGGCGGCTGGTAATGTTCGTCAGTAGGCTGAGGCATTTCGCCGATGTCGATCGCCGGACAGTCTTGCTGCAGCTCTTGCAGCCAACGGTTCAATTCGCTGGACTCGCCCAAAGCAGCACCGCCCCCCAGCAAGTAACCCAGCGCCGACAGGTGCAGCACCGAGCTGTTGTTATTGCCGCGTTTCAGGTCAGTGACGCCCAGCCAACAGGCATGTTGCGCGCGGGTCAATGCGACATACAGAAGACGCAAGTCTTCGGCCAGACGCTCATCATCAGCCTGGGTGATCAACTCGTCGGTCGGCTTGAGGCTGATCTGTGCTTTGCCCGCAGCATCGTGGTAATGCAACGGCAAGCGACTGCCATCCACCGGTTTCGCCGAACAAACGAATGGCAGGAATACCAGCGGATATTCCAGGCCCTTGGATTTGTGGATGGTCACCACCTTGACCAGTTGCTCGTCGCTTTCCAGGCGCAGAATCTGTTCTTCGCCGGCCTGACCGGACAGTGCCAGCAACTCGGCCAGATGGCGGATCAACGCTTGCTCACCGTCGAGTTCAGCAGCGGCCTGCTGCATCAGTTCCGACAGGTGCAAAAGATTGGTCAATACGCGCTCGCCATCACTGCGCTGCATCAGGGTCTGCGGCAAGTGGAAATCGTGAAGCAGGCGGCGCAGCATCGGCAACACGCCCTGTTTGCGCCAGAGTTCGCGATAGCCGCGGAACTGCATGACCCGGGCTTCCCAGACCATTTCGTCCTGATTCAGGCGCTCCAGCTCGATCAGTGGCAGGTTCAGCGTGGTGCATGCCAGCGCGGCCTTGAGCGAACGCTCGACATCGGGTTCGGCGCAAGCCTTCAGCCAGGCCAGCAGGTCATGCGCCTCTTGCGCGGCGAAGACCGAGTCCTTGTCCGAGAGATAAACACTGCGTACCCCGCGGGCGGCGAGTTCAGCTCGCACGGCTTGAGCCTCTTTACCGTCGCGGACGAGGATCGCGATATCCGAAGGACGCAAACCTCTGAAGTCGTCTGCCTGGATGAACCCAGCGCTGCCGGTTTGCCCGCCATTGAGCAGCGCGGTGATTTGACTGGCACAGGCCGCGGCCATTTGCTGGCGATAGACTGCGCCGGACAGCGGTTGATCGCTCGGCAATAGCCAGACATTCAGCGCCGCGACGTCTTGCCCGGCGATCTGCAGTGTTTCCTTGCGTCCCTGGGACTCGACGGGAAGGAACGGCACCGGGTTTTCCCCGGTTTTCTCGCGAAACAAAAACGCGCCGCGTCCCTGTTCTCGGGACTCGGCGCGTTCGAATACGTGATTGACCGCTGTCACCATACCGTGGCTGGAGCGGAAGTTGGTGCCGAGCGTATGCAAGCGGCCGGTAGTGGCCTGACGTGCGCGCAGGTAGGTGTAGATGTCAGCTCCGCGAAAGGCATAGATCGCCTGCTTGGGGTCGCCGATCAGGAACAGGCCGGTGTCAGGATGATTGTCTTCGATGCGGTAGATACTCTCGAAGATCCGATATTGCACCGGATCGGTGTCCTGGAATTCGTCGATCAGTGCCACCGGAAACTGCTCGCGGATCAGCGTCGCCAGACGCTCGCCGCCCTCCGATTGCAGCGCGGCATCCAGACGCAGCAACATATCGTCGAAGCCCATTTCCGCGCGGCGACGCTTCTCTTCTTCAAAGCGTGCACCGACCCACTTGGCGGCGTGTTGCAGAACAGCGGCATCCGGCGTCGGCAAAGCATCGAGGCTCGACTTGAGGCCGGACATGGCGTCCAGCCCCGGATGGCTCGGCGCCTGACCTTTCCAGGCCTCGGCCATGCCATCAGGTGTCAGTCGAGTGAAGCCGGTGCCAATGTCCAGTTGCTCGAGCGACTCGTCTTCGGCCCAGGTCTTGAGCTTCTCGAACCAGGGCTCGAAATATCGCGCCTGCATCTTGCGGCCATCGACGGCTTTGCTGGCCACGCCTTCCTGGCAGAGAGCAAGCAGCTCGTCTGCCCAGGCACGCCAAGGCATTTTCAGCTCGACCAACGCCGCTCGACGCTCCAGCAAACATTCAGCGATCAGGTCCGCCGGCACCTTGCCTTCATCGGTATCACGCTCGCTGGCGAACAAGCCGCGGACCCGAGGCAACAACGCTGCGGGGCCACCCCAATTACTGCGCACCCAATTCAGCGCGTCGCCCTGCATCGGATAGCAAAACAGTCGCCAGTAATCGCGCAGCACTTCGCCAAGCAAATCGCTGTGATCGGTTTCCAGCGACTGCGTGAACAGGCTGCCGCTGTCGAACGCGTGCTCACGCAACATGCGCTGACACCAGCTGTGGATGGTCGAGACGGCAGCTTCGTCCATCCACTGCGCGGCGATATCGAGGCGGTTGGCGCAGCCCGACCATTGCAATGGATCGAACTGATCGCGCAGTTCGGCGATCAGTCCGTCAGGAGCGGGAATCTCGTCGCGGAAAAAACGCGCAGCCTCGGCCAGGCGGGTTCGGATGCGCTCACGCAGCTCTTTGGTGGCAGCGTCGGTGAACGTCACTACGAGGATTTGCGGCGGCAGCAATTCGCGTGCGAAACCGCTTGTCTCGCCGCCATGGCCGAGAATCAGCCGCAGATAAAGCGCCGAGATCGTGAAGGTCTTGCCGGTGCCGGCGCTCGCTTCGATCAACTGACTGCCGCGCAACGGGAAGGCCAGAGCCAACGGTGTCCTGGTACTCATGAACGTGCGCCTTCGTTGGACAAGGAACGCCAGGGCGCTTCGAATAATGGGCGGTATAGCGCATCGCACCAGCCGGTGAAGGTTTCGTCTGCCAACAATGCATCGAAGTCGGGATATTGTCGGAGCAGCGCCGGGCTTTCGCGCCGCTCGCCGTCGCTGGTCTGGCCGTCACCCTCATAGGCTTTTCGCGCCGCGGCTTCGGCTTTGATCGGGTCGGATTGCGACAGCCAGGCGAATGCGGTTTTTATCGCAATCGGCAAGGGCTGGCGCATGCCGGTTTGCCAGGCGAGCAGCAGGTCACCGAGGAACCGCAGCGCTCGGTCTCGCTCCATGGGCTCAAGCAACAATGTGTCGTCACTCGCGACCAATGCTGTGGTCAACGCATGCCCGCTGGCGCAGGCAACCAGATGGGTGACCCACGGTTTGGTCAGCCGGTGCCACTTGCGCGTTTTGATCGAGCCGATGCTGTTGGGAATGGTCGTGACTGACAGCAGGCCGCCATCGGCGCGCTGGTGCAGACTTGCGAGCCAGCCCTCCAGACGCAGCTCCTGCAAGTCGAGACTGACCGGGATCGCACTGGTCAACGGCGTCGGCCATAACGTCAGCAACTGTTGATAACGCTGCAGAAGATCCGGCAGCGGTTCGATCAGTTCACGCTGCAGGCATTCGCCGAAACCCGCCATCGGCAACAAACCACTGTTTTGCAAGCGCAGCGCCCGGGCTTGCAGTGCCTGATCGAAATCATCCGGCTGGTTGAGTGCGGCTTCCAGCAAACTGTCGCTCAGCGTGTAGCGCTGCAACGCGTCCAGCACGAAAGGTTCTTCATCGGCCAACGGCGCTTGCGCGGCCTCGAAATAGACCTTGAGTCGTTGGGTGAAAAAATGCCTCACCGGGTTGCGCAGAAAATCCTGCAGTAAAGCCAGCGTCAGCGGTTCTTCCTGAACATACGGCGCGAGCAACGGCGTCTCGTTTTGATGCACTTGCTCTTGATGCAACACTTGCCACTCGCTGGCGTAGCTGAACAGTTGCTCGCCTTCGTGGAAATAGCGGGCGCTGAAAGGTTGCAGAGGATGTTCTTCGGTCAGCGCTTCCAACAGATCCTGGCTTGGATCGATTGAACGCCAACCGCTGGCAAGGTGATCGCGCAACTGGCCGATCAACACCGAGGCGGGTCGCTCACTGTTGTCACGGATGCTGCGACCTACCCAACTGATGTAGAGCTGATTGCGTGCAGACAGGAGCGCTTCGAGCAGCAGGTAGCGGTCATCTTCACGCCTTGAGCGGTCGCCAGGGCGGTAATCGCTGCCCATCAGGTCGAAATCCAGTGGCGGTTGGGCGCGGGGATAATCGCCGTCGTTCATGCCCAACAGACAGACCAGTTTGAAAGGAATGGCACGCATCGGCATCAAGGTGCAGAAATTTACCGCGCCGGCGAGAAATCGTTGCGATAAACGCCCCTGATCGAGCCCGGCGAGCCAGGCTTCGCGAACGACAGTCAGCGGCAACTCGTCAGTCAGCCCCACTGCCTCGCAGGTCTCGAGCCAGGTTTCGCGAAGCTCTTCCAGCTGGGCCAGCAGGTAGTCGTCATGCTCGTTGCTGGCCTGGAAGAACACCTGCATCAGCGCCTGCAAGCGCAGACCCCACTCCTTCGGTTGAGCTGGTTGGGTGAGTTGCTGGTGAGCAATTTCCAAGGCATCCAGCAGCGCGACAAGCGGCCCGATCAAGGCAGCGTCAAGCCCACCAATTTCGTCGTAAGGCTCGATCCCGGCACACGCGTCGGCACTGCCGACAGCGTAACCCAATAGCATTCGGCGCAGGCCGAAATGCCAGCTGTTCTGCTCCAGTTCTTCAGGAAGGCCGAGGCCGGCACGTTGTTCAGCACTCATGCCCCATCGCACGCCTGCGCCTTCGATCCAGCGGTGCAGAGTTGGCAGGTCGCGTTCCTCTACACCAAACCGAGCACGCAGGGCCGGGACATCGAGCAGGTCGAGGATCTCGCTGACCGGGAAACGACTGTCCGGAAGTTTGAGCAGGTGCTCGACCGCGATTAATAGAGGGTCGCGTCCACGTTGGCCCTGATCCGCCAGTGTGAACGGGATGAAGCGTGAGTCATGCCGATCGAGCTGACCGAAAACCGCACGGATATGCGGCGCATAGCTGTCGATATCAGGGACCATGACGATTACGTCTCGGGGGCGCAGATCCGGGTCTGCGCTGAACCGCGCCAGGAGTTGATCGTGCAGGATCTCGACTTCGCGCTGGGCACTATGCGCGATGTGAAAACGGATTGAATGGTCTTGCGTTGCATCGACCGCTGGCCAGAGTTCGCGCGTCTCGTTGAGCGGACGCAGCTCGAGAATGTCGTCCTGCAGCTGGTTAAGCATGTTGTGTGGTTGATTTTCGCTGAACAGGTCGATGCGTCCGTCACGAAAGGCTGCGCGGTAGCTGTTGGGATCGTCGTAGCTGTCGAGCAGGTTAATGTAGTCGCGACCTTGCTTGCCCCACGCGGCCAATAGCGGATGCGCGTGCTGATGCAGGGTCTCGGCATCGAGCACGACGGGCATTCCACTTTTGCGCTGCTGACGTTTGTACTGATGCCGCAACAGATCCTTGTCGGCGACGATATCCGCCCAATGATGGCGGCAAGGGTTGTGTACGCAAAGCAGTACCTGGCTGAAGCGAGCCAGACCGGCGAGCGCTTCCAGTACCTGCGCAGGCAACGAAGAGATACCAAACACAATCACGCGCGGCGGCAGCGCAGCCGGGGCCTTGTCGAGTGTGTTGATGCGCTCCATGAAACGTTGATGCACGCCTGCGCGACTCTGCGCCATGCCTTGTTCGCCTACATCATTCAGCAGCGCTCGCCACAACTCTGCCTGCCAGCAACTGGTCGGCTGCAGCGGCTTTACTTCACCTCTGACATTGCGCAGTTGGTGGCGGCCTTCCGCCCAGTCCTCCAGCCAGTCGGCCCGATAAACCTGATATTGGTCGAACAGATCCGCGAGGCGCTCTGACAACTGGTAGCGCTTGCGCAGATCGGTGTCGTGGGTGAGGAAGCGTTGCAGCGGTTCGAAATGTGGTTGGTCGATTACCTGTGGCAAGAGACGCATCAGGCGCCAGGTCAGCGGGGCTTTATCGAGCAGGGATTTCGCCGGGATCTCTTCTCGTCCCAGCACCATTCGGTAGAGCTGCCACATGAAACTGCCGGGCAATTGCACATCAATCGCTGCCGCGATCCCGCAGCCGCCAAGGTCGTCGTCTTCGGGATCCTCGGCCAGTGCCAGCTTGAGCCACTGGGCAATGCCGTTGCTTTGCACCAAAGCGATTTCGTTTTCCAAGGGTGCCAGTGGATAGCGCCGCATGATGCTGACCACAAGGCTGCGCAGTTCATCGAGACTGTTGCTCTGAACCACCATGAATGCAGCGTTGAGGGACTGGGCGTCCGACATATAGATTCCTTGGAAAATCACAAAAGCCGAGGCAGAACCTTAGCATTGTCGGCAGGTTGTGACAGCCGGACGAGGTCTGCGAAGGTTGTAAGAACTTTCTCGCAGGCAAAACAAAACCCCAACTGCTTTCGCAATTGGGGTTTCGGAATTTAATCTTGACGATGACCTACTCTCACATGGGGAAACCCCACACTACCATCGGCGATGCATCGTTTCACTGCTGAGTTCGGGATGGGATCAGGTGGTTCCAACGCTCTATGGTCGTCAAGAAATTCGGGTACTGAGTCGTGGCCAGATGGCCTCGCTTCAGCAAATTGGGTATGTGACAGCTGTCGGTGTTTGTGCGCTTCGAACTTTCGGTTCGTTTCGTCTTCACACACCGCAATCTGGCGCCTTTTCAGGTCAGCAAATTGCTTGGGTGTTATATGGTCAAGCCTCACGGGCAATTAGTATTGGTTAGCTCAACGCCTCACAGCGCTTACACACCCAACCTATCAACGTCGTAGTCTTCGACGGCCCTTCAGGGAACTCAAGGTTCCAGTGAGATCTCATCTTGAGGCAAGTTTCCCGCTTAGATGCTTTCAGCGGTTATCTTTCCCGAACATAGCTACCCGGCAATGCCACTGGCGTGACAACCGGAACACCAGAGGTTCGTCCACTCCGGTCCTCTCGTACTAGGAGCAGCCCCTCTCAAATCTCAAACGTCCACGGCAGATAGGGACCGAACTGTCTCACGACGTTCTAAACCCAGCTCGCGTACCACTTTAAATGGCGAACAGCCATACCCTTGGGACCGGCTTCAGCCCCAGGATGTGATGAGCCGACATCGAGGTGCCAAACACCGCCGTCGATATGAACTCTTGGGCGGTATCAGCCTGTTATCCCCGGAGTACCTTTTATCCGTTGAGCGATGGCCCTTCCATACAGAACCACCGGATCACTAAGACCTACTTTCGTACCTGCTCGACGTGTCTGTCTCGCAGTCAAGCGCGCTTTTGCCTTTATACTCTACGACCGATTTCCGACCGGTCTGAGCGCACCTTCGTACTCCTCCGTTACTCTTTAGGAGGAGACCGCCCCAGTCAAACTACCCACCATACACTGTCCTCGATCCGGATAACGGACCTGAGTTAGAACCTCAAAGTTGCCAGGGTGGTATTTCAAGGATGGCTCCACGCGAACTGGCGTCCACGCTTCAAAGCCTCCCACCTATCCTACACAAGCAAATTCAAAGTCCAGTGCAAAGCTATAGTAAAGGTTCACGGGGTCTTTCCGTCTAGCCGCGGATACACTGCATCTTCACAGCGATTTCAATTTCACTGAGTCTCGGGTGGAGACAGCGCCGCCATCGTTACGCCATTCGTGCAGGTCGGAACTTACCCGACAAGGAATTTCGCTACCTTAGGACCGTTATAGTTACGGCCGCCGTTTACCGGGGCTTCGATCAAGAGCTTCGCGTTAGCTAACCCCATCAATTAACCTTCCGGCACCGGGCAGGCGTCACACCCTATACGTCCACTTTCGTGTTTGCAGAGTGCTGTGTTTTTAATAAACAGTCGCAGCGGCCTGGTATCTTCGACCGGCATGAGCTTACGGAGCAAGTCCTTCACCCTCACCGGCGCACCTTCTCCCGAAGTTACGGTGCCATTTTGCCTAGTTCCTTCACCCGAGTTCTCTCAAGCGCCTTGGTATTCTCTACCCAACCACCTGTGTCGGTTTGGGGTACGGTTCCTGGTTACCTGAAGCTTAGAAGCTTTTCTTGGAAGCATGGCATCAACCACTTCGTCACCCAAAGGGTAACTCGTCATCAGCTCTCGGCCTTAAGATCCCGGATTTACCTAAGATCTCAGCCTACCACCTTAAACTTGGACAACCAACGCCAAGCTGGCCTAGCCTTCTCCGTCCCTCCATCGCAATAACCAGAAGTACAGGAATATTAACCTGTTTTCCATCGACTACGCTTTTCAGCCTCGCCTTAGGGACCGACTAACCCTGCGTCGATTAACGTTGCGCAGGAAACCTTGGTCTTTCGGCGTGGGTGTTTTTCACACCCATTGTCGTTACTCATGTCAGCATTCGCACTTCTGATACCTCCAGCAAGCTTCTCAACTCACCTTCACAGGCTTACAGAACGCTCCTCTACCGCATCACCCGAAGGTGATACCCGTAGCTTCGGTGTATGGTTTGAGCCCCGTTACATCTTCCGCGCAGGCCGACTCGACTAGTGAGCTATTACGCTTTCTTTAAAGGGTGGCTGCTTCTAAGCCAACCTCCTAGCTGTCTAAGCCTTCCCACATCGTTTCCCACTTAACCATAACTTTGGGACCTTAGCTGACGGTCTGGGTTGTTTCCCTTTTCACGACGGACGTTAGCACCCGCCGTGTGTCTCCCATGCTCGGCACTTGTAGGTATTCGGAGTTTGCATCGGTTTGGTAAGTCGGGATGACCCCCTAGCCGAAACAGTGCTCTACCCCCTACAGTGATACATGAGGCGCTACCTAAATAGCTTTCGAGGAGAACCAGCTATCTCCGAGCTTGATTAGCCTTTCACTCCGATCCACAGGTCATCCGCTAACTTTTCAACGGTAGTCGGTTCGGTCCTCCAGTCAGTGTTACCTAACCTTCAACCTGCCCATGGATAGATCGCCCGGTTTCGGGTCTATTCCCAGCGACTAGACGCCCTATTAAGACTCGCTTTCGCTACGCCTCCCCTATTCGGTTAAGCTCGCCACTGAAAATAAGTCGCTGACCCATTATACAAAAGGTACGCAGTCACAGAACAAAGTCTGCTCCCACTGCTTGTACGCATACGGTTTCAGGATCTATTTCACTCCCCTCTCCGGGGTTCTTTTCGCCTTTCCCTCACGGTACTAGTTCACTATCGGTCAGTCAGTAGTATTTAGCCTTGGAGGATGGTCCCCCCATATTCAGACAAAGTTTCTCGTGCTCCGTCCTACTCGATTTCATGACTAAGAGATTTTCGCGTACAGGGCTATCACCCACTATGGCCGCACTTTCCAGAGCGTTCCGCTAATCTCAAAGCCACTTAAGGGCTAGTCCCCGTTCGCTCGCCACTACTAAGGGAATCTCGGTTGATTTCTTTTCCTCAGGGTACTTAGATGTTTCAGTTCCCCTGGTTCGCCTCTTGCACCTATGTATTCAGTACAAGATAACCATCTTATGATGGCTGGGTTCCCCCATTCAGACATCTCCGGATCAAAGTCTGTTTGCCGACTCCCCGAAGCTTTTCGCAGGCTACCACGTCTTTCATCGCCTCTGACTGCCAAGGCATCCACCGTATGCGCTTCTTCACTTGACCATATAACCCCAAGCAATCTGGTTATACTGTGAAGACGACATTCGCCGAAAATTCGAATTTCTCAACTAAGAGAACTCACAAATTTTACCTTAGCCTGATCCGTTACCAGTGAAAGTAACGTTCAGTCTATCTTTCTATCACATACCCAAATTTTTAAAGAACGATCCAGTCAAAAGACTAGAAATCAATATTCACTACGAATATTCATTTCTAAACTCTGTAACGGCGAAGCAGTTTATGGTGGAGCCAAGCGGGATCGAACCGCTGACCTCCTGCGTGCAAGGCAGGCGCTCTCCCAGCTGAGCTATGGCCCCATAACAAAATTGGTGGGTCTGGGCAGATTCGAACTGCCGACCTCACCCTTATCAGGGGTGCGCTCTAACCAACTGAGCTACAGACCCAATTTCGAGCTTGTAACTGTTAGCTCAGAGCTATCAGCTTGGAGCTTAAAGCTGCTTCTATCGTCTTCTTCAATGAATCAAGCAATTCGTGTGGGAGCTCATGCAGCAGCTGATGTCGTCGATTAAGGAGGTGATCCAGCCGCAGGTTCCCCTACGGCTACCTTGTTACGACTTCACCCCAGTCATGAATCACACCGTGGTAACCGTCCTCCCGAAGGTTAGACTAGCTACTTCTGGTGCAACCCACTCCCATGGTGTGACGGGCGGTGTGTACAAGGCCCGGGAACGTATTCACCGCGACATTCTGATTCGCGATTACTAGCGATTCCGACTTCACGCAGTCGAGTTGCAGACTGCGATCCGGACTACGATCGGTTTTATGGGATTAGCTCCACCTCGCGGCTTGGCAACCCTTTGTACCGACCATTGTAGCACGTGTGTAGCCCAGGCCGTAAGGGCCATGATGACTTGACGTCATCCCCACCTTCCTCCGGTTTGTCACCGGCAGTCTCCTTAGAGTGCCCACCATAACGTGCTGGTAACTAAGGACAAGGGTTGCGCTCGTTACGGGACTTAACCCAACATCTCACGACACGAGCTGACGACAGCCATGCAGCACCTGTCTCAATGTTCCCGAAGGCACCAATCCATCTCTGGAAAGTTCATTGGATGTCAAGGCCTGGTAAGGTTCTTCGCGTTGCTTCGAATTAAACCACATGCTCCACCGCTTGTGCGGGCCCCCGTCAATTCATTTGAGTTTTAACCTTGCGGCCGTACTCCCCAGGCGGTCAACTTAATGCGTTAGCTGCGCCACTAAGAGCTCAAGGCTCCCAACGGCTAGTTGACATCGTTTACGGCGTGGACTACCAGGGTATCTAATCCTGTTTGCTCCCCACGCTTTCGCACCTCAGTGTCAGTATCAGTCCAGGTGGTCGCCTTCGCCACTGGTGTTCCTTCCTATATCTACGCATTTCACCGCTACACAGGAAATTCCACCACCCTCTACCATACTCTAGCTTGCCAGTTTTGGATGCAGTTCCCAGGTTGAGCCCGGGGATTTCACATCCAACTTAACAAACCACCTACGCGCGCTTTACGCCCAGTAATTCCGATTAACGCTTGCACCCTCTGTATTACCGCGGCTGCTGGCACAGAGTTAGCCGGTGCTTATTCTGTCGGTAACGTCAAAATTGCAGAGTATTAATCTACAACCCTTCCTCCCAACTTAAAGTGCTTTACAATCCGAAGACCTTCTTCACACACGCGGCATGGCTGGATCAGGCTTTCGCCCATTGTCCAATATTCCCCACTGCTGCCTCCCGTAGGAGTCTGGACCGTGTCTCAGTTCCAGTGTGACTGATCATCCTCTCAGACCAGTTACGGATCGTCGCCTTGGTGAGCCATTACCTCACCAACTAGCTAATCCGACCTAGGCTCATCTGATAGCGCAAGGCCCGAAGGTCCCCTGCTTTCTCCCGTAGGACGTATGCGGTATTAGCGTTCCTTTCGAAACGTTGTCCCCCACTACCAGGCAGATTCCTAGGCATTACTCACCCGTCCGCCGCTGAATCCAGGAGCAAGCTCCTTTCATCCGCTCGACTTGCATGTGTTAGGCCTGCCGCCAGCGTTCAATCTGAGCCATGATCAAACTCTTCAGTTCAAACATCTTTGGGTTTTTAAGAAACCCTAAACTTGGCTCAGCAATCGTTGGTTACATCTTTGATTTCTCGCGGAGTAACTTGTGATGCTGATAATCTTGTTGACTATCAGTCTGACTGCACAAGCACCCACACGAATTGCTTGATTCAGTTGTTAAAGAGCGGTTGGTTAAGATCTTTCGTCTCAACCGAGGCGCGCATTCTACAGCAGCCTCATTTACTGTCAAGTGATTATTTTCAGAAGTTTTCGAAGAATTCCTCAACAACTTCAACCACTTGCGCTTCCGATCTCTCGTTAGCGGGAGGCGAATTCTACAGCGTTAATCGCTGCTGTCAACACCTCTTTTTCTCCGCTTTCGACCGAGAAGATCGAGCCGTTAAAAGAGCCAAACATCACTGCTCTTTCAACTCCTTCCAGGCTTCGATAATCTGAAGCAAGCCGCTGTCGAAAACCGCATAACTCTTTGAATCTCAAGGAGTTTTCCGTTTCGACTGCGCCGGAAGTGGGGCGAATTATAGACCTCTGGAATTCGCCGTCAACCCCTATTTTCATATTTCTGTCATATCAGTCAAAAAAGCCTTGAAAACGCGAAGGCCGACCTGCGAGGTCGGCCTTCTGCACTTCCAGCTACTTATAAGCTAGGGAATGCAAACTGCGACGCCTCATGGCTCGCACGCTGTGGCCAGCGCTGGGTGATCGCCTTGCGACGAGTGTAGAAGCGTACGCCATCCGGACCATACGCATGCAGGTCGCCAAACAGCGAACGCTTCCAGCCGCCGAAGCTGTGATACGCCACCGGCACCGGCAGCGGTACGTTGACGCCGACCATACCGACTTCGATCTCGTCGCAGAATAGCCGCGCCGCTTCGCCGTCGCGGGTGAAGATGCAGGTGCCGTTGCCGTATTCGTGATCGTTGATCAGTTGCATCGCCTCTTCCAGGCTGTTGACGCGAACGACGCACAGTACCGGTCCGAAGATTTCTTCTTTATAGATGCGCATCTCAGGGGTGACGTTATCGAACAGGCAGCCGCCGAGGAAGAAGCCTTCTTCATGACCGGCTACGCTCAGACCACGACCATCGACCACCAGGGTCGCGCCCGCCGCCACACCGTCGTCCACGTACCCGCTGACCTTGTCACGCGCCTGACCGGTAACCAACGGCCCCATGTCCAGGCCGCACGACGTACCGGCACCGATTTTCAGCGCCTTGATCTGTGGGACCAGTTTCGCCACCAGCGCGTCCGCGACCTGGTCGCCAACACACACGGCTACCGAAATCGCCATGCAGCGTTCGCCGCAGGAGCCGTAAGCCGCGCCCATCAGTGCGCTCACCGCGTTGTCCAGATCGGCGTCCGGCATCAGCACCGCATGGTTCTTCGCACCGCCCAGTGCCTGCACGCGCTTGCCGCGCTTGGTGCCTTCGGCGTAGATGTATTCGGCAATCGGTGTCGAACCGACGAAACTCAGCGCTTTGACTTCCGGCGCTTCGATCAGCGCGTCCACCGCAGTCTTGTCGCCATGGACCACGCTCATCACGCCTTTCGGCAATCCGGCTTCCAGCAGCAGCTGAGCAATCAGCAGCGTCGAGCTTGGATCGCGCTCGGATGGCTTGAGGATGAAGCAGTTGCCGCAGACGATCGCCAGCGGATACATCCACAGCGGCACCATGGCCGGGAAGTTGAACGGAGTGATACCGGCAACAATCCCCAACGGCTGGAAGTCCGACCAGGCGTCGATGTTCGGGCCGACGTTGCGGCTGTACTCGCCCTTGAGGATTTCCGGGGCGGCGCAGGCGAACTCGACGTTCTCGATACCGCGCTTCAATTCACCGGCCGCATCTTCCAGGGTCTTGCCATGCTCTTCGCTGATCAGTTGCGAGATGCGTGCTTCGTTCTGCTCCAGCAGTTGCTTGAAACGGAACATCACTTGCGCGCGCTTGGCCGGTGGCGTGTTGCGCCAGGCGGGGAACGCGGCTTTGGCGGCATCGATGGCTTTCTGAATGGTGGCCTGGCTGGCCAATGGCAGTTTGTGGATCGCCTGGCCGGTCGACGGGTTGAAGACATCCACCGCGCGACCGGTTTCGGTCACCAGTTCGCCATTGATCAAATGCGGGATAACGCTCATCGAACACTCCTGAATTCTGGTCCACGGGCACCCGTAAAGGAGCGCCCGGTTGTGTAGGTATATATAGAAGGAAAATCAGTCGAGCTTGTTCAGCACTTCGCCGACCGCGTCGAACAGACGATCGAGGTCTTGCGGCTTGCTGTTGAAGGTTGGGCCGAACTGCAGGGTGTCGCCGCCGAAGCGTACGTAGAACCCGGCTTTCCACAAGGCCATGCCCGCTTCGAACGGTCGCACGATGGCGTCACCGTCGCGCCCGGCAATCTGGATCGCGCCGGCCAGACCGTAGTTACGGATGTCGATGACGTTCTTCGAGCCTTTCAGGCCATGCAGCGCGTTTTCGAAATGCGGCGCGACTTCGGCGACGCTCTGCACCAGGTTTTCCTTTTGCAGCAGGTCGAGTGCCGCAAGGCCAGCGGCACACGCCACCGGGTGCGCCGAGTAGGTATAGCCGTGAGGGAATTCCACCGCGTATTCCGGCGTCGGCTGGTTCATGAAGGTCTGGTAGATCTCGGAGCTGGCGATCACCGCGCCCATTGGAATCGCGCCATTGGTGACTTGCTTGGCGATGCACATCAGGTCCGGGGTCACGCCGAAGCTGTCGGCGCCGAACATCGAGCCGGTACGACCGAAACCGGTGATCACTTCATCGAACACCAGCAGGATGTTGTGCTGATCGCAGATCTCGCGCAGACGCTTGAGGTAGCCCTGCGGCGGAACCAGTACGCCAGCCGACCCGGCCATCGGCTCAACGAACACCGCAGCAATGTTGGAAGCGTCGTGCAGTTCGATCAACTTCAGCAGTTCATCGGCGAGGGCGATACCGCCCTGCTCCGGCATGCCACGGGAAAAGGCATTGCTCGCCAGCAGTGTGTGCGGCAGGTGATCGACATCCATCATCGCCTGACCGAACAGTTTGCGGTTGCCGTTGACGCCGCCGAGGCTGGTGCCGGCGATATTCACGCCGTGGTAGCCACGGGCACGGCCGATCATTTTGGTCTTGGTCGCCTGACCTTTCAGACGCCAGTAGGCACGGACCATTTTCACCGCAGTGTCGGCGCACTCGGAGCCCGAATCGGTGAAGAACACATGGTTCAAGTTGCCCGGGGTCAGCTCGGTGATCTTCTCAGCCAGCTGGAACGACAACGGATGACCGTACTGGAAACCCGGCGAGTAATCGAGGGTGCCCAGTTGTTTCGAAACGGCTTCCTGAATTTCCTTGCGGGTGTGCCCGGCGCCGCAGGTCCACAGACCGGACAAGGAGTCGTAGATCTTGCGGCCCTTGTCGTCGAACAGCCAGCTGCCTTCAGCGCCGACGATCAGACGCGGGTCGCGCTGAAAGTTGCGGTTGGCGGTGTACGGCATCCAGTGCGCGTCCAGCTTCAGTTGGCTGGCCAGTGGCGACGGCGCGTTTTCAGGCATGTTCATCGGGCAAAACCTCGCAGGGCATAAGCGTCAGAGAGATGGAAAGCGTTGTTGCAGCTAAATTGCCACGGCGATAAAGTCGGTGAAATTCAACTCTTCTAACCTTCAGTTAGATCTTCGCTAAACAAAGAGAACAATAAATGAGCAGCCGCCGCCCCGATCCGCTGGCCCAGGTCAGTGATTTTGATATTCGCCTGCTGCGGATTTTTCGCAGCGTCGTGGAATGTGGCGGCTTCTCAGCAGCGGAAACCGTGCTCGGCATAGGACGCTCGGCGATCAGCCAGCAGATGAGCGATCTGGAACAGCGCCTTGGCCTGCGCTTGTGCCAGCGCGGGCGAGCCGGGTTTTCCCTGACCGAGGAAGGTCGCGAGGTCTATCAGTCGGCACTGCAGCTTTTGAGTGCGCTGGAAAGTTTCCGCACCGAGGTCAACGGCCTGCACCAACACCTGCGGGGTGAATTGATCATTGGCCTGACCGACAACCTCGTCACCCTGCCGCACATGCGCATCACCCACGCCCTCGCGCAACTGAAGGAGCGTGGGCCGGATGTGCAGATCCAGATTCGCATGATTGCGCCAAACGAAGTCGAACAAGGTGTGCTCGACGGACGCTTGCACGTCGGCGTGGTGCCGCAGGCCAGTGCGCTGTCGGGACTGGAATATCAGCCGTTGTACAGCGAGCGTTCGCTGCTGTATTGCGCGGTGGGGCATCCGCTGTTTTATGTCGACGATAAACAGCTCGAGGATCAACGTCTCGACAGCCAGGACGCGATTGCGCCGACCTTCCGGTTGCCAGCAGAAATTCAGGCGCATTATCAGGCGCTCAATTGCACCGCCAGTGCGTCGGATCGAGAGGGCATGGCGTTTTTGATTCTGACCGGGCGCTATATCGGTTATCTGCCGGATCACTACGCCAGCCTTTGGGTGCAGCAAGGGCGGTTGCGCGCGCTCAAGGCCGGCACGCGGTTTTATGATTTGAGTCTGGCATCGGTCACGCGCAAGGGGCGGCGCCCTCATTTGGTGCTGGAAAGCTTTTTGGAGAGTCTGGCGGCTACGCGTTGATAGGGACCGCAACATTGGTGAAGTACAGCAAGATCAAGGAATCGCAGCCTTCGGCAGCTCCTACAGAGAGAATAAGTTGAGCAAGTGGACAGCTTTTTGCAGAGCAGGATCAAATCCGATCCTTGAAGAAGCCCAGCGCCATGCAGCCAGATTCCGATTCGTCCAGTGAACTGATCTACGGCCTCAACGACCGTCCCAAACCACTCGCCGCGATCCTCGCCGCGTTGCAGCACGTGCTGGCCAGTTTCGTCGGTATCATCACCCCGCCGCTGGTCATCGGCTCGGCGCTCGGGCTGACGGCGCATCTGCCGTATCTGATCAGCATGGCGCTGATGGTTTCGGGTGTCGGCACCTTTATCCAGGCGCGGCGGCCATTCGGCATTGGCGCGGGGATGATCTGCCTGCAAGGCACCAGTTTCGCTTTTCTCGGCGCGGTGCTGTCCGCCGGGTTTCTGGTCAAGCAACGCGGCGGCAGCCCTGAAGATATTCTGGCGATGATTTTCGGCGTGTGCTTTTTCGGCGCGATCGTACAAATCGTGCTCAGCCGTTTCATCGGCCAGTTGCGCCGAGTGGTGACCCCCCTGGTGACCGGTATTGTGATCACGCTGATCGGCATCAGCCTGATCAAGGTCGGCATTACCGATCTGGGTGGCGGCTTCAATGCGCCGGACTTCGGCGCGCCGGGCAATCTCGCCCTGGGCGTATTTGTGCTGCTGACGATCATTCTGCTCAACCGCTCGAATACGCCGTGGGTAAGGCTGTCGGCGATCATCATCGGACTGGTGCTCGGCAGTCTAGCGGCTTGGTTGAGTGGGAATTTGCTGCCGCAGCCATTGCCTGACTTGCCGCTGGTGAGTTTTCCTACGCCGTTCAAGTTCGGATTCAACTTCGACTGGACAGCTTTCCTGCCGGTCGCGCTGATTTATCTGATCAGCACCCTCGAAACCGTCGGTGACCTCACCGCCAATTGCATGCTCGCCCGCCAGCCCATCAGCGGCCCTTCTTATATAAGTCGCCTGCGTGGCGGCGTGCTCGGTGACGGTGTGAGCTGCATGATCGCGGCGACCTTCAGCGCGTTCCCCAACACGACCTTCGCCCAGAACAACGGTGTGATTCAGCTGACGGGCGTCGCCAGCCGCTACGTCGGCCTGTACATCGGCGCGATCCTGTTCTGCCTCGGCCTGTTCCCGATGATCGGCGCGGTGCTGCAACAGATACCGAAACCGGTGCTGGGCGGTGCGACGCTGGTGATGTTCGGCGCGGTGGCGGCGGCGGGCGTGCGCATTCTCGCGCAGTCGCCGCTGGACCGGCGCAGCATGCTGATCATCGCCACTTCGTTCGGCGTTGGCCTCGGCATCGCTGCGCAACCGAACCTGCTGCACCTGCTGCCGAAACTGGTGCAGAACCTGTTCGACTCGGCGATCACCAGCGGCGGGCTGACGGCAATCTTCCTGTGTCTGCTGTTGCCGGAAGGCAAAACTGCGGCGGCCAAAAGCCCCGCGCCATTGAACAAGATCGAACAGGCGTAACTGTTTTTCCGCGCAAGGACTTGTCGGATGCCTGTGGGTGCGCTATCAACGCAACTGATTGCACCCACAGACAATCCCGGAAGTGCCTATGACCTTTGAAGTCCCAGCCCACGGCGGCAAACCCGCCAGCCGCATTCGTCAGAAGAACGAAGAGACCATTCTCAAAGCCGCCGAGGACGAGTTCGCCCGTCACGGGTTCAAAGGCACCAGCATGAACACCATCGCGCAGAATGCCGGATTGCCCAAGGCCAACCTGCATTACTACTTCACCAACAAACTCGGTTTGTATGTGGCGGTGCTGAGCAACATCATCGAGTTGTGGGACAGCACCTTCAACACCCTTACCGCCGAGGATGATCCGGCCGAAGCGCTGACCCGCTACATCCGCGCGAAGATGGAATTCTCCCGACGCCAGCCCCAGGCCTCGCGGATATTCGCCATGGAAGTGATCAGTGGCGGCGAATGCCTGAGTGAATATTTCAATCAGGATTACCGCGCTTGGTTCACCGGGCGCGCAGCGGTGTTTCAGGCGTGGATCGATGCAGGCAAAATGGACCCGGTCGATCCGGTGCATCTGATCTTCCTGCTGTGGGGCAGCACTCAGCACTATGCCGACTTCGCCACGCAGATCTGCCGGGTCACCGGGCGCAGCAAGTTGACCAAGCAGGACATGGAAGACGCCGGCAACAACCTGATCCGCATCATTCTCAAAGGCTGCGGCCTCACTCCTTCTCTATAAGACGTTTATGCCTTTCACCCTCAGCGGTCTTTGCGAGTACCGCGAAGAGATTCGCAAAAGCCGCTTCATCACCCTGGCGACGCCGATCGGCAGCCCCGCCGACGCGCAGGCATTTTTCGAGCAGCACAGCGATTTGAACGCCACGCACAATTGCTGGGCGTGGAAACTCGGGGCGCAGTATCGCAGCACTGACGACGGCGAACCGGGCGGCACCGCCGGGCGCCCTATTCTGGCAGCGATCGAAGCCCAGGACTGCGATCAGGTCGCAGTCCTGGTGATCCGCTGGTACGGCGGCATCCAATTGGGCACTGGCGGCCTGGCCCGAGCCTATGGCGGCGGCGCTAACAAGTGCCTGCAAGCGGCGGAAAAAGTCGAATTGATCAGCCGCGTGCCCCTGTGCTGCGCCTGCGGATTTGCCGAACTGGCACTGGTGAAGTTGCGCGTGGCGGATCTGGGTGGGTTGGTGGTGGAGGAAAACTTTACCGCCAATGGCGTTGAGTTGAAGTTGGCGGTGGGTGAGGCGCAGATTGAATTGCTGCAGAGCCAGTTGGCTGATCTGAGTCGTGGGCGGATTCTGTTGCAGCGTTGAGAAGATCAAAAGATCGCAGCCTTCGGCAGCTCCTACGGGGGTCTCGCATTCCAACTGTAGGAGCTGCCGAAGGCTGCGATCTTTTAGGGCATTCCCCAATTGGCAAGTTGCCCACACCTGCTGTGCACCCGACTGTGGATAACCTGAGTACATACCGCTGTAACCCTTCTGTCACGCGGCTTTGCGCGATTTGTTCACTTTTCGTTCAATTGATCCGACGAAACGGAAATCCAGCGTAAAAACAAACAGTTACCGTCGTTTATCACCATTAGAAGAAAGCAGTGCAGTGCTTATGCCCGGCCTCAACGCTTGCGCACAATTACTGTGGAGCAACCTGTGGATAAGCCGTTCATGACCGCCGCAGGCGCTGGATTGGCCTAGCCCCTGGGCAATTGCTCGTTTTTTAACCAACCTGACGCGAGCAAAACTGGAGCCTGATCAACGGCTTTGCGCTGAATTGGTGCCTCGGAGCATGTCAAAAAGAGCGCCGATGCGCTGTCATCGGTGCCTGCGGGCGGATGCGCAAAGCGTTCCTGACTCAATGGCCAGGAAATTGCTTTATCCACAGGCACAACTCCAAGTCAGTCGAGTCTGCCATGTCCATCGCCCCTTCCCCACCGCGCCTGCAACTGCGCCAGATCAGCAAACGCTACCCCGGTTGCCTGGCCAACGATGCCATCGACCTGAGCATCGCGCCGGGTGAAATCCATGCCCTGCTCGGGGAAAACGGCGCGGGCAAAAGTACGTTGATGAAGATCATTTACGGTGTCACCCAGTGCGATAGTGGTGAAATGCTCTGGCAGGGTCAGCGCGTGCAGATCCGCAATCCGGCGCAGGCGCGGCAGTTAGGCATCGGCATGGTGTTCCAGCATTTCTCGCTGTTCGAAACCCTCAGCGTCGCGCAGAACATTGCCTTGGCGATGGGCGCGGCGGCGGGCACGCCCAGGCAACTGGAACCGAAGATTCGCGAAGTATCACGGCGTTATGGCATGGCGCTGGAACCGGAGCGACTTGTCCACAGCCTGTCGATTGGCGAGCGGCAGCGGGTAGAAATCATTCGTTGCCTGATGCAGGACATCCGCCTGTTGATTCTCGATGAGCCGACCTCGGTGCTGACGCCGCAAGAGGCTGACGAATTGTTCATCACCCTGCGTCGCCTGGCCGCCGAGGGCTGCAGCATTCTGTTTATCAGCCACAAGCTCGGTGAAGTGCGCGCCTTGTGCCACAACGCCACGGTGCTGCGCGGCGGTCGGGTTGCCGGACATTGCCTGCCGGCCGAATGTTCGGATCAGCAACTGGCGCAACTGATGGTCGGCGAAGCGGCGGCGTTGATTGGCGAGTATCCGAAGGTCAGCGGTGGCGCGACTTTTCTACAGGTTGACGGGTTGAGTTGGCACAATCCGGACCCGTTTGGTTGCTCGCTGCACGACATCGACTTGCAAGTACGCAGCGGCGAAATCGTCGGCATCGCCGGGGTCGCGGGCAATGGACAGGACGAGTTGCTCGCCCTGCTCAGCGGCGAACAGCCCATGCCTCGTGCGCAAGCGGCGACCATTCGCTTCGCTGAGCGCAACGTCGCTGACGTGCGCCCGGATGCGCGGCGCAAACTGGGCCTGGCCTTCGTCCCCGCCGACCGACTCGGCCACGGCGCGGTGCCGGAGTTGAGTCTGGCCGATAACGCCCTGCTCAGTGCTTTCCAGCAAGGCCTGGTCAGCCACGGGCTGATTCAACGCGGCAAAGTCGAAGCCCTCGCGCAACAGATCATCCAGCGTTTCGGCGTTAAAACTCCAGGCACGCAAACCGCCGCGCGCAGCCTCTCCGGCGGCAACCTGCAGAAATTCATCCTTGGTCGGGAGATCCTTCAGCAGCCGAAATTACTGATCGCCGCGCACCCGACCTGGGGCGTCGACGTCGGCGCCGCCGCGACCATTCATCGCGCCTTGATCGCCCTGCGCGATGCCGGCGCGGCGATCCTGGTGATTTCCGAAGACCTCGATGAACTGTTCCAGATCAGCGATCGCCTCGGCGCGCTGTGCAGCGGGCGTCTGTCGGCGCTGCAAGACACCTGCGCGACACAACTGAGCGATGTCGGCGCGTGGATGGCTGGCCAGTTCGATCACTCACCTTGCGCCGCCTCGGTTTAACGGAGTTTCAACCATGCTGCTTTCTCTCGAACCCCGTGGTCAGCAATCGCGCCTGATGCTGTGGTGCTCGCCGTTATTGGCGGCGGTGCTGACTCTCGGCTGCGGCTCGCTGTTGTTCATCGCGCTGGGCCACGAACCACTGCAAACCTTGCACACGCTGCTGATTGCACCGCTCAGCGATCTGTATGGCGTGTCCGAATTACTGGTCAAGGCGCTGCCGATTCTGCTCTGCGCACTGGGACTGGCCGTGGCCTATCAGGCGCGTATCTGGAACATCGGCGCCGAAGGCCAATTGCTCCTCGGCGCGCTGGCCGGCAGTGCGGTGGCGGTGAACATTATCGATGTGCAAAGTCGTTGGGCGCTGGTGCTGATTCTGCTGACCGGCACCTTTGCCGGTGCCGCATGGGCCGGGCTTACCGCGTGGCTGCGCACACGCTTCAACGCCAACGAAATCCTCACCAGCATCATGCTCAATTACATCGCATTGAACCTGCTGCTGTTCTGCGTACATGGTCCGCTCAAGGATCCGGCGGGCTTCAATTTCCCCGAGTCGGCGATGTTCGGCGACGCCAGTCGTTTGCCGCTGCTGCTGGAGGACGGGCGGGTTCATGCCGGGGTGTATTTCGCCCTGCTCGCGCTGGTCGCGGTGTGGGTGTTGCTGCAGAAAAGCTTTATCGGTTTCCAGATCAAAGTGCTCGGTCTGGACAAGCGTGCGGCAGGCTTCGTCGGCTTTCGCGAGAAGCGCCTGATCTGGCTGGCGCTGTTGATCAGCGGCGGGCTGGCGGGGCTCGCCGGGGTTTGCGAAGTCACCGGGCCGATCGGCCAACTGGTGCCGCAGGTGTCGCCGGGTTATGGCTACGCGGCGATCACCGTGGCGTTTCTCGGGCGCCTCAATCCGCTCGGCATTCTGTGCTCGAGCCTGCTGATGGCACTGCTGTACATCGGCGGCGAGAGCGCGCAGATGTCGCTCAATCTGCCGCAGGCAATCACCCAGTTGTTCCAGGGCATGATGCTGTTTTTCCTGCTCGCCTGTGACGTGCTGATTCTCTATCGGCCACGCCTGAATCTGCGCTGGACCCGGCGCGCCTCGACCCCTGCCGTAACCGCCGGAGCGCTGTGATGGACATCGATCTGTTGAGCAATATTTTCTACGCCATGGTCCGCTGCGGCACGCCGCTGCTGCTGGTGGCACTGGGTGAATTGATCTGCGAGAAGAGCGGCGTCCTCAATCTGGGTCAGGAAGGCATGATGCTGTTTGGCGCGGTGATCGGATTCATCGTCGCGCTGAACAGCGGCAACCTGTGGCTCGGCGTGCTGTTGGCGATGTTGGCCGGGATGTTGTTGTCGTCACTGTTTGCTCTGGTCGCGCTGGTGTTCAACGCCAATCAGGTGGCGACCGGGTTGGCTTTGACGATTTTCGGTGTGGGCCTGTCGACGTTTGTCGGCGCGGCCTGGGTCGGTAAACCGCTGGCGGGTTTCGAGCCTTTGCCGATTCCGTATTTGAGTGAGATTCCGCTGATCGGGCGGATGCTGTTTGCTCAGGACTTGCTGGTGTATCTGTCGTTCGCGCTGTTTGCGCTGGTGGCGTGGGTGATCATCAAAAGTCGTGTCGGGCTGATCATTCAAGCGGTCGGTGAGAACCCCGATGCAGCGAGTGCGATGGGCTTGCCGGTGCTGACCGTGCGCACGTTGGCGGTGTTGTTTGGCGGAGCCATGGCCGGGCTGGCCGGGGCGTATCTGTCGCTGGCCTACACCCCGATGTGGGCCGAAAACATGACCGCCGGACGCGGCTGGATCGCCCTGGCGCTGGTGGTATTTGCCAGTTGGCGAGTCTGGCGTTTGTTGCTCGGGGCGTATCTGTTCGGCCTCGCCAGCATCCTGCACCTGGTGGCACAGGGGTTGGGGCTGGCGATTCCGTCGAGCCTGCTGGCGATGCTGCCGTATGTGGCGACGATTGTGGTGCTGGTGTTGTTGTCCCGCGATGCCGTGCGCACACGGTTGTATGCGCCGGTTTCGTTGGGGCAGCCTTGGCAGGCGGGGCATTAGGCATACACAGGAACTGTGGCGAGGGAGCTTGCTCCCGCTGGGGCGCGTAGCGGCCCTCAACAGTGAGCCTGAACGATCTCGCACTCAGGCTTTACGGCTGCTGCGCAGCCGAGCGGGAGCAAGCTCCCTCGCCACATAAAGGGAGTGCCTGAACCACACCCCACGCCAGTTCAAAGACAAGAAAAACCACAAGAATCGAACTGGCCCCATGCAACAGGGCATACCCCTGCCACGCCGCAAACAGAAACCTCGCCACGGCGTCGTAGCGCCCGTACAGCGCCTGCGGATCACGGATTCGCAGCACCGCCCAAACGCACACCACCGAGCCCAACAGATTCGCCATCAACATATGCAGCGGTTCGAATGCGGGCAGTTCGCCCGGCCAGTTCAGTGCCGTCAGCAACTGATGCACCAGCGCAAAACTCCACGGCGTGACAAACGCTGCCGTGACGATCAGGTCATACCAGGCGCTGCCGCGCACCACGTTGCGATATTGCGTTGCCGTCCACATCGTTCCAGCTCCAAAAATTCAAGGAGCACGCACGGTAAAGCCTGGGGTATGCTCCAGGGTCAATACATCCTTTGAGATCCAGCATGCGCATCGGTGAATTAGCCCGGGCCAGCGCCGTCAGTCGTGACACCTTGCGCTTCTACGAGCAGCGCGGGCTGATCGCGGCACAACGCAGCGCCAACGGCTATCGCGACTATCCGCCGGAGATGCTGCAACTGGTGCTCTATATCAAAACCGCGCAACGCCTTGGCTTTAGCTTGGGCGAGATCGGCAACAGTGTCGCCGCCCTCTGGCATGCCCCCGACCCGGGAAATGCCGTGGCGCAATTGCTGCGCGACAAACTGCAATTGATTGAAACCCGCATGAGCGAACTCGACACCCTGCGCCAGGAGCTGAAACTCCGGCTCGGTCAGGCGTGTCCATTGAATCCTGAACGCTGACTTTCAAGGAAACCCCATCATGTCTCAGGCAAAAAACGCACTGATCATCGGCGCCTCTCGTGGCTTGGGCCTCGGGCTGGTGAAGACGTTGCTGGGCGACGGCTGGCAAGTAACCGCCACCGTGCGCAATCCGCAGAAGGCCGAGGCGCTGCAAGCGCTGGGTGATGTGCGCATCGAGAAGCTCGACATGGACGATCAGCAAGCGGTGATCGCCCTGAGCCAGAAGCTCAAGGGCGAAACCTTCGATCTGTTGTTCGTCAACGCCGGGGTCAAAGGCCCGGACGTGCAGACCCCGGGCGGCGCGACCCTGGCCGAGGTCGGCCAGCTGTTTTTCACCAACGCAGTGGCGCCGATCAATCTGGCTCAGCGCTTCGTCGGGCAGATCCGCGACGGCAGCGGCGTGCTGGCGTTCATGAGTTCGGTGCTGGGCAGCGTGACCATGCCCGACGCGCCGGAACTGGCGCTGTACAAGGCCAGCAAGGCAGCTCTCAATTCGATGACCAACAGTTTCGTCACGCAACTGGGCGAGCAGAAACTCACCGTGCTGTCGCTGCACCCGGGATGGGTGAAGACCGACATGGGCGGCGAAGGCGCCGATCTCGATGTCGAGACCAGCACACGCGGGCTGATCGATCAGGTCAATGCGTTTACCGGCAAGGGCGGGCATCACTTCGTCAATTACAAGGGTGAAACCATTCTCTGGTAAACATACAAATCCCTGTAGGAGCTGCCGAAGGCTGCGATCTTTTGATTTTGTTTTTAAGATCAAAAGATCGCAGCCTTCGGCAGCTCCTACAGGGGTTGTGTATTTTGGCGTGGTGTCCGGTCGGGTTGGGCTTGCCCGGCGCTGCGATTTGTTTGAAACTGCGCGCCTCGTCCTTCGCGGCGACCCTGGATCAGCAGACAGGGCAACACTGAGCTGGCAACCCTGAACCCAACTTTCAGAGGAGCCGGCCACAATGCCTGCGACCCGTACCTGGTTAAAAAATCCCCTCGCCATTTTCACCTCCAACGAACTCGACGCCCGTGGCGGCCTTGTCGTGCAAGACGGTGTCATCGTCGAAGTGCTCACTGCCGGCCAGCAGCCGTCGGCGCCGTGCAATGCGGTGTTCGATGCCCGCGAGCATGTGATCCTGCCGGGCCTGATCAACACTCACCATCATTTCTATCAAACCCTGACCCGCGCCTGGGCGCCGGTGGTCAATCAGCCGTTGTTTCCGTGGCTGAAAACCCTGTACCCGGTATGGGCGCGTCTGACGCCGGAAAAACTCGCCCTCGCAACCAAAGTGGCGCTGGCCGAATTGCTGCTCTCAGGCTGCACCACTGCTGCCGACCATCACTATCTGTTCCCGGACGGTCTGGAAAACGCCATCGACGTGCAGGTCGAAACGGTGCGCGAACTGGGCATGCGCGCCATGCTCACGCGCGGTTCGATGAGTCTCGGCGAGAAGGACGGCGGCCTGCCTCCGCAACAAACGGTGCAGGAAGGTCAGGTGATTCTCGACGACAGTCAGCGGCTGATTCACGAGTACCACGAGCGTGGCGACGGCGCGCAGATCCAGATCGCCCTGGCGCCGTGTTCGCCATTTTCGGTGACCCCGGAAATCATGTCGGCCAGCGCTGATCTGGCGAACAAGCTCGACGTGCGTCTGCACACCCACCTGGCAGAAACCCTCGATGAAGAAGACTTCTGCCTGCAGCGCTTCGGCCTGCGCACCGTTGATTATCTGGACAGCGTCGGCTGGCTCGGCCCGCGTACCTGGCTGGCCCACGGCATCCATTTCAACCCCGACGAAATCGCCCGCCTCGGCCAGGCCGGCACCGGTATCTGCCATTGCCCAAGCTCGAACATGCGCCTGGCTTCCGGCATTTGCCCGAGCATCGAGCTGACCGACGCCGGCGCGCTGTTTGGTCTCGGTGTGGACGGTTCGGCTTCCAACGATGCCTCGAACATGATCCTCGAAGCGCGTCAGGCTCTGTACATCCAGCGCCTGCGTTACGGCGCCGAAAAAATCACCCCGGAGCGCGTGCTGGGCTGGGCGACCAAAGGTTCGGCGAGCCTGCTCGGCCGTAGCGACATCGGCGAAATCGCCGTGGGCAAACAGGCGGATCTGGCGTTGTTCAAGCTCGATGAACTGCGCTTCTCCGGTAGCCATGATCCGATTTCAGCGTTGCTGCTGTGCGGCGCCGATCGGGCCGATCGAGTGATGATCGGGGGCAAGTGGCGTGTGGTCGATGGCCAGGTTGAAGGGCTGGACCTGAAAGGTCTGATTGCCGATCACAGCCAGGCGGCTCGCCAGTTGATCGCCGGGACCTGACTCACCGTCGTTCAAAACTGTGGGAGCGAGCCTGCTCGCGAAGAGGGAGTGTCAGACAACATGTTTGTTGGATGACACACCGCTTTCGCGAGCAGGCTCGCTCCCACATGGGTATCTGCCAGCCCTAAAGACCTAGTAGCGACAGCATGATAAAGGTCGCAAACAGCACAAAGTGCGTCATGCCCTCGATGGCATTGGTCTCGCCGTCATTGAGGTTGATCGCACTGACGATCAGGGTGATGAAGATCATCACTGTCTGCACCGGGGTCATCGCCATTTGAAACGGCTGGCCGGTGTACAGCGCCATTGCTTCCATCACCGGCACGGTGAGGATTACTGTCGACAGTGACGCACCCATCGCGATGTTGACCACCGACTGCATACGGTTCGCCAGTGCGGCACGCAATGCGGTCAGAATCTCCGGCGCTGCCGAAATCGCCGCCACCAGAATCGCCGTGATCACCGGCGGCGCGCCCGTGCCTTCCAGACCCAGATCAAGCGTCTTCGACATGACCTCGGCCAGCGCGCCGATGATCACCACTCCCGACACCAGAATGCCGATCGACAACGCCAGGCTGACCGGTTTCGGCTCCTGCTCGACCGGCTCCTTGCGGCGGCGTTTGTCCGGGTAGCTGTAGCTGAAAAAGTAACTGTGCGGGCCGACCTGCATGCGCAGGAACAACGCATAGAGCACCACCATCGCGCCGATGGTGAACGCCGAATAAATCTTCCAGTTGGCCTGGGGAATGAACTCCGGCACCACCATCGACACGCCCATCGCAGTGAGGATCATCACACTGTAACTGCGCGCCGAATCGTCGTTGTAGGACTGCTCGCCGTGTTTGATCCCGCCCATCAATGCGGCAAGGCCAAGGATGCCGTTGATGTCGAGCATCACCGCCGAATAAATCGTGTCGCGCACCAGCGTCGCCGAGGCTTCGTTGCTCATCATGATCGCCAGGATCACCACTTCGACCAGCACCGCCGAGAGCGTGAGGATCATCGTGCCGTAAGGATCGCCAACCTTTTCCGCGAGCAGTTCGGCGTGATGAGCGACGCGCATCGAAGCGGCGACGATGAAGGCGATCAGCAGCAGACCGCCGACCAGCGCGACGATCTGGCCGCTGTGCAGCAGCCAGTGTTCCAGTGGATAAGCGACGCACGCGGCAAGGACTGCCAGCAGCAGGAAGCTTTCTTGTTTGAGGATCGAGAGCATGACGGGCCTTTTGCCGAAAAGAGCTGATGAGCTACTGACTGCCAGGCGGCGCTAACGTTTCGTTACATCTTCGCGCACCAACCCATGGCGGTGCTTCGTCAGGTGCACCTTTATTGGCCTTGAGGGCCCTATCGCGAGCAGGCTCACTCCTACAGTTGAAATGCATTCCCCTGTAGGAGTGAGCCTGCTCGCGATAGGGCCCTCACGCGGTTCTCGAAAGTTTGTTGTCCTGTTGGTCAGCAATTTGCATTGGCCCTGAGCACACACAACAAAACGGGGTTCGGGTTCATGCCAATACGTCCGCTGCACAAACTGCTGTACGCCGCCATCGGTCTGGGAATCAGCCTGAGCGCCAGCGCTGCCGATCCGCTGAAGGTCGGTTTCGTCTACATCGGCCCGATCGGTGACCACGGCTGGACGTATCAGCACGAACAGGGGCGCAAGGCGCTGGCGGAGAAATTCGGCACGCAGATCACCACCAACTACGTGGAAAACGTCGCCGAAGGCGCCGACGCCGAGCGGGTGATCCGCAACATGGCCAAGGACAAATACGATCTGATCTTCACCACGTCATTTGGCTACATGAACCCGACGGTGAAAGTCGCCAAGCAGTTTCCCAAGGTGACGTTCGAACACGCCACCGGCTACAAGCAGGACAAGAATCTCGGCACCTATCTCGCGCGCACTTACGAGGGCCGTTACGTCAGCGGATTCCTCGCGGCGAAGATGACCAAGACCAGGAAGATCGGCTACGTCGCCTCGTTCCCGATTCCGGAAGTGATCCGCGACATCAACGCCATTCAGCTGGCGTTGAACAAGTACAACCCTGGCACCGAAATCAAAGTGGTCTGGGTCAACTCGTGGTTCGATCCGGGCAAGGAAGCCGATGCCGCCAACGCGCTGATCGACCAGGGCGTCGACGTGGTGTTCCAGCACACCGACAGCCCGGCGCCGATCCAGGCTGCCGAGCGACGCGGCGTGTATGCCGTGGGTTACGCCTCGGACATGGCCCACTTCGGACCGAAAGCGGTGCTGACCTCAATCGTCAACGACTGGGCGCCGCACTACATTCAGGCCACGCAAGGTGTGATCGATCACACCTGGAAATCCCAGGATTACTGGGGCGGGTTGAAGGAAGGCACGGTGGAACTGCCGATCAGCGACCTGGTGCCGGCGCCGGTGAAAGCCGAGGCCGAGCAGTTGATTGCCGACATCAAGAGCGGCGCATTGCAGCCGTTTACCGGGCCGATCAAGGATCAGGCCGGCGCCGAAAAAATCCCCGCAGGCGTGAGTGCCACCAACGCGGAACTGGCGTCGATGAATTACTACGTTGAAGGCATGAAGGCCGAGATGCCGAAGTAATCCCAGCCCCACCACCATCCCCTGTAGGAGTGAGCCTGCTCGCGATAGCGGTGTTTCATTCAGCAAAAGTGTTGCCTGGTACACCGCTATCGCGAGCAGGCTCACTCCTACATTTGATCTTCTGTGTCCTCAAGGATTGTGTATGGATCAGCTCCCCATCATCGACATCAGCCCGCTCTACAGCACCGACGAAAACGCTTGGCCCGCCGTGGCCGAGCAGATCGACCACGCCTGTCGCGAGTGGGGCTTTTTCTATATCAAGGGCCATCCGATTTCCCCACGGCGCATCGACGCCCTGCTCGATCACGCCCAGCGTTTCTTCGCACTGCCCGCCGCGGAAAAACTCCAGATCGATATCACCCAGACCCGCCACCATCGCGGGTACGGTGCGATTGCCACCGAGCAACTGGACCCGGACAAACCCAGCGATCTCAAAGAAACCTTCGACATGGGCCTGCACCTGCCGGCCGAGCATCCCGAGGTGCTCGCGGAAAAACCCTTGCGCGGCCCCAATCGCCATCCGACGCAACCCGGCTGGGAATCGCTGATGGAGCAGCATTACCTCGACATGCAGGCGCTGGCGCAAACCCTGTTGCGGGCGATGACCATTGCGCTGGGCATCGAGCGCGATTTCTTCGATATGCGTTTTGTCGAGCCGGTCAGCGTGTTGCGCATGATCCATTATCCGCCGCGCCACACCGCCAGTTCCGCCGAGCAGCAAGGTGCCGGCGCCCACACCGATTACGGCTGCATCACTTTGCTCTACCAGGACAGCGCCGGCGGCTTGCAGGTGAAGAACGTCAACGGTAAATGGATCGACGCGCCACCGATTGACGGCACGTTCGTGGTCAACCTCGGCGACATGATGGCGCGCTGGAGCAACGACCGTTATCGCTCGACGCCGCACCGGGTGATCAGCCCGCTGGGCGTGGATCGCTATTCGATGCCGTTCTTCGCCGAACCGCACCCGGACACGCGCATTGAATGCCTGCCCGGTTGTCAGGACGCGCAGCATCCAGCGAAATATCCGACGACCACCTGTGCTGAATTCCTGCTCTCGCGCTTCGCCGATACCTACGCCTATCGCCGCGAGCAAGAGGCTGTCTGATCGATCACCTGGTCAGGTTTTGCCAATTGTTGCGGCCAGCCTCTGTAGAATGCCGGCATTGCACCTGATGAGAAAAGACTATGTACGACTGGCTCAACGCCCTGCCCAAAGCCGAACTGCACCTGCATCTGGAAGGTTCGCTGGAGCCTGAACTGCTGTTCGCCCTGGCCGAGCGCAACAAGATCGCCCTGCCGTGGAGCGACGTAGAAACCCTGCGCAAGGCTTACGCCTTCAACAATCTGCAGGAATTTCTCGACCTGTATTACCAAGGCGCCGATGTGCTGCGCACCTCGCAGGATTTCTACGACCTGACCTGGGCCTACCTGCTGCGCTGCAAGGCGCAGAACGTGATTCATACCGAACCGTTCTTCGATCCGCAGACCCACACCGATCGGGGCATCCCGTTTGAGGTGGTGCTCAATGGCATCGCCGCTGCCCTCAAGGATGGCGAGACGCAACTGGGCATCAGCAGCGGTTTGATCCTCAGCTTCCTGCGCCATCTCAGCGAAGACGAAGCACAGAAAACCCTCGATCAGGCGCTGCCGTTCCGTGATGCGTTTGTCGCGGTCGGTCTCGACAGTTCCGAGATGGGCCACCCGCCGAGCAAATTCAAGCGCGTCTTTGATCGCGCCCGCGACGAAGGCTTCCTCACCGTTGCCCACGCCGGCGAAGAAGGCCCGCCGGAGTACATCTGGGAAGCCATCGATCTGCTGAAAATCCAGCGCATCGACCATGGCGTACGCGCCATCGAAGACGAGCGCCTGATGCAGCGGATCATTGACGAGCAGATCCCGCTGACGGTGTGCCCGCTGTCGAACACCAAGCTCTGTGTATTCGATCACATGTCGCAGCACAACATCCTCGACATGCTCGAGCGCGGCGTGAAGGTCACGGTGAACTCCGACGATCCGGCGTATTTCGGCGGTTACGTGACCGAGAATTTCCACGCGTTGCACGAACATCTGGGCATGACCCAGGATCAGGCCAAGCGCCTGGCGCAGAACAGCCTGGATGCGCGGTTGGTAAAACCATAAGTCTCAGCGCAAGACCAATGTAGGAGTGAGCCTGCTCGCGATAGCCGAGTGTCAGTTGGAAAATCCATATCTGACACTCCGCTATCGCGAGCAGGCTCACTCCTACAATTTGACTGTTTTCAGCCAGTAATTTCTGCTTCGGTCAGCTCCTCAAGGGTCTTGCCCCGCGTCTCCATCCCGAACAGCCACACCACCCCCGCCGCTATCGCAAAGCACGCCGCGCCCAGCGCGAACACTCCGCCCTGCCCGGTAATCGGGAATACCAGTCCGGTCACCAGTGGCCCGAGCAACGAACCGACGCGGCCGATCGCCGAGGCGAATCCCGAGCCGGTCGCCCGTGCCGACGTCGGGTACAGCTCCGGCGTGTAGGTATAGAGCACCGCCCACATGCCGAACAGAAAGAACTGCATCAACAGCCCGGTGCCGATCAGCAACGCCACGTTGCCGCCGAACACCGCGCTCTGCCCATACAGAAACGCCATCACCCCGCCGCCAAGCAAGGTGACGATGCACACCGGTTTGCGCCCCCAACGCTCAACCAGCCACGCCGCCATGAGGAACCCGGGAATCCCGCCCAGCGAGATCAGCACCGTGTAGTACACCGACTGCGTCACGGCGAAACCCGACTGCTGCAACAATGCGCTGAGCCATGAAGTCAGCCCGTAGAAACCCAGCAATGCAAAGAACCACAGGCTCCAGATCATCGTCGTGCGCTGGCGATATTGCGGCGACCAGATCTGCTTGAGTGCCGAGAAGAAATTGCCCGGTGGCGTCACCGTGCGCGGCAGACGAACCGGTTGCGGCAACGCTGCACCGCCCATGGAAGCGCGCACCCGCGCTTCCATGCCGTCCAGCACCTTGTCCGCGTCGGCGTCGCGGCCGGCCTGTTCCAGCCAGCGCGGTGACTCGGGAATGAAAAAGCGGATCGCCAGAACGAACACCGCCGGCACTGCCAGCACCAGAAAGATATCGCGCCAGCCAATCAGCGGCAGCAGGAAGTACGAGAGCACGCCAGCCGCGACAAACCCCAGCGGCCAGAAGCCGTCCATCAGGGCGATGTAGCGCCCGCGCCGCTGCGCCGGAATCAGCTCAGACAGCATTGATTGCGCGATGGGAAACTCCATGCCCATGCCGATTCCCAGCAGGATGCGGAACAGCGTCAGCGTCTCCACCGTCTGCGCTGTTGAACACAGGTAACTGGCCACGCCCCACAGCACGATGCTCCACTGAAACACCGGTTTGCGGCCGAAGCGGTCGGCGAGCATCCCCGACAACGACGCCCCCAGCACCATGCCGAAAAAGCTCGAACTGGCCAGCAGCCCCGCCTGTGCACTGCTCAGGCCGAACTCGGCTTTGATCGAGCCGAGCAGGAAGGTCATCATCGCCAGATCCATGGAATCGAAGAAAAATGCCAAGGCGATGATGATGAAAATGACGCGGTGATAACCACTGACCGGCAGCCGTTCCAGGCGCTCAGCCGCGCTAAAGCGTTGTGTATTCATGTTGCGCTCCCCCATCCGGAAAATCCCCGGATCGAGTGTGCGTGATGGTCATTCGGAGGCCGTACTGGATACGACCTGTTCACAGCCGTAGACGACGTTGCGCATCAGCTCATTGCAGGGCAATGCTCTAGAACGCTGTTTCCAGCTCGGTTTCCTTGGCAAAGCGATGGATTTCGCGCTGGCCGGTGGCGGTCAACTGCAAGGCGCGGGAATCGTTGGGCAAGGTCAGCCAGCCAGACTGCATGAACAACTGCAACAGCGCCGCGCCGAGTGAGCCACCCATGTGCGGACGGCGCTCGCTCCAGTCCGGGCAGGCACAGGCCACCTGCACGTTGCGGTGCGCCAGGGCCTGAATGAACACGCCGCGCTGGGCCAGTCGGGTCGAGCCCTTGTGCGTCACTACCACCCGCTGCTCAAGCTGTTCGATCCAGCCGGCATCGAGCAGGCGCTGATACAGGTCGGCTGCCAGGGTGCCGCCCAGATGATCGTCGCAGAACCGCGCGCGCAACAGCGAAGACGGCGCCGCCTGCGGCCTGACCATGGTCGAGGTGCGTTTCAGCGCAGCGGGGATTTGCCGTGGCGCGCTGGCAATGGTGGCGCTGGCCAATGCCTCGATCGCCGCCCCGACTTCCGGAGCCGCCAGGCGAAAGAAGCGTTTGCGCCCACGCATTTCGACGTTCAACAGACCACCCGCGGACAGTCGCCCCAGATGCGCACTGGCCGACGACGGCGAGAGCCCGGCCAGCAGCGCCAGCTCTTCGGCTTGCCGCGCCGAGCCATCCATCAACGCCCACATCATCGCGCTGCGCTTGGGGTCGGCCAGCAATGTCGCGATCTGGCTGATGCACGGTGCATGTTCCATATGTTCACTCCCTGTTGAATCGTATCGTCTACCGCTCGGAGACATCTTGGCCGCTAACGGATGATCGGCCAACACGCGAAAATCGCCCTGGATCGGGGGCAAGGGATGCCACCGACACCAGCTGCTCCGGCACACAACCTGGCAGCAGAAGTTGCAACCGTCACCAAAAGCCGGCAACGCGTTACGGGGTCTGCGCGCCGGGTGTCAGTGCAGGCATGAGGCGGGCGCTAGTATAAGCGGGTTACGCCAGACGTCCTGCGCCCGGGCCTGCGCAGGTGGCGATTGTTCCTGACAGAAATTTCTCTATTTGCCTGCGACTAATGATCAACTTTGTGGAAAGCGGGAAATTGACTACTCAATTCGGCGCATCGACTGGCGAGCATCTCCCTCAGCAGGTTCACCGGCTTACTCAATTGTGCGCGATGGGCGCACAACAGATTCAGCGGTGCGCGCTCACACAGCAGTTCCGGCATCAGTACCTTGAGGCGCCCGGCGAGCACATCGGTACCCACGTCGAGCCAGGATTTATAGGCAATCCCGGCACCGGCCAGCGCCCATAACCGCACCACGTCGGCATCATCGCTGAAGCGATCGCCGCTGACGGTCAGGCTGACTTCGCGCCTGCCATCGTGAAAACTCCAGTGGTCGTGAACGCGGCTGCCGAGCATGTACAACAGGCAGTTGTGCTGGGCCAGTTGCTCGAGCTGGCGCGGCTCGCCGTGTCGGGCCACATAGTCGGGCGATGCGCACAACACCCGGCGATTGTGTGGCGCGATGGGCAAGGCAATCAGGCTGGAATCTTCCGGCTCGCCATAGCGCAAGGCGATGTCCACCGGTTGCCGGAACAGATCGGCGATGCGGTCACCCAGCAGCAGGCGCACCGTCAGTTTCGGGTGTTCCCGCTGAAACGCGTCGAGCCACGGCAGCAGCAGATTGCGACCGAAGTCCGAGGGCGCCGAAAGCTGCAGGATCCCGCTGACCTGATCCTGCCCGCTGGCCAGCAGGCGGCGGCCTTCGTCGAGATTGCTCAGGGCGGCGCGGGCGTATTCGAGGAAGCCTTCACCTTCGGCGGTCAGACGCAGGCTGCGGGTCGAACGCGCCAGCAGGCGTGCGCCCAGTTGCTGCTCGATGCGCTTCAACGCCGCACTGGCCACCGCCGCCGACATGTCCATCCCCCGCGCCGCCGCCGACAGGCTGCCCAGATCCGCCGCGCGGACAAACAACTGCAAGTCATCAAAACGCAGCATGCACAGCCTCGATTATCAAAAAAATATTGAAAGAGCCTGCTCTTTTAGCCGCTTTTATCGCGCAGAGAAATAGCCAATGATGGCCTCCATCGAATTCATCCCGATTTTCTTCTTCTATCACCTGTACGGAGCCATCCATGAAAGCCATCGCCTATTACGCGTCCCTGCCGATCAGCGACACCAAGTCCCTGCAGGACATTGAACTGCCAGAGCCGGTCGCCGGCCCGCGCGACCTGTTGGTGGAGGTCAAAGCCATCTCGGTCAACCCGGTCGACACCAAAGTGCGGCAGAACGCGGCGCCGGAAAACGGCGCGGCGAAAGTGCTGGGCTGGGACGTTGCCGGTGTGGTCAAGGCGGTCGGCAGCGACGTCACCCTGTTCAAGGCCGGTGACAAGGTGTTCTACGCAGGTTCGATTGCCCGGGCCGGTGGCAACAGCGAACTGCACGTGGTCGATGAGCGCATCGTCGGCCACATGCCCAAATCCTTGGGTTTTGCCGAAGCCGCCGCGCTGCCGCTGACCGCGATCACTGCTTGGGAAATGCTCTTCGAGCGCCTGCAGATCAGCGAAGGCAACACCGATCAAGGCCAGAGCCTGCTGATCGTCGGTGCGGCGGGGGGCGTTGGCTCGATCCTTACCCAACTGGCCAGGCAGTTGACCGGCCTGAAAGTCATCGGCACCGCTTCCCGTCCACAAACCCGTGAGTGGGTCAGTGAACTCGGCGCCGATCTGGTTATCGATCACAGTCAGCCCCTGAGCGAAGAGTTGAAACGCGCCGGCATCGACAGCGTGACCCATGTCGCCAGCCTGACCCAGACCGATCAGCATCTCGCGCAACTGGTCGAAGCCCTCGCGCCGCAAGGCAAACTGGCGCTGATCGACGATCCGAAGTCGCTCGACATCAGCCTGCTCAAGCGCAAGAGCCTGTCGCTGCACTGGGAGTTCATGTACACCCGATCGCTGTTCGAAACGCCAGACATGATCGAACAGCACAAGCTGCTCAACCGCGTCGCCGAGCTGATTGACGCCGGGACCTTGAAAACCACCCTGGGCGAGCACTTCGGCGTGATCAACGCGGCCAACCTGCGGCGCGCCCATGAGCTGCTGGAAAGCGGCAAGGCCAAGGGGAAAATTGTTTTAGAAGGTTTCTAAACAATAAAAGCCCCGCAGTCGCTCGTGATGCCAGAGCGGTTGCGGGGCTTTTTGCCGTCAGTCAGTTGCCTGACCCTTGTCACAATTGCGCGGATATAGGGGTCTACAATCGAAGCCTCTGCGATACATCTTTTACGCAAGGGAGGTCAGCAATGAAGATCCTGATAAAAGAAGTGGCGAAGTCTCAGTGGCAGGTATGTCTGGACCAGCATGTCGTGACCTTTCGCAGTGAAGCCGAAGCTTTGGCCTTCACGCGCACCCTCGAAGCGCGGCTCTGCGCGCCCCACCGGATCCCCGAACCCAGCCAGCAGCGCGCCGCTGGCTGAGTTTTCAAGCCTCTAGGCTTGGGCTTGGGCTTGGGCTTGGGCTTGGGCTTGCGCCAGCGCCCGGGCATTCTGCAGACGCCGGGTGAGCAGCGCGACGCTCACCACCAGCAAACCGCACAGGCTGATGACCATGGCCATCGGCACGGCGCTGCCATCGTGCAACACACCCACCAATGCAGCTGCCCCGGCGGCGATGCTGAATTGCAGGCAACCGAGCATCGCCGAAGCGCTGCCAGCACGGGCGCCCTGACCGTTCATCGCGCAGGCCGAAGCGTTGGGAATGATGCAACCGAGGCTGGCGATGCAGATGAACAGCGGAATCAGCAGCGGCCACAGGGCATCAGGACGCATTGCGCTGACCGCCAGCAAGGTCAGTCCGGCGAGGAAGTACACCCACACGGCGCGCACCAGCAAAAACGCCGGGCCACGTTTGGCCAGCAGCCGCGCATTGACCTGCGCCACCAGAATGAAGCCTGCCGCGTTGGTGCCGAACAGCCAGCCGAAATGCTCGGCCGGTACGCCGTAGAGCTTGATGAACACAAATGGTGAGCCGGCGATGTAGGCGAACATCCCGGCGATGGCGATGCCACCGGTCAGGGCATGGCCGAGGTAGACCGAATCCTTGACCAGTCGCGCGTACTGGCGCAATGCGCCGGACAGCGGCTGGCGCGGCACGTGGGCCGGCATGCTTTCCGGCAGCCCCAACGCCACCGCCAGGCCCGCCGCCGCACTGAACCCGGTGAGCACCAGAAAGATCGACTGCCAACCCGTAGTGTTGACCAGCAGACCGCCGAGCATCGGCGCCAGAATCGGCGCCAGGCCCATCACCAGCATCAGTTGGGAAAAGACCTTCGCCGAGCCCACTGCGTCGCACTTGTCGGCAACCACCGCACGGGAAATCACCATGCCTGCGCAACCGCCCAATGCCTGGACGAAACGCGCGCCGATCAGCCATTCCAGACTCGGCGCGTAGGCGCAGGCCAATGACGCCAGGGTGAACAGGGCGACGCCGCTGAGCAGTGGAAGCCGCCGGCCGAAACGATCGGAAATCGGCCCGTACGCCAGTTGACCGAGGGACAGGCCGAGGAAGTACGCCGCCAGCGTCAGCTGAACATGCTGCTCATCGGTGCCGAACGCCAGGGCCATCGCCGGAAACGCGGGTAAATAGAAGTCGATCGCCAAAGGACCGAAGGCGCTCAAGGCGCCGAGTATCAAAATGGTACGGAAATTCATCAGGCATCCAGGTGGGCAAGTCGCAGCCCGACAGTCTAGCCGCGCCCGGACGCCTTGAACATTCCGATAGCTCGCTAACGATCAATTTCGGACGAGCTTCACCTCATAACCTTCTTCGCGAATCGCTTCGATGACCTGATCGGCATTCAGCGCGCTTTCGACGCCGACTTCTTTGGCTGCCAAGTCGACCCGCACGCTGGCCGCCGGATCCATGGCCTGCACCGCTTGGGTGATGGCTTTGACGCAATGACCGCAGGACATGCCTTGAACGTTGAACACTTGCATGGGAAGACTCCTTTGAGTGAGGTTGCCGGCAGTTTCAAGCTTGCCACGATGGCAAGGTCAAGTTCTGCGAAAAACTGCCGGGCTGGCAATCGGCGCCGCGCTCGGCCAAGCTGCGTGCATCAATGACTGAAATTCAGGAGATTCAGCCATGCGCTGGTCATCTTTGAGCCTGTTTGGCTTGCTCAGCCTTTTCACCGCCGTCCCGCAGGTGCAAGCCGCCGGCGAGGATTACGCGGTACTGATCATTTCCCGCGAGCGCCTCGAAGTCGCGACCTCGTGCGAGATCGGCGTGTACATCCAGGACCAGCTCTCGGCGCGACTGTTTCAGGAGCAGAGCACTTCGTTCAACCTGCCGCCGGGCAAGGTTTCGCTGCGCTTGAAGCTGCTGCCGGGGCAGGCACCGGGTTGCAATCCCGGCATGCTGGCGCCGGGTTCGCAGGAGGTCGTGCTGCATGCCGGGGATGTGCTGAAGTTCCGCCTGGCGATGAATGCTGAAGGCGTGTACCTGAAGCCGGCGGGCCTGGGTTACTGAAACAATACCCGACCTGTGGGAGCGAGCCTGCTCGCGAAAGCGCCGGATCAGTCAACATGATTGCTGAATGATGCACCGCATTCGCGAGCAGGCTCAATCCCTCAAGAATGGTGCTTGACCTTGCCCGCATGGCAAGGTTGATCCTGTAGGCATCCACTACAGGGAGCGCGACCGATGTCCGAATCCACCACTTTCGATCTGCCGATTGCCGGCATGACCTGCGCCAGTTGCGCCGGGCGTGTCGAGCGGGCTCTGCGCAAAGTCAGCGGCGCCAGCGCCGTCAGCGTCAACCTCGCCACCGAGCAGGCTCGAGTGCAGGCGCCCGGCGACAGCCTGCCGGCGCTGATGCAAGCCGTGGAGCGCGCCGGTTACAGCGTGCCCCGGCAAACCCTTGAGCTAAGCATCGACGGCATGACCTGCGCGTCCTGCGTCGGTCGCGTCGAGCGAGCCCTGAGCAAAGTCCCCGGCGTGAACAGTGTCAGCGTCAATCTGGCCAACGAACGTGCGCATATCGAACTGCTCGGTCAGGTCGATGCGCAGCCCCTGCTCGATGCGGTGAGCAGGGCCGGTTATTCGGCCAGCGTCTGGCAAGCCGAAGGGCCGCGATCCGACGACCAGCAAAAACGCCTGCACCGCGAGCGCTGGGCACTGATCTGTGCGATCGCCCTCGCGCTGCCGCTGGTGTTGCCGATGTTGCTGCAGCCGTTCGGCATTCACTGGATGCTTCCGGCCTGGGCGCAATTCGCCCTCGCCACACCCGTGCAATTCGTCTTCGGCGCACGCTTTTATGTCGCGGCGTGGAAAGCCGTGCGCGCCGGTGCCGGCAATATGGATCTGCTCGTCGCCCTCGGTACCAGCGCCGGTTATGGGCTGAGCGTGTATGAATGGGCGACGGCCGCCGGACGCATGCCGCATCTGTACTTCGAAGCCTCGGCCGTGGTCATCGCCCTGGTGCTGCTCGGCAAATACCTCGAGAGCCGCGCCAAACGCCAGACCGCCAGCGCCATTCGCGCTCTTGAAGCACTGCGGCCGGAGCGGGCGATTCAAGTGGTCAATGGCCGTGAGCAGGACGTTGCCATCAGCGCCCTGCGCCTCGACGATCTGGTGCTGGTCAAACCCGGCGAACGCTTCCCGGTGGATGGCGAAGTCGTCGACGGCCAGAGCCACGCCGACGAAGCGCTGATCAGCGGCGAAAGCCTGCCGGTGCCGAAACAGCCGGGCGACAAGGTCACCGGCGGCGCGATCAATGGCGAGGGTCGTTTGCTGGTGCGCACCCAGGCGCTCGGCGCGGAAACCGTGCTGGCGCGGATCATTCGTCTGGTCGAAGACGCACAAGCGGCGAAAGCGCCGATCCAGAAACTGGTGGACAAGGTCAGCCGGATTTTCGTGCCGACCGTGTTGCTGATCGCCCTGGCCACGCTGATCGGATGGTGGCTGTATGGCGCGCCGCTGGAAACCGCATTGATCAATGCCGTCGCCGTGCTGGTGATCGCCTGCCCGTGCGCCCTCGGCCTTGCCACCCCGACGGCGATCATGGCCGGCACCGGCGTCGCCGCGCGCCACGGCATTCTGATCAAGGACGCCGAAGCGCTGGAGCGCGCCCATGAAGTCAGCACTGTGGTGTTCGACAAGACCGGCACGCTGACCTCGGGGACACCGCAGATCGCCCACTTCAATGCGATCGATGGAGACGAAAACAACCTGCTGAGACTGGCCGGCGCGTTGCAGCGCGGCAGCGAGCACCCCTTGGCCAAAGCGGTGCTGGATGCCGCCGCCGAACGCGGCTTGAACGTGCCCGATGTCAGCGACAGCCAGTCGCTGACCGGACGCGGCATTGCCGGCACGCTGGATGGCCGGCGCTTGGCGCTGGGCAATCGGCGGATGCTCGATGAAAGCGCTTTGAGTGCCGGTGAATTGAGCGCATCCGCCGAGGCTTGGGAAAGTGAAGGCCGCACATTGTCGTGGTTGATCGAGCAAAGTCCTGAACCACGCGTCCTCGGTCTGTTCGCCTTCGGTGACACGCTGAAAGCCGGCGCCCTGCAAGCGGTGCAACAACTCGCCGCCAGAGATATCCACAGCCATCTGCTGACCGGCGACAACCGTGGCAGCGCGCGCGTGGTGGCCGAAGCGCTGGGCATCCGCAATGTTCACGCCGAAGTGCTGCCGGCGGACAAGGCCGCGACCGTCGCCGAGCTGAAGAAAACGGGTGTGGTCGCCATGGTCGGCGACGGCATCAACGACGCCCCGGCGCTCGCCGCCGCAGACATCGGCATCGCCATGGGCGGCGGCACCGACGTCGCCATGCATGCGGCCGGCATCACCCTGATGCGCGGCGACCCGCGACTGGTGCCCGCGGCACTGGAGATCAGCCGCAAGACCTACGCGAAGATTCGTCAGAACCTGTTCTGGGCCTTTGTCTACAACCTGATCGGCATTCCGCTGGCGGTGTTCGGCTTCCTCAATCCGGTGCTGGCGGGTGCAGCGATGGCGCTGTCCAGCGTCAGTGTGGTGAGCAATGCGCTACTGTTGAAAACCTGGAAACCCAAGGACCTGGAGGAACACCGATGAACATCGGCCAAGCGGCCCGGCAGAGTGGCCTGAGTGCAAAAATGATTCGCTATTACGAGTCGATCGGCCTGCTCAAGGCGGCCAATCGCACCGACAGCGGTTACCGCGTATACGGCAGCGATGACCTGCACACGCTGGCGTTCATCAAGCGCTCGCGGGATCTGGGCTTTTCCCTGGAGGAGGTCGGCAAGCTGCTGACCCTCTGGCAGGATCGCCAGCGCGCGAGCGCCGATGTGAAGGCACTGGCGCGTCAGCACATCGACGAGTTGAACCAGAAGATCCGCGAGCTCGGCGAGTTGCGCGACACCCTGCAGGATCTGGTCGAGCACTGCAGCGGTGATCACCGCCCGGATTGCCCGATCCTCAAGGAACTGGCGTCGGGCTGCTGCGCGCAACCCGCTCGCGCCTGATCCGCAACAGCGTCACCACGCACAGGGTGCCGAGGGGAATGCCGTGGAACAGCATGACCACGGCCCCTGGCGTCCACCACCCATAGAACGGCGCGGCAACCAGCATGCCGATGCCGAAACCGGTCATCTGCAGCAAGGTCAGCACACTGAAAATCGGCAGGCGCAAAGCCGCAGGTTCCCGTTGCAGCCGTGACAGCAGGCTCACTTCGGAAACGCCATCGCCCAGTCCCGCCGGCAAGGCGAACAGCAGCAGTCCCAAGAGACTGTGTTGCTGGAACATCAGAATGAAGCCGCAGGACATCAGCGCCACGCCGCAGAAAAACCTGCGTTCGAGATGGCGATTCTCCGAGCCCTTCAGACGACTGGCGATGCGCGCGCCGAGCAGTTTGCCGCTGGCCCATACCGCAAGCGCCAGGCCCAACGTCGTGCTGGCCGCGTCCGGGGTGAGCAGTTTCGCAATGATCGGGAAGCCAACGTTATGCGCAGCACTGCCCAAGGTGTCGGCCATGGTCACCGCGAGCATCGCCGCGACCACCGGCGCCGAGCGCAAGCCCTGCCGAAGCGCAAACCATTCGCCGTGTTCCGGCTGTTCGCTGATATCTGCCTTCTCGAAATGCAGTGGCACGATCAGCAGCGCCGCGAGCACATAGGTCAGCGCATTGAGGGCGAAGACCGTTTCAAAACCGAAAGCGGCCACCAGCAACCCCGACACCAGACTGCCGCCGACCATGGCTGCTGAGGACGCCGAGGTGATCCAGGCGTTGGCCTTGAGCAGGTGCGCCGGGTCGATCAAGCGCGGCAACTGGCTGTTGAGGCCGATGGCGAACATTGAATTGCCCAGGCCGAGGCCGAAGGCGATGACTGGCAACAGCCATGCCTGCTGATTCGCCGGTGTGACCAACAGCAGCCCCAGCAGTGCAGCGCGCAACAGATCGAAAGCAATCAGCGGCGCGCGACCCTGCCAGCGCCGGTAGAAGCGTGTGCCAAGCAGACTGGCAAAAATCCCGCCACCGACGCGGCTGGCGAGGAAGATGCCGACACTCATGGCGCTGTTGCTCAGCAGATAAACGTAAGTGGCCAGCGCGACCATGTTGAGGAAGGCGCCGAAATCGGAGATCAGCCGGGCGGTTACGATCAGGTGGGTGTTGCGCGGGGTACTCACATACGGTCCTTGTAGGAGCTGCCGAAGGCTGCGATCTTTTGATCTTGTCCTTGAAGCAAAGGCAAAAGATCGCAGCCTTCGGCAGCTCCTACAAGGGCACGCTCGCGTTTGCGGAAAGTGCGCGGGCACAAAAAACCCGGCCGAAGCCGGGTTTCTCATCAAGCGATCACTGCATCCACGGCGGTGGAGGCGGTTCTTCAGGTTTGCCTTTCGGTGCGTCGTCTGCCGCGCGAATGGCCTGCTTGCGTTCCTCGTCGAGGCGCGCCGCTTCGATTTCGCGCAGGACCCCGCCGACATCGGCCAGGTCTTCCGGATCGTCGAACTCGCCGGTCAGCACACTGTTCGGGTGCAAGGTGCCGGCTTCGTACAACGCCCACATTTCCTTGGCGTACTTGGTCTTCTTCAACTCCGGCGCGAAACGCCCGAAGTACGAAGCCATGTTGCCAACGTCGCGCTCGAGCATGCTGAACGCATGGTTGTTGCCCGCAGCGTCGACTGCCTGAGGCAGGTCAATAATGACCGGACCGGTCGGGGTCAGCAGCACGTTGAACTCGGAGAGGTCACCGTGCACCAGACCGGTACACAACATCAGCACGATCTGCGAAATCAGGAAGGCGTGATACTCGCGCGCCTGATCCGGCTCCAGCACCACATCGTTCAGACGCGGCGCAGCATCGCCAAATTCATCCGCCACCAACTCCATCAACAGCACGCCGTCGAGGAAGTCATAGGGCTTCGGCACCCGCACACCCGCACCGGCCAGACGGAACAGCGCCGCCACTTCGGCGTTCTGCCAGGCGTCCTCGGTCTCTTTGCGACCGAACTTGGACCCCTTCGCCATGGCCCGCGCCTGGCGACTGTTGCGAACCTTGCGGCCTTCCTGATACTCGGCCGCCTGGCGGAAACTGCGTTTATTCGCCTCCTTGTAGACCTTGGCGCAACGCAACTGATTGCCGCAGCGCACTACATAAACAGCTGCCTCTTTGCCACTCATCAGTGGGCGCAGCACTTCGTCGACCAGACCGTCCTCGATCAGGGGTTCAATGCGTTTTGGAGTCTTCATCAGCTTTTATTGTGGGTCCTTTATTACCAAACACGCGAATGTCACTCGTTATACGGCAATCCTCGTCCGACGGGGAGGGGGTGCCGACCTGTGAACCTTGAGGATGCACACACTGTGCCGGATCGAACGTAGCGACCGGGGCGAATCATAGCCGAGACCGTGGCATTGATTGGTATCGGCCGGCAAGGGCATTTGCGACAGAATCTGACATGAATGGTGTGACCTCATGGCCCTCACCCCAGCCCTCTCCCAGAGGGAGAGGGGGCCGACCGAGTGTCTCCCGTAATACATCGACCTGAGAGACCGCAGCGATTATGGCTTTAATCGCAGCTTTGGATTCGGTGAAGGACGCTCAGGTCGGCGTCGATTTCAAGCATCCCCCACTCGGTCCCCTCTCCCTTTGGGAGAGGGTTAGGGTGAGGGGCTTTTTCAGCGTTCGATAATCGCAGTGACACCCTGCCCGCCGGCCGCACAGATCGAGATCAACCCCCGCCCCTTGCCGGCCGCATCCAGCAGCTTGGCCAGGTTCGCCACAATCCGCCCGCCGGTCGCGGCAAACGGATGCCCCGCCGCCAAGGAGCTGCCTTTGACGTTAAGCCGACTGCGATCAATCGAACCCAACGGCGTGTCGAGTCCCAGGCGGGTTTTGCAATATTCGGGATCTTCCCAGGCCTTGAGCGTGCACAACACCTGCGCGGCGAACGCTTCGTGAATCTCGTAGTAATCGAAATCCTGCAAGGTCAGGCCGTTGCGCGCCAGCAAGCGTGGCACGGCATACACCGGCGCCATCAGCAGGCCCTCGGCACCGTTGACGAAATCCACAGCCGCCGCTTCGCCGTCGCGCAGATAAGCAAGGATCGGCAAGCCGCGCTCGTTGGCCCATTCTTCACTGCCGAGCAACACCACCGAAGCACCATCGGTGAGAGGCGTAGAGTTGCCCGCAGTCAGCGTGCCCTTGGCGCTTTTCTCGAACGCCGGCTTCAGCGTGGCGAGTTTTTCCAGGGTCAGGTCAGGACGCAGGTTGTTGTCGCGGGTCAGGCCAAGAAACGGTGTCATCAGATCGTTATGCCAGCCTTCGCTGTAGGAAGCGGCGAGTTTGTGATGACTTTCGAAGGCGAGTTGATCCTGTTGTTCCCGGGGGATATTCCAGGTCTGCGCCATCAATTCACAGTGCTCGCCCATGGACAGGCCAGTGCGCGGCTCGCCGTTGCGCGGGAATTCGGGGATCAGATGCCGGGGGCGCAATTGCAGCAGGGTTTTCAGTTTGTCAGCGGTGCTCTTCGCGCGGTTGGCTTGCAGAAGAATCCTGCGCAGGCCTTCGCTGACGCTGATCGGCGCATCGGAAGTGGTGTCGACGCCGCCAGCGATGCCGCAGTCGATCTGGCCGAGCGCGATCTTGTTGGCCACCAGCAGCGCCGCTTCCAGACCCGTGCCGCAGGCTTGCTGAATATCATAGGCCGGCGTCGCTGGAGACAGGCGCGAACCGAGCACGCACTCGCGGGTCAGGTTCATATCCCGTGACAATTTAAGCACCGCGCCCGTTACCACCTCGCCGATGCGCTGGCCGTGCAGGTTGTAGCGCTCGATCAGGCCTTCCAGCGCGGCCGTCAGCATCGCCTGATTGCTGGCCGTGGCATACGGCCCGTTGGAGCGGGCGAAGGGGATGCGGTTACCGCCGATGATCGCGACGCGGCGCAGCTGAGTCATAAAAGCTCCTGTCAGACTTGCGAATTCACATAGATCCTTTGTAGGAGTGAGCCTGCTCGCGATAGCGGTGTATCAGGCTAATGACACGTTTCTGACCCACCGCTATCGCGAGCAGGCTCACTCCTACAAGGGGCCGGTGTTGTTTCTGGATTTGTGTCTGGCTACAAAACCACCGCGGCCAAACTACTCTGCTAAACCAGCGTAGGCCTTAATGCGCCGATCGAACGATTGATTGCCGTGGACAGTCCACACTTTGAACCCCAACTTCTGGAGAGCGTTCCATGTCTGACCGCTATATCGACTTCGCCAACTCATCCTTCGGCCATCGTCTGGTCGGGGCCTTGGGCCTGCCGTCGCCGGTGCGGCTGGAACGCTGGCAAGCGGGGCGTCTGCGGCCGATCGAGGGTGCGCTGTTGATCGGTGGCGGGCCACTGGCCGAACGGATCAGTGTGTTTGCCAATCGCCTGACCGATGCAATCTACAGCTACGGCACCGAGTCCGCGCTGGCCACCGCGTGGATTCCCGGCCACGGGCCGAAGCTCAAAGCGGTGGTGTTCGACGCCAGCGATCTGCAACACACCGACCAGCTCAAGCAACTGCGCGAATTCTTCCAGCCATTGATGAAGAACCTCGACCATAGCGCGCATCTGGTGATCCTTGGTCGCGCGCCGGAAACCCTGCGTGATCCGTTCGCCTCCAGCGCGCAGCGCGCACTCGAAGGCTTCTCGCGCTCGCTGGCCAAAGAGCTGCGCGGCGGTGGCACATTGCAGCTGATCTACGTTGGCGAGGGTGCCGAAGATCAACTGGAAGGCCCGCTGCGATTCTTCCTCTCGCCGAAAAGTGCGTTCGTTTCCGGCCAAGTGATTCGTCTGACCGCGTGCGCCACGCCGGTGACCGACTGGACCCGACCGCTGGCGGGGCGCAAGGCGTTGGTCACGGGTGCTGCACGCGGGATCGGCGCGTCGATTGCCGAAACCCTCGCCCGCGATGGCGCCGAAGTGATTCTGCTCGATGTGCCACCGGCCAAGACCGACCTCGAAGCCCTCGCCGCCCGCCTCGGCGGCCGCGCGATCACTCTCGATATCTGCGCCGATGATGCCGCCACCCAATTGATCGAACACCTGCCCGACGGGCTCGACATCCTCGTGCACAACGCCGGTATCACCCGCGACAAGACCCTGGCCAACATGACCCCGGAATTCTGGGACGCGGTGCTGGCCGTCAACCTCAATGCGCCGCAAGTACTGACCAAGGCCCTGCTCGACAGCGGCACCCTGCGCGACAACGCACGGGTGGTCCTGCTCGCCTCGATCAGCGGCATCGCCGGCAATCGCGGGCAGACCAACTACGCAGCAAGCAAGGCTGGCCTGATCGGTCTGGCCCAGGCCTGGGCGCCGACACTGCTGGAACGCGGGATCAGCATCAACGCCGTCGCCCCCGGTTTTATCGAGACGCAAATGACTGCGCACATTCCGTTCGGCCTGCGCGAGGCCGGGCGGCGCATGAGTTCGCTGGGCCAGGGCGGCTTGCCGCAAGACGTTGCCGAGGCTGTGGCGTGGCTGGCGCAACCGGGCACGGGCGCGTTCACCGGCCAAGCGCTGCGGGTGTGTGGCCAAAGTGTGCTGGGGGCTTGAGCATGAACATCGAATGGCAAACGCTGGATCGTGAACCGAGTCTTCCGGGGCTTTATTCGCGCGCGGCGACACGGCGCAAAATCACCGGCACGCAACTGCCCGACAGCGGTCTGCGCTGCTGGGTCGATATCGACGGCAAGCGGCTGGCGGCTTATCGCAAGGTCTGCGGTTTCGTCGATGATGGCCTGCTGCCGCCGACCTATCCACATATCCTCGCCTTCGCCTTGCAGATGCAATTGCTCACGGCAAAGGACTTTCCGTTCCCGCTGCTCGGGCTGATTCACCTGAGCAACCGCATTCGCGTGTTGCGCCCGATGGGGGCTATCAGTCGCGCGCAAGTCAGCGTGCGCGTGCACAACCTGCAGCCGCATGCCAAGGGCGCGACGTTCGATCTGCTCACCACCCTGGACGATCAGCTCGGTCCGCTGTGGGAAGCCGAGAGCCGGATGCTCTGTCGCGGCGTGAAACTCGAGGGCGAGGCGCAGGCACATGACTGGGAGCCGTCGCAGGATTTGCTCGAGGTGACGCGCTGGACGGCGCCGGCGGATATCGGTCGCCAATATGCGAAAGTCTCCGGCGACTACAACCCGATTCACCTGAGTGCAGCGAGCGCGAAGCTGTTCGGTTTTCCCACGGCGATCGCGCATGGTTTGTGGAACAAGGCACGCACGCTGGCGGCGCTCTCTGATCACCTGCCCAAAGCCAACCTGGAAATCGCCGTGCATTTTCGCAAACCGGTGCGCCTGCCCAGTGAAGTGACGTTGCTGGCGAGCGCAGCGGGCTCCAGCGGCGAATTGCGTCTGGTCGGTGCCGGCGACCTGGAACATATGGTCGGCCAATGGCAACCGATCGCCTGATCTGACGGGGCGGAAAAACCCGTTAATTGTGTATATATCACTTAAGTTTTTCCGCGCCCTGCCCGCCGCTTTGCAAAAAATCGAGCCTTGAATTTCAAGGCTTTTTTTTGCCCGTTTATCACCTGCGTATTAGTCCTTCGGCATTGCGCCGGGCCTTGTATATAAAGGGGTTAATACCAACTTGAGAATGGTGCAAAACCTGCGATCGACTGAGATTACCAGCACGGACGAGGCATCGCCGACGACAGATCAGCGGGCCATCGAAGGCAACGTAACGTTGTGACAGGTGCAGGAATCTCAATCATGAAAACTCAAGTGATGTGGTCCAGATCGGCAATCGCGCTGGCACTGATTCTTTCTGTAGGACTCGTCGGCTGCAGCAGCGGCGGTGGCGGTCATCGCAGCAGCTCCGGCAGCTCGACTGCAGATGGTACGGCGGGTACCGATGGCAGCGGCGGCGCAGGTGGTGGAACCGGCGGCGATACTGCTAGCACAGGCGGGACCGGTGGTACTGGCGACGGAACAGCGGGCACGGGTGGTACCGGTGGCACTGGCGGAACCGGCGGCGGCACCGATCCAACCAATCCGACCAACCCGACAGACCCCACTGATCCCACCACCCCGACCAATCCGGCCGCGCCTTCGCTGGTGACCACCACACTGGTGCAGGATGTCGGCAAAACCGTCAGCGGTGTCGGCGATGGCGTGGGCCAAGTAGGTGATGCTTTGAGCAACGTTCCGCTGGCCGGCGGCATTGTGCAGAGCGTCGCCAATACCGCTGGCAATGTCGTCAGCACCTTGGGCGATGGCGTGAGCAATGGCATCGGCAAACTGGCCACCGATCCGAAGGGATTGACCACCACCGTGGCCTCGGTTGGCGGTGTGGTCTCGGATGTCGGTGATGGCGTATCTGATCTCAGCGCCAAACTGAACACAGCGACCAGCCGCGTTCCCGTGGTCGGTGGCGTCGTGACCAAAGTAGTGCCGCTGGTCGATGGCATAGGTGAAAAAGTCACCATGCTCGGCGACACCCTCAACACCACCCTCAGCAACGGCCCGACCAGCCAGTTGACCAACAAGGTCGGCAGCGGCCTGGTGCCGGTGATCGCCATGGTCGAAAGCACCACCGATAAACTTGGCGATGCCACCGCCCTGGGTGATCCGCTCAAAGGTGTGATCTCGAAGGTGGGCGGCACGGTGAACAGCCTTGGCGGCAAAGTCACCGATGCAGGCAACGGCAGTGCCCTGACCAACACCCTGGGCGGCGCCTTGAGCAACGCCGGCACGGCGGTCGGCAAAGCGGGCGGTCTGGTGTCCAACGGCACTGGCTCAGGTACCGGTGGCGTCGGTGGTGGTCTGGGCGGCACCGGCCTGCTGCAAACCGTCGGTGGCGCAGTGGTCAATGTTGGCACCGGTCTGAATGCCGGCAGCACCAGCGGCGTGGTCAGTGCCGGTGGCGTTACCGCGGGTGGCCTGGGCAACGCAGTCGCTTCGCTCAACACCGTACTCGGTGGCTCGGGCACACCGATCACCGCTCCCACTTCGCCGCTGGCAAGCGTTGGCGCCGCAGTGGGAGCAGGTCTCAACCCTGTGACCAGCGCGGTCACCACTGTCACTCAACAGGTCGGCGCAGCCACCGGTCTCGGCACTCCGGTTGCCGGTATCACCGGCCAGGTGGGCGCTGCGGTGGGCAGCCTCGGCGGTGCGATCGCCGCGACCAACACCCCGGTGACCACGGCAGTCGGTGGGCTGGTAACCAATGTCGGCGGCACCGTGGCGGCCGTCGGTGGGCTGGTCAACAGCGGCACTGCCACTGGCGGTACAACTGGCGGCCTGGGCGGGGTGCTCGGCGGGCTGACCGGCGCGCTTGGGGGCAACAAACGCTAAATTGCACCTGGCCGATTCGACGGCCTTACCTACAGCGCCTACGCTTGGTTGAGGGCGGAAGATTCCCACGAGTCTTCCGCCTTTTTTCTAAGGAAAAACCTGCCCTGTGCTGTGTTCTGACCATGGAGTGTCCTATGCGCGTACTGGCATCCCTGCTGTGCCTGAGCCTCAGTTCCGCTGCCCTCGCCGACACCTTGCCCAGTTTTCTCAACAGCAACGAAACCACGCGCAACCTGCCCGTCCCCAACCTTCCTGCCGACGCCTATCGCCCGAGCGCGGCGCCGCTGCAAGTGCCGGATCCCGGCGCGACCGCCGCACAACCACTGCTGATGGAAACCAGGATCAACCTGAAGACCGTGCAGATCGAAGGCGGCACGATCTATCCACTCAACGAACTGGCCGAAGTCTACAAACCATTGATCGGCCGTGAGGCCAGCCTTGCCGAACTGATTGAAGCGACGCGCAACATCACCCGTCGCTACCAGCACGACGGCTACCTGTTGTCCTACGCGTTTCTGCCGCAACAGGACTTCGATGAGGGCGTGGCGCGGGTGGTGCTGGTTGAAGGCTACGTGCGCGATATCCAGATGCAGGGCGACATCGGCCGGGTCAAAGGCCTGCTCGACAGACTCGCCGCGAAAATCCAGGCTGAACGCCCGCTGACGCGCAAGACCTTCGAGCGCTACACCACGCTGATGAGCCGCATTCCCGGCGTAACGATTCAAGCGCAAGTGCCGCCACCGGGCACCACAGATGGCGCCACCACCCTGGTCGCCCAGGCCAGCCGCAAACCGTTCACCAGCACCCTGAGCACCACAGAAGACAACCGCAACGGCCCGCAGGCGTTGCTCGGCGTCAGCAGCAACTCGCAGACGTCGATGGGCGAACAGTTGAGCCTCAGCGGCCTGTTCCCACCGGGCGATGACAAAGAGCATTACTACCGTCTCGACTACAGCCAGTTCCTCGACGCCGAAGGCACGCAACTCAACCTCTCGGCTTCGCGCTACCGCGCCGACCCGGACACCGAAGTGCTGGTCGGCGGCGGTGGGCGCCTGAGTACCCACCGCGAGAATGATCGCTACTCGATCGGCTTCAGCATGCCCCTGATCGCCTCCGCCAACGAACTGCTGACCGCCGGCTCGCGCCTGTATGCCGTGGACGACAAGACGCGTTACGACGGCGTCAACTTCCCCTTCAGCACCGAGCTGCGCACCGACGTCCGCGCCCTCGCCTTCGAAGGTGACTGGCGCAAGGCCGACGCCCGCCAACTGCGCATCCTCAGCGCCGGCGTCTACCAGGGTTTCGACAGCCTCGGTGCAAACACCAACTACGACGACATCGATCTGGATTTCTTCCGCGTGAGACTGTCCGGCGTGCAGAGCGACAAGTTTCTCGACAACTGGCAAGGCGTGCTCTCGGCAGCGCTGTACTGGAGCGACGACACCCTGCCCGACAGCGAGCGCGCGGTGTTCGGCGGACAGAATTTCGGCCGTGGCTACCCCGACGACCAGGCCTCGGGCGACAAGGGCTGGGGCGTGGCCTACGAGGTCAACTACAGCTTCAACCGCGACGGCAACTGGGTGCGCATCCTGCAACCCTACGTGGTCCTCGACCGCTCGCGCAGCTGGTTCAACCAACTACCGGTGCAGGCCAACAACCTGTCATCCACCGCCGTCGGGCTGAGATTTGGCGATGCCAGGTACTACAACATCGCCCTGGAAGTGGCGAAGGCCATGTCCGATGAAGCGCTGGACACGTTCAATCGCAAGCCGCGGTACAGCATCAGTTTCAGTTATCAGTTGTGAGGGGCGAGGGGTGTGTCAGTCAGGATTTTTTCAGCTGACACACCGCTTTCGCGAGCAGGCTCGCTCCTACAGTTTTGATCGTGGGCGTTCAGTGAGAAACAGGTCGGCTGGCAGGCCGCCTTCGCGAGCAGGCTCGCTCCTACAGTTTTGATCGTGGGTGTTCAGTGAGAGACAGGTCGGCTGGCCGAGAGCCTTCGCGAGCAGGCTCGCTCCCACAGTTTGATCGTGGGTATTCAGTGATAAACAGGTCGGCTGGCAGGCCGCCTTCGCGAGCAGGCTCGCTCCTACAGTTATGATCGTGGGTATTCAGCGAGAAACAGGTCGGCTAGCAGGCCGCCTTCGCGAGCAGGCTGACTCCTACAAAAGCCAAAACAAAGCAGCGCAGCTGCCCGCGGCGAAGCCGCACCACTCAACAATGAGCGCAAGCTCGAGTGCTTTTGATCTTGATCCACCGGCGACGTCGGAAGGCTGAGTGGAGGGATTGATTCGGGCGTGGGAGCGCAGCGACCGTCTGGCGCAGCCAGACACAGCGGAAGGAGGTGCAGCGAAGCAAACCGGAGCCGCTGCGCCCGGATCAGTCCCGGAGCGAAGGAACCCGAGCCTGCGAGGGCCGAACGTAGGAGCAAGCCTTTTGGGTTACCTTTTTGGCGTTTGAAAAAGGTGACCCGCCGTAAGGGCGGAACCGTAATCAGCAACACCCGCAGCAACGGATATTCACCCAAACCCCCACCAACACGGTCGGCCCAAAGGCCGCCGAGTTCACCCAGCCCCAACCCGAGCCTTTGGAAACAGATTATCGAGAGTCTCCAACAACCTGACGTGATAAATCGGCTTGCGAAACAGATCCAGCACCTGCAACCGCAACATATCGCTGACATCCTCCATATCCGCATGCCCCGACATCACAATCACCGGCAAATGCTCACGCGACGTATGCTTACGCAGCCGCCTGATCAACGACATGCCCGACTCTTCCGGCATGCGCAGATCAGTAATCACCAAGGCAATATCCGGATGCCGGGTCAACAGATGCAACGCCAACTTCACCGACGTCGCGGTATGACAGGTAAAGCCCTCCCCCTCCAGCAACTCCGCCAACTCCAGCAACGCGTCCTCTTCATCGTCGACCAGAAGCAACTGTTGGCGGGACGGCGAAGGCGCGTTCATAGGCAATACCTGAATGCTGAAAGGTAAATCCAGTGTAGTGCGATATCAGCCAGGTGCAGTGTTCAAAAGCCTCAAGGTGTTGGCCGAGTAACAGCCGTACCATCGAGCGACGTCAGAACATTGTTGAAAATCGCCAGCACCCTGTCTCCAAGCGGGCTAACGAATGCAACCACCACCACCGCCACCATCGCCACCACGATTGCATACTCAATCGCCGAAGCGCCCTCTTCGCTGCTGGCAAACGCCCGAGCCTTGGCCATCAGATAATCGAAAGTCATACGAAACATAGCTCCACTCCTTCGCGCCCCTGGCGCCCACATCACGACCGCGGCATGGTTCCACCGTGCCACTTGAGCATTGTCAACAAACCCCCGGCCAACAACTGTAAGAACGCATTAATCACAAAGCATTAATCCCAACGTGTCGCCGCCGTTTCCCACTGTCAATTGGCCGAAACTCATACTTTGGTGGGTTATTTGCCTGTCATTAATGGCGCTTTTGCTTGGATCAGCTAGCTTGGAAATAGCGAAATAGTTGCATGTTCATAGCTGCCAGATCAGTACGCCTCTCAAGAGCAATTGCAGTTGGCTTGTGCAGCAGGAAAAGGAGAGCCGTCATGAACAGTCGCGTCACCATGGGCCTTGCCGCGTTGCTATTGCTCGGCGCGGTTCTCGTAGGTTACTGGGGGCTGGTGCTCAGTCGTCAGCCGGCCCCGGTCGCGGAGGCGCCCGCTGTACCCGCGCTCAGCGTTGAACAGACTGTCGCGATTGCCGAAGACCAGACCCGCCAACCGGTGGTGGTGCTGGTCCACGATGTACCGCCGTTCACACCGTTGACCGCCGCCGATGTGGCCTTGGAAAAACTGCGCAGTGCACCGGCCGGCAGTCTGACCAGCATTGAACAAGCCGTGGGCCGCACACCTTGGCGGCACCTCAGCGCTGGCACCTGGCTCAACAACGAAAGCTTTCAGGCCGGTGGCGCGCTGGCGCGGATGATTCGCCGCGACGAGCGCGCGCTGACCGTGGCCGTCGACGAAGTGATCGGTGGCGCCGGGCAATTGCTGCCGGGGGATTATGTCGATGTGCTGCTGTACTTGCGCGAAGACGCGAGCAATCTGCAGCAGTCAGCGCAGATCGCCGTTCCGGCCTTGCGCGTGCTCGGGATCGGCGAACAGTACGGCCTGACCAACGACGGCCAACCGGCATCGCCCAGCCTCAGCGCCGAAGAAAAAATCAAACAGGACCAGCGCCGCATCGCCGCGCGCACCGTGGTGCTGGCGGTGCCGGAACAATTGCTCAGCCGTCTGATGCTCGCGACCCAGGTCGGCACGTTGCGTCTCGCGGTGCGCAGCAGCGAAGAACAACGGTTGGCCAGATATTGGGCCGGCGAAACGCAATCGCCCGCGCATCTGGATCGCGCCAACAGCCAGCTTTTCCAGTTCACTCAACTCGCTTTGGGCAACGCCCAACGAGCGCCCTCAGCCGCCAGTGTCGGCGCGGCCCCCAGGCCCGCGGTGGAGATCATTCGCGGCAACCAGATCAGCCAACAAACCCCATGACTGCGCAAGGATTCACGTGCATGCAGAGTCGACTCAGACCGACATTGAAACCGGCGCTCCGGGCCTTGCTGTTGTTGGGATTGTCGATGGACACCGCTCTCGCGGCGGTCGGCAATTGTTCGGCACTGCCGCGTCTGCCTTCGGTGATCGAGATCGGTGAAGGCTTCCAGCAGGACATGCAGTCTCCGGTGGCGATCACCCGCCTGGCGGTCGGCGACCCGAAAATTGCCGACGTGCATGCCAACGGCGGTTCGTCCTTTTTGCTCACTGGCGTCGGCCCCGGCGCAACCAGCCTGATGGTCTGGACTGCCTGCTCGACGCAGCCACAGCAAGCCATGGTTTTCGTCCAGGGCGCAGCGACCACGGCGCTGACCAGCAGCGTGCCGTCCGACGATCCGACCCTGCCGTCGCAGGTGCAGACCGACATTCGTTTCGTCGAAGTCAGCCGCACCAAACTCAAGGAAGCCACCGCCTCGCTGATCGGCACCCGCGGCAATTTCCTGTTCGGCTCACCCGGCACACTGCCGCCGATTGACGGCGTGCCGCAGCCGCGCCTGCCGGTGGATAACTCGCTGTTCAATTTTTCCTGGGTCGGCGGCAAGACCATGGCGATCATCAACGCCCTGGAAACCAGCGGCTTCGCCTACACCCTGGCGCGGCCGAGTCTGGTGGCGCTGAACGGGCAGAGTGCGAGCTTCCTTGCCGGTGGCGAAATTCCGATCCCGGTCCCCAGTTCCGGCAGCGACAGTGTGTCGATCGAGTACAAGGAATTCGGCATCCGCCTGACCCTGACGCCGACCATCATCGGCCGCGACCGCATCGCCTTGAAAGTCGCACCGGAAGTCAGCGAACTGGATTTTGCCAACGCGGTGAACATCGCCGGCACCACCGTTCCGGCGCTGACCATTCGCCGCACTGACACCAGCGTGTCGCTGGGCGATGGCGAAAGTTTTGTCATCAGCGGTTTGATCAGCACAACCAACAGTTCACAGGTGAACAAGTTTCCGGGCCTTGGCGACATCCCCATATTGGGCGCATTTTTCAAGGGTTCGCAGATCAAACGCGAAGAGCGCGAATTGCTGATGATCGTCACCCCGCATCTGGTCCAGCCATTGGCGGCGGACGCGCGACTGCCGTCGTTGCCGGGGGAGAAACTGCGCAACTACGACCCGAATTTCTACCGCATGTTTTTCCTTGAGAACGGTAACTTCGACAAGCGCAGCGGGTTGTCGCAATGAACCAGAATCTTAGTCAGACCTTCCTCGCCATCACGCGCAACAGCACCGATCTGGAATGGCTGCAAAGCGCCCTCGCCCCGCTCGGCCAAGTGGTCAGCGCCGGTGCCGGCAGCCTCGATGAACTGCTCGCACTGGTCGATGTAACGTTCGCCAATCTGGTGTTCGTCGGCCTCGATCGCGAGCATGTCGTGGCGCAGAGTGCGCTGATCGAAGGTGCGCTCGAGGCCAAGCCGATGCTGGCGATCGTCGCCCTCGGCGACGGCATGGACAATCAGCTCGTACTCAATGCGATGCGCGCCGGTGCGCGGGATTTTGTCGCCTATGGCTCACGCTCCAGCGAAGTCGCCGGACTGGTACGGCGCCTGAGCAAACGCCTGCCGGCCGTCGCGCCCAACACCCAGCTCGGCGGGCTAACGGTGATGTACGGCGTGCAGAGCAGTTCCGACGGTGCATTGCTTGCCAATCACATGGCCATGGTGGTGCAGAAGAGCGGCCAGCAAACCCTGTTGCTCGACCTCGGTCTGCCCCGTGGCGATAGCCTCGCGTTGTTGGGCCTGGAGAGCTCGTTTCACTTCGGCGATGCCTTGCGCCACCTGCGCCGTCTCGACGCCACGCTGATCGACAGCGCCTTCACCAGCGCCGACCACGGCCTGCGCATTCTTGCCTATGCCAACACTGACGAACCGCTGGAAACCACCAGTGCCGCCGAGCTGTACATGCTGCTCAGCGCCCTGCGTCAGCACTTCCAGCACATCGTCGTCAACCTCACCGGGCAGGCCGACAGTGAAGCGTTGCGTACCTTTGTCAGCCATTGCGACAAGCTGCTGTGGTACACCGACCAGAACGTCCTCAACTGCCGACGCAACCTTGCCGTGCTCAACCAGTGGCGCGAGAAAGGCATGAAACTCGAGCACGGGCGGTTGTTGATCGATCGCTACCTGAACAACGTCGCGCCGGATTCCGAGACCCTGGGCAAGACCTTCAATCTGGAAGTGATCGCCGTGTTGGCCTTCAGTCCCGATGTGCGTCTGAACGCGAAAAACCAGGGCGTGAGTCTGTTCGAACTGGCGCCACGGGAGAAACTCACCCAGAGCCTGCGCGCCCTCGGCGAACGTCTGGCCAAGCGTTCCGAGGGCCTGAACAAGCCGAAAGTCACTTGGTTCGACCGTCTGCGAGGCAGCTCATGAGCGCAGAAAAACTCTTTGGCGCGACGCCGCGCGGAGCGATCGGCAACAGCGATCACGAAGGCCTGAAACTGGTCCTGCACCGCTACATCATCGATGCCATCGAGGAGTCGGGGCAAAACCTGCTGGAAGGTTCGCGCCAGCAACTGGCGCAGTTCGTCACCGACAAGGTCGCCGAATACATCGCCCGTTTGCATCTGGCAATCTCGCGCTACGAGATGGAGCGTCTCGGCGAAGAAATCGTCGACGAGCTCACCGGTTTCGGCCCGCTGGAAGTCCTGCTGCGCGACCCGTCGGTGACGGAAATCCTGGTCAACGGCCCGCACCGGGTGTTCATCGAGCGCGACGGCGTCTTGCATCAGAGCGATCTGCGTTTTATCGATGCGCATCACGTCGAGCGGGTCATGCAGCGCATCCTTGCGCCACTCGGCCGACGCCTCGACGAGTCCTCGCCGATGGTCGATGCGCGCCTGCCCGATGGCAGCCGGGTCAACGCGATCATCCCGCCGATCGCCCTTGACGGCCCGTGCCTGTCGATCCGCAAGTTTCGCAAGGACATGCTCAAGAGCACCGATCTGATGGCGATGCAGACCATCGATCTGGCGATTTTCGAATTTCTGCAGAACGCCGTGGGCAAGCGCTGCAACATCCTCATCAGCGGCGGCACCGGCACCGGCAAGACCACGCTGCTGAACATCCTCAGCCAACTGATCAATCCCCACGAACGGCTGGTGACCATCGAAGACGTCGCCGAGCTGCAACTCGGCCATCCGCACGTGGTACGTCTGGAAACCCGCCCGCCCAATGCCGAGGGCCACGGCGAGGTCAAGGCCAGCGACCTGATTCGCAACGCCCTGCGCATGCGTCCCGACCGGATCATTCTCGGCGAGATCCGTGGCGTCGAGGTGGTCGACGTGCTCACCGCCATGAACACCGGCCACGACGGCTCGATGAGCACCGTGCACGCCAACAATGCCCAGGATGCGCTGCTGCGGCTGGAGACTTTGGTCGGGCTGACCGGGCGCTCGATTGCCGAACGCACCCTGCGTCAGATGATCTGCGCCGCCCTCGACGTGATCATTCAGCTGACACGCATGCCCGATGGTCGACGCTGCGTCAGCGAAGTGGTGGAAGTGGTCGGCATTCGCGAGGACGTCTACGTCACCAACACCCTGTTCCGCCTCGACCGCCGCACCGGTTTCGGCTTTGTGCGCGAAGCGGTCAACCCGGCCGGCGACAAGCTGCGCCACGACGCTCACCCGGGCTGACGGCGAGGAGCACGCAGATGCTGGCACCGATCATTCTCATCGTCATTTGCCTGATGCTGCTCGGGCTGTCGATCTATCTGTTCCTGCAAGGCCTGCGCAAAACCGCGACAGAAAAAGTCCTCAACCGGCTCGCCGCCGGGCAACCGCAAAAGGCCGTGGAACAGACGAAGTGGGTGGGATTGGAACGCATGTTTCTGCGTGCCGGACTGGGTCAGCCGAGCGAGCGTTTCGGCCTGTGGCTGAGCCTGTGGGCGGCGGTCGTGGGTTTGGGATTTCTGCTCGCCAGCTGGGTCGGACTGGTGCTGATGCTGATCGCGCCGCCCGTGGCGTTGCGGCTGTACATCGCCATTCGCTACCGACGCCGAATCCGCCGGATGATCGAACAACTGCCGCAATTGCTCGACCATACGGTGCGCAGCCTGAAGTCAGGGCGCACCCTCAGCGATGCAGTGCTGGGCGGTATCGAAGCCAGCGAGGATCCGCTGAAAACCGCCATGGGCCGAGTGCAGCGTAACGTGCAACTGGGGGTGAATCTGCCTGATGCAGTCAGCGATTTTGCCGAACTCTACGAGCAGGACGAACTGCGCATGTTCGCCCTCGGCCTGAAGGTCAATCACCGCTACGGCGGCAATGCCAGTGAGCTGCTGGAGAACCTGATCAAACTGATCCGCGAGCGTGACCAGGGCGCTCGGCAGTTGCGCGCCCTGACCGGGGAAACGCGCATGACCGCTTGGGTGCTGGGTTTGCTGCCGCTGATTCTGGTGAGCTATTTCATGCTGACCAACCCCGGCTACATGCTTGGCATGTGGCACGACGAGAGCGGCCAGACCATGTTGCTCACTGCCGCCGCGTTGCAGGTGCTGGGCAGTCTGGCGCTGTGGCGCATGTTGCGGAGCGTTTGAGATGGTCTGGCTCGCGGCGTTGTTGTTGCTGCTCGGTTCGCTGTTATTGGTGGGCAATCACCTGCTCACCGAGCGCCGCCGCGTGCGTCAGGTGCATCAGCGCTTGCAGGGCCAGTTGGTGCGGGAGAACCGTTTTGGCCACTGGCTGCGTGCGCTGGGCAACAGCCGCTTCGGCCGGCGCTCGGTGAGCATCGACAGCGAAACCCAGACCTTGCTCGGCCGCCTCGGCTGGCGTCGTGCCAATGAGCGCGCCCTCTTCGCGGCTTGCCAGATCGGCACACCCCTGCTCGCCCTGGGGCTGGCGATCTTTCTGCAGGAAGTGTTCTTCCCACAGACCAGCCACCGCTGGATGGCGCCGATGTTCGCTGCGGGCGGCGGCTATCTATTGCCCAAACGCCTGCTCGCCTACGCCGCCGCCCGCCGGCAGAAAACCATCGCCGTGGAAATCTCCACGTTCATTCCACTGCTGCGCATCCTCTTCGAATCCGGCATGGCGGTGGAACAAGCCCTGCGCGTGCTCAGCATCGAAGCGCAAAAACTGCTGCCGGAGCTGACCAGCGAACTGCGCCTGATCCTCGGCCGCGTCGACTCCGGTCTGGAGCTGGGTCAGGAGCTGAACAAGACCGCGGTGATGCTCGCGGTGGACGAATTCACCGACACCTGCGTGATCCTCCAGCAACTGATCCACCAGGGCGGCGGCGCGATGAAATCACTGCTGGCGCTCAAGCAATTACTGGATGACCGACGCCTGACCCGGCTGCAGGAATACATCTCGAAAATGTCGGCGAAGATGTCGGTGGTGATGATGCTGTTTCTGTTTCCGGCCCTGCTGATCGTACTGGCCGGCCCGGGCTTCACCGCCATTGCCCGCGCCTTCGCAAACTGACCTTGGCTCATGGAGAGCGTTTGATGAAAGTACTGATAGTCATGGCAAGCCTGTTGCTGCTCAGCGGTTGCGCCACGGACGGCCAGGCGCCGTGGACCTCGCTGCTGTCGCCGTCCAGCTGCAGCAAACTCACGTCGGAGCAGGAACTGTCGCTGAACCTCGCCGATGACCTGGCCAGCGACGGCAAGCTCCACGCCAGCCTGGCCAACCTGCAAAGCCTGCCGGACAACCTCAGCGAAGTGCGCCTGCGCAAAGCCAAAGTCTATCGCCTGCTCGGCCGCAGCGAAGCCGAGCCGCTCTACCGCAGCCTGCTCGGCGGCTGCCTCACCGCCCAGGCCGAACACGGCCTCGGCCAGGTCTACGCCGCCCGTGGCGACAATGGCCAGGCCCAGGCCCACCTGCAGCGCGCCGCACGCCTGGCACCCACCGACGAGAAAATCCGCAACGACCTCGGCGTGGTCTACCTCAACCAACTGCGCCTCAACGAAGCGAAATTCGAATTCCTCACCGCCATCGAACTGAGCCAGAACAATCAACTGGCGACGCTGAACATGGTCACCCTGCTGCTCTACCAGAACGACTGGCCACAAGCTGCCGAAATCGTCAGCCGCTCGAAACTGACCCCGGAGCAATTTTCCGAAGCGCAGCAACGCGCGGAAAAACTCAAAGCGCCAACCCACGCCAAAGCCACACCCGGCGACCGCGTCGCCGCCTTCATCGACCCGTTACCGCCGACGCTCGAATAAGGAGACAGCCATGAACATCCGCAAAGGCCTGTGCTACCTGACCCTGCTCACCCTGCCCCTCAGCGCGCACGCCATCGACGCAGGCCCCGCTTCAGCGCAGCAGCAGGAAACCGAAGGCTGGCTGGTCCTGCAAAGCCGCAACAAAGCTGCCTCACCCAAACCCCAAAGCGCCACCGCCACCGAACGCGAATTGGCGATGCAGCGCTGGCTGAAGAAATACCAGTACGAGATTCCGGATTTTTACGATCCGGATGCGGGCGGGAAGATTGAGAGCAAGAATTAGTTTGGTGGTGACCTTGAGGGCCCCTTCGCGAGCAGGCTCGCTCCCACAGTCGACCGTGTGCTTGCTGTGGGAGCGAGCCTGCTCGCAAAGAACGATAACGCGGTTTCAGGTCTGCGGATCAACCCGATCCAGCGCTCGATTCACGGCCAGCTCGGCCAGCATGACAATCTGCTGAATCGCCAACGCCGTGCTGCGCTGAAAACCACTCAACTCACCAGCGAAATTGCTCGCCATCGCACTCGCTGACGCCAGCGACTCACAGGCATGCGCCAACAGGCTTTCGGTATCGACATTAGGCACCACCATGAACAGCGTGCTGGGCGGGTGTGGTTTTGCGGGTTCGGGACAGAGGTAGAAATCGAGCGCGCGTTTTATCGCTTCGCGGTTTTTCACAAGATCGTCGGCGCGCAGGGCGTCTTCGAGTGGCGTGGTGGGGGACGGGGGTGGGTCTGGGATCAGTTTGTCCATTGAAACGGCTCTCCAAAATCTGCGGTGCGACCCAATGCCATTCTCACGGGGCAAAAGGTGGCAACTGTATGCGGGGTGAGAATACCGGTTATGGACACCCGGCCAGACCGAAGTCTGCCCGCACACAGCCGCCATGACGCATTGCAGACAGCGGACAAGCTGGCGGCGATTATGCGTGCACAGATACTGGATGACCATAAGTAGCAGGGTTCTCACACCCGATCGCCGAAGGTTCGACGACAGGCAGAGACTAGTGGCCTGACGTCCGACGGACAACCTGAAAACCTTGTGGGAAGGTTCTGGTTATCTCGCGTCAGATTTAAACGACTTCAAGTTATCGGCGGACCCACTGGCCTCATTGCGAGCAGGCTCGCTCCCACAGAACAGCAAAAGCAAAAGCAAAATCAAAAGCAAAAGATCGCAGCCTTCGGCAGCTCCTACAGTTGGATCACGTACCAATTAAGAACAGGTCGGCTGTCAGGCCGCCTTCGCGAGCAGGCTCGCTCCCACAGAAAGCAAAAGCAGCGCAGCTGCCCGCGGCGAAGCCGCACCACTCAACAATGAGCGCAAGCTCGAGTAGATTTTGATCTTGGAGCCCGTCGGCAGGCTGAGTGGAGGGAATGATCCGGGCGTGGGAGCGCAGCGACCGTCTGGCGCAGCCAGACACAGCGGAAGGAGGTGCAGCGAAGCAAACCGGAGCCGCTGCGCCAGGATCGATCCCGCAGCGAAGGAACCCCGAGCCCCAGCGAGGGGCCGAACGTCAGGGCGAAGACCTTTTGGTTACTTTTGGGGCGTTTGCCAAAAGTGACCCGCTGTAAGAGCGGAACCATAAGAAGCCGTTACCGCAGCAACGGATATTCACCGATTAATGAGCCGTAACGCGCTGCCGCCCCGCCGAACTGCCAGGCGAAAGCGCCAAAGCCAACTGCGTCCGATTATGCATATGCGTCAACCGCAACACCTGCGACACATACAGCTTCACCGTGTTCTCGGTGATCCCCAACTCACAGGCAATCTGATAATTGGTCTGCCCCTTGCCCACCAACCGCGCCACATCCAACTGCCGCGGCGACAACTGACTGAACACCGCCGGCATCTCGCCAGACTCAGGCTCACCCTCACTCACCACCGGCGCGGGCGAGCGCCGCACCTTGTCCAGATCCTGATAAAGGTCATCAATCGACTCGGACAAAAACTGCAACTTCTGATTCAGATGCCCCAGATGCAGATTCTTCTGCCGCTCCTGCAAAGCCAGCTCCTGACGCTGTACGCCTTCGAGCAACTCAGCCAGTTCAATCGGCTTCTGATAGTAATCGGCAATCCCCGCGCGCAGCGCCTTGATCACATCCTGCTTGTCGGCGCGCCCGGTGAGCATGATCGCCTCGAATACCCGATGCTTGCCGGCCAGGCGCTGCAACGCCTGGATCAACTCGATGCCATCCATGTCCGGCATGTGCAAATCGCTCAGCACCAGACCGATGTCCGGGTCCGCCCTGAACAGCTCGATGGCTTCAAGACTCGAATCGCACGGCACGCAACGGTAGCCACTGCTCTCAAGAAACTCACACAGTTCTTCGACGATCAGCGGCTGATCATCGACCACGAGGATTTTTACCGCATTAGGCTTGTTCACGAACCACTCCATTGCTCGGGCCAACGCTGACGATTCCTGCACTTTGGTGGCGTATTCGCCTGAATTGAAAGTAGACCCACTTTCCGACTATGTACATAGGACTAGTGGCACCCCGCAATCAGGTGATCCAGTACCACGAAAGCACTGCGCCTACCCACACGAACGGCGCAAATGGCAGCTTTTTTGACTTGTCAGGGGCCAGATGGCGCAAAAGCTCCGTAAGCCCTTGACCCATAAGAGGCCAGACTTTTGGCGCGAGCAGCAGCCACAACACGCTGGCCACGCCCGCGCCAATAAACGCGCCGAGAACAAAGATGCCGTTCGTCGCAAGACCCAGGGCTGTCATTAATTTCACATCGCCGGCGCCCATGCGGCCCAGGAAATAACCGGGCAATGTCAGCAGCAAAGCGATCAGACACGCCCAGCCGCCCTGCCCCGCATCGGCGCCCAGCCAGGTGCTGCCGGTCGCCAGCAACCAGACCAGCGCCAGCGCGCCCACACCCAACGTCAGTACGTTGGAAATTCGCCGTTGCCGGACATCCTGCGCGGCGCAGAGGGCCAGCCAGATCAGAACCAGAGAAATCTGCATCCGCTAAAAGCCGTCCGTTTTGGCTGAATGATTCTATGCTGATACTACGCAGTGACTGTCAGGGTAGACGCACGCATGAAAAACGGCTTCCGCAGGTTGCAAAAAGGTGCGGTGGCGATCGAATTCGCCTTGGTGTTCATCATCTTTTTCGCGGTCTTTTATGGGTTGGTCAGCTACGGCCTGCCCTTCGTGATGATGCAATCGTTCAACCAGGCCACCGCCGAAGCCGTACGCCGCAGTGTCGCGGTGGACCCGACCACGCCGAACTATTCGACGGTGGTGGTCAACACCGCCAATGCCGCGCTGACCCAACAACTGCAGTGGCTGCCCTCGGCCCTGAATCTGGTGGTCGGGGTCGACACCAGCTCAGCGTACGACACGGGTACCGGCACCCTGACCGTCAGCGTCAATTACCCGGTGAGCAAGCTCAATCAGATCATGCCGTTTCTGGTACTGCCGGGCATTGGCACGGTGCCCAATCTGCCCACGCACCTGACCGCCCGCTCGAGCCTGCAATTTTGACTGCCGGCGATAAGCTCTTCGGGCGTTTGCTCAAGCGTGCGCCCAGCGCTGTCCTTGAGCTGCCGGACCGCCTCGGCGCACCGCCCACCGGGCTGCATCTGTATTTGAATGGCGACGGCGAGGTGTTGCAGATCGCCGGCCCGCTGCGGCATTTGCTCGCCCAGCACAAACTCAACGACCAACCGTTGCCGCTCAGCGCTTATCTGCTGCCGCATAGCCTGCTGACCATCGAAGGTCAGCCGCGGGACTGGCACGGGCAATTGCTCGATCTCGACTTTCCCGGCCTGAATGATCAGCCGCTGCACTTGCGCGGCTGGGTGCAACCATTGGGTGACGGCTGGCTGCTGCAACTGCTCGACATCGCCGACCTGCTGCTCGAACGTCAGCAATCGCGCGACCGCGACGCCTGCCAGACCCTCGCCGCGCAGGTCAGCGATCATCTGCGCACCTGCAGCCTCACGCGTCTGCCGACGGCGCTCGGCGAACAATTGCAGGCCATCGCTCAGCGCTGGCATATCCCCTGCCTGGCCGTGGCGCTGCTCGATGAGCAAGCTCAGGGCTGGCAGATTCATCAACAGTTTCGTGGCCACGACGCTCCACAATTGTGGGAGGACGGCCAGTCATTGGGCACGCCGCTGGACAGCCTCAACGGCAGCGCGCCGCAACGCCTCGCGGGCCAGCAGGGCCGTTATGAGCACTCGCGATTGCAGGGCACCTTCGGCAACGCCAACGGTTTCGCCGTGCCCTACAGCAATGATCAAGGCGTGGTCGCGTGGCTGCTTTGCGGGTTTTACACGGTCGACAACGTGGCACCATGGCTGACCGATCGCGACTGGCTGTCCCTGGCCGGCGCACTGGCCGGGCCGTTGCTCAGCCGCTTGCGCGAGCAGCGCCATGTGCAATCGATGGAGCGTCTCGATTCCCTGCAACACCTGCTCGGTACCGGCTGGTGGGAAATCAGTGCCGACGGGCAGATTGCACTGGCGCCGTCACTGGCCTCGGCACTGGGCCTCAGCGACCGCACGCTGGCGGTGGAAGACTGGCTGCGGCTGTTCCATCCCGCCGACCGCGACGAGTTGCGCAGCCGTTTGCACGCCCTGCAATTGCAAGGAGAAGCGCTGACCCTGAGCGTGCGCCTGCACCGCGCGGATGTCGGCGCAACCGCGACGTGGTACCGGATTCAGGGTCAGGTCAGCGGCACGGGTGAGCATCGGCGTCTGGTCGGGTTCATGCTCGATATCAGCGATATCCAGAATCAACAACAGCGCGCCGCTGCCGCCCATGCGCGGCTGGACAATCTGATCGCCAGCTCGCCAGCGGTGATCTATGTGCAGCGTTATGAAGAAGGCGCGCTGATCCCGGCGTTTTTCAGCGCCAGCCTGCAACCCTTGCTCGGCTGGACACTGGAAGACTGCGACGCGGCAGCGCTGGTCGAGCGCGTGCATCCCGATGACCGCGAACTGTATTTCCAGCGCAACCGCCAGTTGCTGCGCGAAGGCTCGGTGCGTGCGCGTTATCGCCTGCGTGACAGCCGTGGCGACTATCACTGGCTGCTCGATGAAGCAAAATTGCTGCGCAACGATCTCGGTCTGCCGGTCGAGGCAGTGGGCCTGTGGCTGGATGTCACCGACGCGACGCTTGCCGCCGAGCAGGTCCGCCAGAGCGAAGAGCGCTACCGGATTCTGGTCGAGGACTCGCCGGCAATGATCTGCCGTTATCGCCCTGACCTGACGCTGACTTTTGGCAACCGACCGTTGGCGACTTATCTGGAATGCACCCCGGAACAACTGCCCGGGGTTGATCTGGGCGGCTGGATGTCCGAGGAACAGCGCGGCGCTTTTGTGCAGCGCCTGAGCCAACTGACCCCGGAACAACCGGTGAGCACCGCCGAAATCAGCCTGCAATTGCCCGGACGCGAACACGCCTGGTGGGTCTGGTCGGATCGTGGCGTGTTCGACGAGCACGGCCAGTTGATTGAAGTGCAAGCCGTGGGCCGCGACAACACCGAGGTGCGCCGCTCGCAACAGCAACTGACGCAAAGCGCAAAAATGGCCACCCTCGGCGAAATGGCCACCGGCCTCGCCCACGAGATCAATCAGCCGCTGAACGTGATGCGCATGGCCATCGTCAACGTGCTCAAGCGCCTCGGCAACGGTGATGTTCAGGTCGATTACCTGACCGACAAACTCAACCGCATTGACGCCCAGGTGCAACGCGCGGCGAAAGTGGTCGACCACATGCGCGTCTTCGGTCGGCGCTCGGAAATCGAGCAGCAATTGTTTAATCCGGCGCAAGCGATCGAGGGCACGCTGTCACTGCTGGCCGAGGGCATGCGCGGTAAAGGTGTCGACCTGCGCATCAGCGAGACCGGTTTCGAGGCGCAGGTGCGCGGCTACGTCGATCAGCTGGAACAGGTGCTGATCAACCTGATGGTCAACGCCCGCGACGCGCTGCTCGGCAAACGCGACAGCGACTCAGCGTTCAAGCCATGGATTTCGATCTACGCCGAGCGTGACGAAGAAAGCGTGCGCTTGTGGGTCGAGGACAACGGCGGCGGCATCGATCCGCGTTTGCTGGAGCGGATCTTCGAGCCGTTTTTCACCACCAAACCGATCGGCGTCGGCACAGGCCTGGGCTTGTCGGTGAGCTACGGCATCATCGCCAACATGGGCGGCCAATTGAGCGTGCGCAACTCGGCAGAAGGCGCGCGGTTCTGCATCGAACTGCCGATTGCCACGGACGATCAGATCACCAGATAGGCTTTGCCGGTCTGCCCGCAGGTCATGTTGGCGCCTACCTCGGTGTTCATCAGATTGATGCCCAGGCCTTTGAGCAGATTGTTCAGCAACGGGTCGAGCAAGGGGCTGATCAACCCGGTGACCACCGGCAACAAGCGGTTGGTGACATCGCTGATCAATGAGGCGACGCCCGTGACAATGGCGCCCAGCGGATTGCTGCCGACGGGTTTGTAGACGATCAGGTTGATCCCGGAAAGCGTGTTCGCCAGGCTGCCGACGATGTTGCTGGCCGGCGCGGCGGGCAGCACGCTCGGCGGCAGTTTCAGGTTGGCCGGGGTGGCGAAGGGTGTGGTGCTGGAGAACAGCAGGTTCTGCGTGGTTTGCGCGACGCTGGCGTCGAGTTTGAGGGCGATGCCGCCAGCGCCGTACTGGACGTGGGAGGCGGCATCGCAACTGCCGATGCCGAGAATCCTGTGGCAGGTGATGATGCCGAGATCGACCAGCGGCAACGGCGCCACCGTTGGTTCGGCGACTGAAGAGAACGCTGCGACGGGATCGATCTTGCCGAGCTTGAGATCGGCCAGAGAGGTCGTGGTGGTGGCGGTCAGGCTTTTGCTGCCGGTGTCGCCGGTCGGGCAACGGTAATCGCTGACATAGCTTTTCGCACCTCCGGCATCCAGGGCGATATCGATTTGCGGCGAGGGCAGCAGTTTTGGATCGAGCTGTTGGCAACCGGCGCCCAACAGGCAGAGCACTGAGTTGAGCGTGTCCACCAGGTTCAGGCTCAGCAAGGCATTGAGTGTCGGCGTCAACGTACCGACCAGGCCGAGGACTGCATTGGTCAACCCGGTCACGCCGTTCAGCACCGGCAAATTCACCGACAACAGCGTGCGAACCTGCGCAGTGCGCACATAAATCCGCTCCGGTCCCATCGGGTCGGCCTTGGCCCGCGCCGGGTCGCCAATCGCCGAGAACTGCGGCGGCTCGATCACCTTCACCCGCACCGTGACACCGGCCAGCCCCAGCACATTGACCGGCAAGGTCGCCGCTACCGCGCTCTTGCTGTTGGCCAGTTGCACCACGCCCTGCACCAGTTGCAGCAACTGCAGATTGGCATCCAGTCCCGCCGCCGTGGTGCCGGTCTGCAGTTGCAGGATCTCGCCGAGTCTGACCGGCGCCGCGTTGATCGCGGCGACCTGCAACTGCCCCAGCGCGGTGACCACTTGCGCGGTCGCGCCGTTGAGTTGCACCACCGTCGCCGCTGCCTGAATCAACTGTGTCACGGTCGCTTGGGTGTTGAGCAACTGCGTGTAGTTGCCGGCACCGACGTTGAGGTTGATCGCCAGTTGATCGAGGTATTTGAGCAGGTTGATGTCGGTGTGCAGCAAACCGTCCCAGCCCACTGCCGTCAGGTTGACGTTGCCGCCGAGCAGCCCGGAAAACAGCGGATTGAGAATGTTCGACTGCGCCGTGTCGATGCTGGCGAGGGTGCTGCGAATATTCAGTTGAGCGATGGTCGGTTGTGGTTTGGCGGCAACGGCTGAAGCATTGAGCGTGGTGTTGAGGCTGACCGGCGTGGCGCTGAACAGCGCCTGCACACCGCCGGCAAAACTGCTGGTGACCGTGCGGCTGGCGACGACTTTGACTGCGGTGGATTGCGTAGCATCCACGGTGAAACTGCGCACACCGCTGGCAGCGGTGGCCAGGGTGCCGCAGGTGGTGGCGAGGGTGTTGTTGGCATCGACGAGGTAGCCATTGCGCAGCGCACTTTGCCCGGCGTAACTGGCGGCCGTCAGCCCGGGCAGGCAATCACCGTTGCGACTGACCGCTTCGAGGGCGGCGGTATCCACCACCCGCTGCAGTTTGCGCTGTTCCATGTACAGGCGACCGCTGTCGACCACCAGCAACATCATCACCAGCGCCAGACTCAGGGTGGCGGCCGCCATCAAACCGATCGCCCCGCGTTGCCGGGCCGGGCCGTTGCATTGCGATCCTCGCGACATGGCGCACTCCTGTGCCGGCGCAGTGCCGAGCGCTACCTCCGTTAATGAAAAAGAGTGTAGACGCGGTCGGTCGAGAGTGCTGGCGTCACGTCCCCTGTAGGAGTGAGCCTGCTCGCGATAGCGGTGTGTCAGTCACCGGCCAGGAACCAGACATACCGCTATCGCGAGCAGGCTCACTCCTACAGGGCTGTGCCGGTTTCAGGAAATAATCAACGCGGTGGATAGTTGGCCAGAATCCTTGCGACGGTCTCGCGAATTGCATTGCTGCGATCGGCCGGATTCGGGCGGCTGCTGAGCATTTGTTCATCACTGCCGCGCCACACCAGTTTGCCGTCCTTGCCGTCAAGCAGGTCGATCTGAATGGTCGCGACCTTGTAGGTGATGTTGCGCGTTTCGTTGTACATCGGCGCGCCCCAGTAGCCGTTCCAAGGACCGCCCCAACCGCCGCCGTAATTGGTCGTCACCTGCTGCTGCCGATCCTCGACGATCAGGTAGGTCTGCACATTCAGATCACCCTTGCCGCCGCCAGCGGCCGGGCGCAAACCGCGCTGATCGAGTTGATCGGACACTGCCTGGCGGATGCGCTGTTCGGTCAGGTCACTCTTGATGCGCGGGTCATCGGGACGATATTGCAGGGCCGGATCTTTCCAGCTCCAACTGCGATACGCGGCAAAGTCGCGGCTGGCGTCGAAGTCGTGATTGACCTGGTTGGCAGCGCAGGCGCTGAGCAGCGCGGCAAAAGCGAGTAGAGCGAGACGGCGGAACATGATGTTTCTCCGGGTGAAGACATGAACCTGCTGACACGAAGTCAGCTGGGAGGATACGCCGCCATGGCTTTTTCCACAGCCTCGCGAATCGCATCGGCGCGTTCGATCTGATTGCCCTGGGTGCCGGTTTCGGCGCTGGCGCTCCACACCGGTTGACCATTGCCGGCATCGAACAGATCGACCCGCACCACCACGACCTGCTCCTGATAAGTGCGCACGATCGGAACGGAGTTGTACATGCCGTAACCGCGACCATACCGATCATAGCCGCCGTAACCGCCGTAGTAGCCGTAATCGTCGCGGACCTGTCGCAATCGGGTTTCCAGATGAAGATCGGCGCTGACCAGCAGGTCGGCCGGGCGGTTGTCGCGCATCGGCCGCAAGCCGCGCTGGTCGAGGGCGTTGCTGACCGCCTCGGCCACCTGCGCCGAGTCGGCCCACGCCGTGCCCGGTGGCAACTGGCCGTTGAGCCAGGCCCAGTTGCGGTAGCGCCCGTAATCACGCGGCGCCGCCGGGTAGGCGCTACGATCGAAAGTAGTGGCGGCTTGCGGCGGCGCCGGCGGCAAGGGCCGCGACTGCGCCACGTAGGGGTTGCTGCCCTGACAGGCGGCCAACCCCAGACACATCAGCAATAACCCGCATTGAGCTTTCATGTCGCGCTCCGCTCAGATCGGCCGGCAGATCCAGTGCAAGTAACGCCCAAGCCCGGCGAAGCCTGGGTGACGACGGTGCGCGAGTTCCATTTCCAGCAAATCCGCCAGTTCGGCGCGGGCCTGGAATTCCACCGGCATGTAATCGTGAAATACCCGTACGCCGCTCTGACTTTCGACCTGCCACATTCCGGCGAGTTGCGTCGCCAATTCCCGTGGGTCGAGAGGCTGTTGCGGGGTCAGGCTCTGCTTTTCGCCGGCCATGACGTTCTTGCGCATCTTCTTGAAATGGCCTTTGAGCAGATTGCGATAAATCAGTGCATCACGGTTGTAGAACGCCAGCGACAGCCAGCCGCCGGGCTTGGTCAACTGGTGCAGCATCGGCAGGATCGCATGGGGCTCGGCGAGCCATTCCAGCACGGCGTGGCAGATCACCAGATCATAGGGTTCGGTGAGCTGACCGGGGAGTGCCTGCCACGGCGCCTGAATGAACGCCGCGCTTTGTCCGGCTTCGGCAAACCGCTGGCGCGCACCTTCGAGCATCGGCTCGGCCGGCTCGGTGAAGGTGACGTCATGGCCGCGCTCGGCCAGCCACAGCGACATGTGCCCCAAGCCCCCGCCGATATCGAGCACCCGCAGCGGACGATCCGGCAAAGCCTCGCTCAGGTCGGCCTGCAACACGGCGAGGCGAATCGCGCCTTTGGCGCCGCCGTAGATTTTTTCGGCGAAGCGCGTGGCCAACTGATCGAAATGACGGTCGCTCATCAGTTGAACCGCCGTTCGCTGTCGGCGAGCTTGGCGCGCACCACTTCATTCATGTGCAGGCCCAGTTCGCTGCACAGCAGCAACAGATACAGGACGATATCGCCGACTTCCTGCCCGGCATGGGCGAGTTTGTCCGCCGGCAACTGGCGCGACTGGTCTTCTGTCAGCCACTGGAAGATTTCCACCAGCTCGGCCATTTCCACGCTGGCGGCCATGGCGAGGTTTTTCGGGCTGTGAAATTGCCGCCAGTCATTGCGGTCGCGAATGGCGTGCAGGCGTTCGGTCAGTTCAACAAGGTTCATCGGGCTCTCCTGAAGACGCATAGCTTCGGGGGGATAGGTGCTTAAGGCAAGCGCAAAACCTGTAGGAGTGAGCCTGCTCGCGATTGCGGTGTTTCAGTTAATAATGATGCTGGATGTAACGACCTCATCGCGAGCAGGCTCACTCCTACAGAGGACGTGCAAACGCTCTATAGTTGCAGGGAACTCGGCCGCCCTCGGCGTGGCCCAAGGCTCAGCTCTTTCATCAGGGATGCAGACATGCGTGTAGAAAGCTTTTTCGAATGGCTCGGCCAGGCACTCGGTTCGGTCATCCGCTTCATCGTCGATGGCCTCAGCGGTCTGTTCAACATGCTCAGCAACGCTGGCGGCAATTTTGTCGATGGCCTGGCGCAGACGCTGGGGATGGACACCTCGATCATCAGCATCATCGCGCTGATCGTTGGCCTGATGCTCTTGTGGTCGGCGATTAGGGCGTTCATGAACGCGTCGATCATTGCCGGGATCATCTGGTTGCTGCTCGGGTTGTGGTTGTTGAGCTGGATCATCCATTAACCCACCGCCCCCTGTAGGAGTGAGCCTGCTCGCGATCGCGGTATGTCATTCGAAGCTTGTGTGACTGAACGGGCGCTATCGCGAGCAGGCTCACTCCTACAGTAAATTGCGTTAATCGCTACAATCCCCGCTCCCCCAAGGAGCCTGCATGTCCTCTCTGATTACCGACTGGCGCGACCGCCCGACTCACCGCAAGGTCTGGGCGCTCGCCGCGCCGATGATCCTCTCCAATATTTCCGTGCCGCTGGTGGCGCTGGTCGACAGCACTGTCATCGGCCACCTGCCGCATGCCCATCAGTTGGGGGCGGTGGCGGTCGGCGCCAGCCTGTACACGTTTCTGGCCTGGGCGATGGGTTTTCTGCGCATGGGCACCACCGGTTTTGCCGCACAGGCTGCCGGGCGCAGCGATGGCGCGGCGTTGCGGCAGATTCTCCTGCAGGGTCTGTTGCTGGCGATGGGGCTGGCGATCGTGCTCGGCTGTCTTGGTGTGCCGCTCAGCGGCGTTGCGCTGCACTTCATGCAGCCATCGACGGAACTGGAGCTACTGACCCGGGAGTTTTTCCACACGCGCCTGTTCGGCCTGCCCGCAGCGCTGGCAACCTACGCGCTGGTCGGCTGGTTCCTCGGTACGCAGAACGCGCGGGCGCCGTTGGCGATTCTGTTGAGCACCAACCTGATCAACATCGTGCTCAACCTGTGGTTTGTGATTGGCCTGGACTGGGGCGTGGTCGGTTCTGCCCGCGCTTCGGTGATCGCCGAATGGAGCGGCGCCCTCCTCGGCCTGTGGCTGACGCGCACAGCGTTGCGCGCCTATCCGGGGCAGATCATCTGGTCGGCGCTGAAAGTCTGGCAGAGCTGGCGCCCGCTGCTGGCGGTCAACCGTGACATCTTCATCCGCAGCCTCGCCCTGCAATCGGTGTTTTTCCTGATCACCGTGCAAGGCGCGCGGCTCGGCGATGCGACGGTGGCCGCCAATGCGCTGTTGCTCAACGGCCTGCTGCTGACGGCTCATGCCCTGGACGGTCTGGCCCACGCCGTCGAAGCCTTGTGCGGCCATGCCATCGGCGCGCGGGATCGACTGGCACTGCGCCGTTCGCTGGTGGTGGCCGGCGGCTGGTCACTGATCGCCAGCCTTGGCTTCGCTGCGCTGTTTCTGCTCGCCGGACACCTGTTCATCGAAATGCAGACCGATATCCAGAGCGTGCGCGACACTGCTTTCGTCTACCTGCCCTACCTCGCCGTACTGCCGTTGATAGCGGTCTGGAGTTACCTGCTCGACGGACTGTTCATCGGCGCCACCCGCGCCCGGGAAATGCGCAACGGCATGCTGCTGACGGTGCTGCTGTTGCTGCCCTTCGCCTGGTTCTTGCAGGACCTGGGCAATCACGGCCTGTGGATATCTTTCCTGCTGTTCATGGTCTTGCGCAGCGTGACCCTTGGCGCGCAAGCCCTGTGGCTGAAACGCAGCGATGGCTGGTTCAGCGGCAAGGCTCACTGAGGAAAACAGTCAGCCCGCCGCACCCCACTGACGACGCAGATGATCGAGCCGCTCCTGCTGCGTCAGCCCCGCCGGCGGCGCAACCAGCGCGGCGCGTGGATGCAGCAGACGCAACCACAGCCAGCCGTCGAGCACGGCACGATCGCTGAAACCCAGCGCCAGACCTTGTTGCACATGCACAGAGATCGTCTGGTAATCGGCGCTCAGGGACTGGCACCAGCGCCAGATATGCTGCTCCAAAAGGCAGGTTTGCAGGCGTTCACGCTGGCGCCGGGTCAGACTTTCCTCGATGCCCAACGGCTCGACGAGCAGACCGGGATTACGCAATTGCTGCCAGCCCTGACTGCCGATGGCGCGGTCGGCCCACGTACCGCCAAACCAGCGCAGGTAGCGGATCGGCCCGAGCCAGCGACTCAGTTGCGCGGCGTCGCAGGCGTCGAAGAAATAGCTGGCGGTCTGACGGTTGTAATAGCTGAGCAAGGCCCGATGATTCAGACCGAACGAAACCGTGAGCATGCGCTGCAAATGGCTCAGCAACTGTTGCGCGGGTATTTCGCAGCTCAGCAGCAGGCCGCGCCAAGTGTCCGGATCGTGCAGACATAACGCCGTCAATCCTGGGCTATTGCGCAAATCGACGAGGATCGGGCCATGCTCACTGACCGGTTGAAACTCAGTGCCGTCAAACAATCGGTGACGTTGTACATCGGCAAACCCCTGGCGCAAAGTTCGCAGGGCACGTGACGCGTCCGGAGTATCGAGCAACAGCCAGTGCGCCACAGGCTCAAGCGCCGCGCCGCTCATCTTGCGCTGCTCTGGTCGAGCGCAGTGAGCAACCGGCAACTGCATACGGATTCAGCGCAATGGTTGAAACTCCCCCCACCCGGCAGCAGACACAGCAGCAGCAACGGTTCGCCGGACTGTAGCAATTGCTGCAATCCATCACTGACCAGCAGTTCCGGCAGCGGTGACGGAGCATCGTCCTCAACCGCATCCTCTGGCAGCACCGAGGGCTTAAGAACGCCAGTGACCATCGGCTGATCGGGATCGCCTTCAAGAAAACTCACCACCACCTCCACGCCATCGGCCAACGCTGCCGAAGGCAAATCGCTCAGGGTTGGCGCGAGGGGCAGCCAGCAATGGCTCGGCGCTGCGCCCTCGCCCTGATAGAGCCAGTCGAATTGCACCGCGACGGGCCGCGAGCGATCAGGTTGTGCTTCGTCGACCGACACTACCCAAGCGCGCTGCAGGCTGTGCATGCGTTGTTTGGGCGGCATCGCGGCGGCCGCAGAGACTGGCACCCGCGCGGCCGCGAACAGGCGATTGCTGTAGGCCGGTTCGAGAGACTGATCGGCGCGGTGCTCGATGCGGGTCAGCAACCAGGGGCGATTGCATTCGATGAAAGGATGGTCGTCCAGCGGCAGCCACTGACCGCTGCGCAGGGCGGGCAAATCGCTGTGTCCTTCGGCATAGGGTCCTCGCTGGCTGGCCTGGGAATCGTCTTGCAGTCGCCATTGGCGGACGGCTGGCGCAACGCCCCGGTGGTCATGCTCAGCCTGATAGTGCGCGACATCGGCCTGCGGCAACCGCGTCGGATCGTCGCCGAACACCAGGCAATGCCGGTCGCGGTGATGCTCGAAGTGATAGTGAATGCGGGCCTGTGCGCACAAGCGCTGGAGCAGTTGCAGATCGGATTCGCGGTACTGGGTGCAGAAGGTGCGGGCCGGGTAGTCGCTGTGCAGGTCGAAACGCCGTTGCAGGCCGACGATGCCATGTTCGCGCAGCACCTGTTCGATGATCTGCGGCACAGAACGGCCGCTGAAAATGCGCTGGCTCAAGCGCAGGTCGAGGCAATCGAGCCTCGGCCCCAGGCGCACTCGGCTCAAGCGCAGACCATGGCTGTGCTCATGCTGGACAAGGCTGTGCAGCTGTCCGTGCACGCCTTGGCCGGGCGGGCCGAAACACAGGTAGGCCGAACGGTGCAGCAGGCCGGCGAGATCCAGATGCGGATCGTCGATTACCACATCGATCTCGAAGGCGAAGGGTTCGCTGAGCGCTTCCCTTCCGGTAAAGGCGAGAACTTCGAAGGGGTCGGACAGGCCCGCTACATCGAGACGAAACGACGGCTCGTTGACTGGATCGAACATGGGCGGATCTCTACAGGAGGGGCGGCCGGGGATTCTCGCCGAGAGGCATGGCCGAGTAGAGAGGCGAAGTACAACTTAGGAAATGACCTACGCGAAAAGCAGACCAGAAGAGTTTGCTGACCTAAGTAGCACAGGTTTTCCTGAAAAAATCAGGAGATGTCCCACCGGGTTATCCGAATTTTCCACAGCTTGCGGAAAAAAATCGGACAACCCGGCCGGAACGCTATCGGGTCTCAGGAAGACAGATAGGACGAGCGGGTCAGGCCCAGACGCAGAGCATCGAGGAACTGCGTGCGCTCGCTGGCGCTGATGCGGGCACTGGCGCACTTGTCGCGGTAGTGAGTCATCAGTTCTTCCGGCGACAAGTGCACGTACCGCAGCATGTCTTCGATGGTGTCGTGGGTCTCGATGCCCGCGTGGTACACGCTGCCATCGGCGTTCTGGTAGATGTTCACCGAGTCGGTGTCACCGAACAGATTGTGCATGTCGCCGAGGATTTCCTGATAGGCGCCGACCAGGAACACGCCCAGCAGGTAATCTTCGCCTTCGTTCAACGCATGCACCGGCAGGCTGGTTTCGATGCTCTGCTCGTCGACGTACTGGTTGATCTTGCCGTCCGAATCGCAGGTCAGATCCTGCAGCACCGCCCGGCGCAGTGGCTCTTCGTCGAGACGGTGCAGCGGGATGATCGGCAACACCTGATCAATCGCCCAGGTGTCCGGCAGGCTCTGGAATACCGAGAAGTTGCAGATGTACTTGTCGGCCAGCTTGTCGTTGAGTTCGTCGAGCACCTGACGGTGCGAACGCTGACGCGCCTTCAGCGAGTTGTGCAGGCGCCGGCAAACAGCGAAATAGCATTGTTCCGCCAGGGCCTTTTCCGCCAGGGTCAGCTTGCCATCGGCGTACTGCGCGGCCACGTCGCTCATGTAGTGCGTAGCGCGCCAGTAGGTTTCGGTGACCATTTCGATGTCGGTCGGGCCGAGCAGGTCCACCAGCCACTGCACGGTTTCCGGCAGGCTTTCCTTGTTTTCGATCAGCGGGATTTCGTCGTTGTGTTTCTCGACGTCGGTCACCTGCACCACCAGCATTGCGTGGTGTGCAGTCAGCGAACGGCCGCTTTCCGAGAAGATGTGCGGATGCGGCAGGCTCTGCGCGTCGCAGAATTCCTTGAGCATGCCGACCACGACGCCGGCGTAATCGTCCATGTCGTAGTTGATCGAACTGGCATTGCGCGAGTGGGTGCCGTCGTAGTCGACACCAAGGCCACCGCCGACGTCGATGTGATCGACCGGCAGACCGAGGTTGCGCAGTTCGCCGTAGTAACGAATTGCTTCCTTGAAGCCGTGCTGGTAGTCCGCGAGGTTGGCGATCTGCGAGCCCATGTGGAAGTGCAGCAGGCGAATGCCCTGATCCAGACCGGCGCCACGGAAGCGCTCGACCACCGACAGCAACTGCGCCGCCGACAGACCGAATTTGGATTTCTCGCCACCGGTGTCCGCCCATTTCGACGAGGCCAGCGACGACAGGCGCACGCGCAGACCCACCTGCGGCTTGACCTTCAGCGAGGCCGCTTCTTCGATCACCAGACCGACTTCGGATTCTTTTTCGATGACGATGAACACGTTGTGGCCGAGCTTCTGGCCCATCAGCGCCAGACGGATGAACTCGCGGTCCTTGTAACCGTTGCAGACGATCGTGCCGCCCTTCGGCGCCAGCGCCAGCACGGCCAGCAGCTCAGGCTTGGAGCCGGCTTCCAGACCGATGGAGACGTTCTGGGTGGCGATGATGTTCTCGATCACCGCTTCCTGCTGGTTGACCTTGATCGGGTACAGCGCGGTGTACTTGCTCTGGTATTCCAGGCGTTCGATGTTCGAATCGAAGGCTCCGGTCAATTGACGGACACGGTCTTGCAGGATGTCGGGGAAACGTACCAGCAACGGCAAGGACAAACCGCTCTTGCGCAGTTGGTCGACTTGTTCGAACAGATCGATGGGCGAGCTGCTCGGGCCGTTCGGACGTACTTCGACGCGACCGGCTTCATTGATCGCGAAATACCCGGCCCCCCAATGGCGAATCCCGTAAACGCTGCGGCTGTCCGCAACTGTCCATTGGCTGCCATCGTCTTTACGTGTGCGTCGTACGGACATCGAAGTCCCCTATAAAGAAGTCAGAGTGCGTCGCCTGAAGTGCAGGCCGGCGCAGTCTAAAGAATGAAAATGACGGTTCGTCAGTGCGGCGGTAGACCGCACTGACTGCGTGGAGTTTAGAAACCGGTCATGAACAGGCTCTGTGAAAACCATGGCGACGACGCCGGAGTCGAGAACACTCGAAGCCGGATCAAGCCGCCGGAGGGTTTCACAGAGGCTGCTAGCCGCCGGATTTCTTCGCTTTGAAACCGTGCTTGATCAGCTCTGCCAAGAGTAGCTCGACGTGATCGCCCTGGATTTCGATGATGCCGTCCTTCAACGCCCCGCCGGTGCCACAACGTTTTTTCAACGTCGTCGCCAGCTCCTTGAGCGCGTCTTCGGCCAGGGGCACGCCGGTGATGGTGGTCACCGTTTTGCCGCCACGTCCTTTGCTTTCGCGACGCACGCGGGCAATGCCGTCACCGGCCGGGATCACGGTTTGCTTGCAGATACAGGCGTCCACCGGCTTGCTGCATTCCGGGCAATGACGACCTGCGTCGGTGGAAAATACCAGGCCGCCCAGGGCGGCGAAGGATGCGGCTTTCTTGGCCACCGGCAATCCTCTCGGGAGGACAAAGACTGATCGCAACCTTGGGCAAGGTCAGCGACCGCGAAGCCCCACTCAGGCAGGGGCAGCGCTACTGCATCGGAAAACTATGAACGCTGGGCTGAATATCTGCAGGCCAACCTCAAGCCATCCGGTGCAGCTTGAAAAGGTCGCGCAGTGTAACGACAAAAATCGCGATTGCTAAGTGCCAATCGGCGCCAATTCATGTGTTCTTTGCGACGTGGCTCTGCTGCGCCTTGAGATAGCGCTTCAATGCGGCCAGAGAGTCCGGGCAATAAGGCTTTTCGGTGATTTCCCGCATGACCTGTTCGACGGGAATGAATCGCGCTTCGAGGACTTCCTCCGGCTGCAGTTTCAGCGGCCCGTCCCATACAGCGGAAAACGCCGAACACCACAGTCGATTGCCGGTGTCTTCGAAGTAGAAGTGATCGTGAGCGGTCAGCTCGACGCCGCTGACGCCCAGCTCTTCCTCCAGCTCGCGCGCCGCCGACTCGGCGTAGCTTTCGTCGGCCTGGACCATGCCGCCGGCGGCAACATCCCAGTAGCCGGGATAAATCGCCTTGCTCAATGTGCGCCGGTGCACGCACAACTCACCGGCGGAATTGAACAGCATGATGTAGGTGCCACGACCGATCAGCCCGCGTTCGCGCAAATCGGAACGCACCAGGGCGCCGAGCAGGTTGTCGTGCTCGTCGACCCAGGCAATCTGTTCAGCATCCGAGGCAGCGCGATGGGCCGCCTCTCCGGGGGTCTGGCTCACGTATCAGCCCTGATTGAGCAGTTGACGCAGATCGATCACCGCGGCGTTGGCCCGGGAAATGTAGTTGGCCATGACCAGCGAGTGGTTGGCCAGAACGCCGAAACCGCTGCCATTAAGGATCATCGGGCTCCACACCGGCTCTTGCGAAGCCTCCAGTTCCCGAATGATCTGGCGCACGCTGACGGTGGCGTTCTTCTTCGCCAGCACATCAGCGAAGTCGACTTCGATGGCACGCAGCAGATGCGACAGCGCCCAGGCCTGACCCCGTGCTTCGTAGAACACGTTGTCGATCTGCATCCATGGGGTTTCCACGACTTCTTCGTCAACCTGCGGCACTTCGCCGACCGCCGGGACTTCGGTTTTCAGCGCAGTGTTGAGCTTGACCCGGCCGACACTGGCCGACAGGCGTTGCGACAGCGAACCGAGACGGGTGCCGACGTCGCCCAGCCAGTTGTTGAGGTTGTCGGCGCGGGCATAGAACAGCGCGTTTTTCTGATTCGGATCGGACAGGCGCGCCTGATAACGGCTCAGGGAGTTGATACCTTCCTGATATTCCGACTCACTGGACGGCAGCACCCAGCTCTTGTTGTCGAAGTTGAAACGCGGTTCGGCCTTGGCCAGATCGGCGTCTTCGGCCGACTGCGATTGCGAACGGGCGAAGTCTTTGCGCAGGGCACGGGTCAGGTCACGCACCTGCACCAGCACGCCGTATTCCCAGCTCGGCGTGTTGTCCATCCACAGACCCGGCGGGAAACGATCGTTGGAAATGTAACCGCCCGGCTTGTTGAGCAAGGTACCGGCAACGGTTTTCAGGGTTTCGACGGTGGTGTAGCCGACCACCATTTGCTTGCCTTCTTTCTCGGCAGCGACCTGGGCATTTTGCGCCACTGGAAACAGCTCCGGTTCCTGGCTCCAGTACCAGCCCAGCGCGATGGTCACCAGCAAGTAGAGACCAATCACTGTGGCCAGCGCCCGGCTGAAAAATAGCCCGCCGACATAACTGCGGGTGGCCGACTTGGGCTCGGCGGCACGTTCAGGCGCGCTGCCCGCGCGGTTTTTCCAGTCCAGCATGGCGATATCCTTTCAATCACTTGGGTTCAACGGTTCGACCACAACCATACAACAACGTGCCTTGGCCTAGCACCTGCCGCTAACGATAAGCCGCAAATCGTAGGGGCCGATGACGCTTCGCGACACGCTAGGGGATTCCCTGATACTGGCAATGCCTGCGATGCAGCGAACCCTGACCTGAGCGTGGTCCGCGCAACGATGGAGAATTCCCGACTGTTCTGCCCTTCCTTGCAAGTCGAACGTGCGGATTCCGGGCGTCGGACTGACCCGCAAGTGCGTGAGAAAACCACCCGGTCAGAAACTGAATCGTGTCGTCCAGCAGATTATTGACGTACGACACTCGTCTAAGGGAAAAGAGGTGCTAGCATAGAGCCACCAGTCGATCTCAGCATGCACCCTAACTAGTAGTCAGGATATGACCGAGCCAGAAGACCCCAGCCGTGAGCGTCTCAAGCACCACTTTGCCCAGCGGGTAATTCATCAGGCACGTCAGATTCTTGAGATATGGCAGCGCCTGCAACGCAGTGAGTGGTCCACCGTCGACCTCGCCGAACTGAGCGAGGCGAATCTGCGCCTGCTGCGTTTTGCCGAGCGTTTCGAACAGCCGGAACACACGCAGTTGGCGCATCACATCGGCCAGTCGCTGCAGGCGGTGGACGCCAACCGTGGCCGTCTCAGCAGCGGCCTGATCACCGATCTCAATCGCTTGATGCAGCGCCTGTCGCGCACCGGCCTGCGCCATGGCGATCAGCTCGACCAGACCTTCCTGCCGCCGCTGCGCAAGCCGATCTATGTGATGTTGCAAGACCACGACCGCGCCGAACGGCTGGCCAAGCAGCTGGAATTTTTCGGTTTGAGCGCGCAGGCACTGGACAGCGTGGCCGCGTTTCGCTCGTCGATGGTCGAGCGCTTGCCCGCGGCGATTGTCATGGACGTGGATTTCAGCGGTCCCGGCATCGGCCTGAAACTCGCCGCCGAAGCTCAGGTCGGCCTCGAAGAACAGCTTCCATTGCTGTTTTTCAGCCTGCACGAAACCGATACCCCGACCCGTCTCGCCGCCGTGCGCGCTGGTGGTCAGGAATTTCTCACCGGCACCCTCGAAGCTTCGAGCCTGCTGGAAAAAATCGAAGTGCTGACCTGCGTCGCCCAGTACGAGCCCTATAAAGTGCTGATCATCGACGACTCGCGCGCGCAGGCCTTGCACACCGAGCGCCTGCTCAACAGCGCCGGGATTGTCACCCGCACGTTGATCGAACCGATTCAGGCGATGGCGGAACTGGCGGATTTCCAGCCGGACCTGATCATTCTCGATATGTACATGCCGGCCTGCACCGGCACCGAACTGGCCAAAGTGATCCGCCACAACGACCGCTACGTCAGCGTGCCGATCATTTACCTGTCGGCCGAGGACGATCTGGACAAGCAGCTCGACGCCATGAGCGAGGGCGGCGATGACTTTTTGACCAAGCCGATCAAGCCACGGCACTTGATCACCACGGTGCGCAACCGCGCCGCCCGCGCGCGCAATCTGAAAGCGCGGATGGTCCGCGACAGTCTCACCGGGCTGTACAACCACACGCACATCCTGCAGTTGCTCGAAGACTGCTCGTTCCGCGCCCGCCGCGAGAACAAGCCGCTGAGCTTTGCCATGCTAGACATCGATCACTTCAAACGGGTCAACGACAGCCACGGCCACCCGATGGGCGACCGTGTGATCAAGAGCCTGGCGCTGTTCCTCAAGCAGCGTTTGCGCAAGACCGATTTCATCGGCCGTTACGGTGGCGAAGAATTCGCCATCGTCATGCCCGACACCGATATCGACGCGGCGCACAAAGTCCTCGACGAGATTCGCCAGCGCTTCGCCGAGATTCATTACCCGGCGCAGCCGCAGGATCTCTGGTGCACGTTCAGCGCCGGCGTCGTGGAAATGTGCGATGACTCCGACAGCCTGATGATGGCCAGCCAGGCCGACGAGGCGCTGTATCGCGCCAAGGGTGCCGGACGCAATCGGGTGCAGACCGCCAGGCAATCAAAGCAAAGTGCCACTTTTTCATCGGAATCCACTGATTCGGTCATAACCCTGTAATGGAACCGCAATAAATTCAGGCGCTTACCATTTCTGCCGTTGGTAGCCGTCATGCGCCTGAAGTTGCTCACCAATCTCAACACTCTGCTGCTGGTCGCCGTCTGCGTGGCCCTTGGCGCCACGCTGTGGTGGTCGCAAAAAGCCCTGGAACGGCCCTATCTTTTGATGGAGCGGTACCTGGGGCTGTCGCAGCAATTTCAGAATGAAGTGGCGCGCAACGTCGAGGATTACCTCGCCAGCGGTGACGCGCTGCGCCTGAGCAGCGCCGCCCAGGCCATCGACAGCGTGCACAAGCAACTGAGTGAATTGCCCCCGGCGCTGGCCGACACCGTGCAGCCAAGTCTGTCGAGCCTCGATGAATTCAGCAAAACCGACCTGCTCGCCGCCGGCAAACTGGCCGGCGATCCGCAAGCCCTGCTGTTGCAGGCAGAACGCGAACTCAGCGCCGGCCTCGACCAGCTCAACACCTACGCCAATGGCAACGCCGCCTATCTCGCACCCCTGCTCGCCGCGTCGCAGCATCTGGGCAAATTGTCGCTGGCGCGGGACAAACTGGTGAGCAGCGGGCGCAGTGAGCTCGCCGCCGATGTCGAGCGCGAGGTCGACAGCATGCGCGCCGAGGCCCAGGCAATCGACGCCCTGCCCTTGCTCGGAGTGGTCACCCGCACTGAATCGAACAGTGACGATTTCGCCGCACTCATGGGCATCGAGAGCACTGATAAAGCCGCCGCCGAGGATGCCGGTGTCGGCCTCAAACGCGAACTGAACAGCTTGCTCGGCCGCTACCCGGCGGAACTGGCGCGCACTCGCGAGCAGATCCAGAAACGCGCCGATCTCAGCGCCGCCACCCACGAAAAAATCGCCAGCGTGCAACACGCCATCGCCGGCCTCGAACCGGTGGTGCGCGCGCAACACGGGCAGATCCAGGGCGAAGTGCGGCTGATGCAAGGCGTGATGATCGGCCTGATTCTGCTGATCGCCCTGCTCATCGACACCTTGCAACGGCGCCTCGCCCGCACTCTGACCAACCTCGCCCCGGCATTGTCGACCTGGGCCGAAGGCGATTTCAGTCGCGACATCCAACTGGGCAAGACCAACCGCGAACTGCACGACATCGAAGCCTCGCTCAATCGCTTGCGCGCCTATCTGGTGGATCTGGTCGGCACGATTCGCGGCAACGCCGAGCAAGTCGCGGGCAGCAGCCGTACCCTCGCCGAACTGAGCAATGACCTGCACAGCGGCGCCGAGCATCAGGCCGGTGATACCGCGCTGATCCGCGATTCGCTGGGCGAACTGGAGGCGACCATTCAGCAAGTGGCCGGCGACGCCCGCCAGGCTGCCGATGCCAGCCGTCATGCCGGTCTGGCTGTCGAGCATGGCCAAGCTGTGATCGGCCAGAGCCTGACCGGATTGCATGCTTTGGTCGGTGAAGTTCAGGGCAATGCGCAGATGATCGAGCACCTCGCCGAGGAGTCGGCAACTATTGGCGGCGTGCTGACGGTGATCCGCTCGATTGCTGACCAAACCAATCTGCTCGCCCTGAACGCCGCGATCGAAGCCGCTCGCGCCGGCGAGATGGGCCGGGGTTTCGCCGTGGTTGCCGAAGAAGTGCGCTCGTTGGCACAACGCACCGCCGGGGCCACGGCGGAAATCCAGACGCTGATCGCCGGCTTGCAGACCGCCGCCCGACAATCGGTTGAGGGTATGCGCGCCCAGGTCGAGCACGCCGAAGCCACGGCTAGTCAGGCGCAAGCCGCCGACGGTGCCCTGGATAAAATCGTCGACGCGATTCAGACCATCGCCGACACGGCTGTGCGCATTGCCGATGTCACCGCACAACAAAGCGGCGCGGTGAGCGAGATCCGCGATCACAGCGAGCGCATTCATCAACTGGGTGGGGATAACCTGCTGCGCATCGGCCAGGGGCGCGAACAGGGCGAGAATCTGCTGGTTCTCGGCGGCCGACTGCACACCGCCGTACAAGCCTTCCGCGTCTGACAAACCGCTATCGCGAGCAGGCTCACTCCTACAGGGGATACGCATTCCAAATGTAGGAGTGAGCCTGCTCGCGATAGCGTCAAACCAGACACCGCCGATCCCGCAGAATGACCGGATGTGAACTCATGGTCACAAATTTCGCGCAAACATCGCCCATCGTGCCGGCTATTGCATGGAACTGGACAGTCACAAAGGCTTTGCGGCATAGTCGCCGGGTTCTGACGACTGCTCATTGATAACAAGGACAACGCAGATGGCGACGCTACTGGTGCTGCACGGCCCCAACCTGAACCTGCTCGGCACCCGGGAACCGGGGACCTATGGGTCGACGACCCTGGCGCAGATCAATCAGGATCTGGAGCGTCGCGCCCGTGAAGCCGGCCATCATCTGCTGCATCTGCAAAGCAACGCCGAGTACGAATTGATCGATCGCATCCACGCTGCGCGCGATGAGGGCGTGGATTTCATTCTGATCAATCCGGCGGCTTTTACGCACACAAGTGTCGCATTACGTGACGCGCTGCTGGGAGTGAGCATCCCATTCATCGAAGTGCACTTGTCCAACGTGCACAAGCGCGAACCTTTCCGCCATCACTCCTACTTCTCCGATGTAGCGGTAGGAGTGATCTGCGGCCTTGGCGCCAGCGGTTACCGACTGGCCCTGGAGGCCGCACTAGAGCAGCTTGAACACCAAGCTATACGCCCCTGACCGACCCTTGGGAGTTGATGATTCATGGATATCCGTAAAGTTAAGAAACTGATCGAATTGCTGGAAGAGTCCGGCATCGACGAGCTCGAGATCAAGGAAGGCGAAGAGTCCGTACGCATCAGCCGCCATAGCAAGACCCCGGCGCAGCAGTACTACGCGCCAGCCCCGATGCAGGCTCCGGCCGCTGCCCCTGCTGCCGCGCCAGTCGCCGCCGCTGCTCCGGCTGCCGCTGCTGCACCCGCGCTGAACGGCACCGTTGCCCGTTCGCCGATGGTCGGCACCTTCTACCGTAAATCTTCGCCAACCTCGCCAGCCTTCGTTGAAGTCGGCCAGACCGTGAAGAAAGGCGACACCCTGTGCATCGTCGAAGCCATGAAGATGATGAACCACATCGAAGCTGAAACCAGCGGTGTGATCGAATCCATCCTCGTCGAAGACGGCCAGCCGGTTGAGTACGACCAACCGCTGTTCACCATCGTTTGAACCGCGGAGAGCCTTTGATGACTGCGAAGTTGGAAAAAGTTCTGATCGCTAACCGCGGTGAGATCGCCCTGCGGATTCTGCGTGCCTGCAAAGAGATGGGCATCAAGACCGTCGCCGTTTACTCCAAGGCCGACAAAGAGCTGATGCACCTGGGTCTGGCAGACGAATCCGTCTGCATCGGCCCGGCGTCCGCCGCTCAGTCTTACCTGCACATCCCGGCCATCATCGCTGCCGCTGAAGTGACCGGCGCTACCGCCATTCACCCAGGCTACGGTTTCCTCGCGGAAAACGCCGATTTTGCCGAGCAGGTCGAGAACTCCGGCTTCGCCTTCATCGGCCCGAAAGCCGACACCATCCGCCTGATGGGCGACAAGGTATCGGCCAAGCACGCGATGATCGAAGCAGGCGTACCCACCGTTCCAGGCTCCGACGGCCCACTGCCGGAAGACGAAGAGACGGCGCTGCGCATCGGTCGCGAAGTCGGCTACCCGGTGATCATCAAGGCCGCCGGTGGCGGTGGTGGTCGCGGCATGCGTGTGGTGCACAAGGAAGAAGACCTGATCGCCTCGGCGAAACTGACCCGCTCCGAAGCAGGCGCGGCGTTCGGCAACCCGATGGTCTATCTGGAAAAATTCCTCACCAATCCACGTCACGTCGAAGTGCAGGTCCTGTCCGACGGCCAGGGCCACGCCATCCATCTGGGCGACCGCGACTGCTCGCTGCAGCGTCGTCACCAGAAGGTTCTCGAAGAAGCGCCGGCACCGGGCATCGATGAGAAGGCCCGTCAGGAAGTCCTGGCTCGCTGCGTCAAGGCGTGCATCGACATCGGCTACCGTGGCGCCGGCACCTTCGAGTTCCTCTACGAGAACGGTCGTTTCTACTTCATCGAAATGAACACCCGTGTTCAGGTGGAGCACCCGGTTTCGGAGATGGTCACCGGTATCGACATCGTCAAGGAGATGCTCAGCATCGCCGCTGGCAACAAGCTGTCGTTCACTCAGGATGACGTGGTCATCCGCGGTCACTCGCTGGAGTGCCGGATCAACGCTGAAGATCCGAAGACCTTCATGCCGAGCCCGGGCACCGTCAAGCATTTCCACGCCCCAGGCGGCAACGGCGTCCGCGTCGATTCGCACCTGTACAGCGGTTATGCCGTGCCACCGAACTACGACTCGCTGATCGGCAAGCTGATCACTTACGGCGCAACCCGCGACGAAGCCATGGCACGCATGCGCAACGCCCTGGACGAAATCGTGGTCGACGGGATCAAGACCAACATCCCGCTGCACCGTGATCTGGTTCGTGACGAAGGCTTCTGCAAAGGTGGTGTGAACATTCACTACCTCGAGCACAAGCTGGCCAAGCAGTCGTAAGACTGACCTGGCGTGAAAAAACCCGATCCCTGCGGATCGGGTTTTTTTATGCCTTAAGCCAGCGCATCAGTTCATCGATACCAAGGTAAAAGCCTGCTCCTGAATCATCTCGGGAGTTGCCCGGCGCCCGTTCTGGTCGACCACGGCGCCAGAGGCATCCTCGTGCAACGGCTTTCGCCGAAACCGCGCCATGAATACCTGTGCGCGTCTGGACACCGGATCGCTGGCATGGCTCGCCCGCTGCAAAACCGGCGAATACAGGCGTTCGACCTGACTGGCGGATGTCTTGAACACGGTCGAAACACCGCTATCGAGATTCAACGACACTGCATAGTTATTGCCCAGACAGGAAGAATACGACCAGTAGTCCCACGTCGGCTTCAGCCCCTCTTGACGCAATACTGTCCTGACCGTCCCACCGATGTCGGTCCCGGTCAGCCAGTCACCGCCGACCAGCGTGACCCGAACCTCTTTGCTCGAGCCTCCCAGACGCGCCATCGTATCCTTGACCGTGTCTTTGATCAGCGTGCGAATGTTGTGATCGAAATGAATGACAGCGCCGACCTTTGTCGTCGGGTTGTAGATCGAGGCAATCACGCAGGTTTGCGCATTCAGCGAAAACAGGTAATTGTCCCGCGAGCCGGCGACAAACTTCGCCACCAGGGCTTCGCCCTGCAACGCGCCACGGTTAAGCACCGGTTCGACGCGCCCGGGAAACGCATTGCGCAGATTGGTCACATGGCCAAGATTGCGCACCTGATCATCGCCGCCGCGCAACCCGACGCGATCGTGCGTCCATTTGCCGCTCGTGGTCAGTCGTACCGGTTTTTGATAAATCGCTGCGGGCCGCCGGGCATCGACCAGGCTGAGACCATCGAAATGCGGGTTTTCCCTGACCTGGAAATACTTGCCCCTGTTGCGGATGTAATAGGTCGGTTGAGCCTGTGGAGTCATGGGCGGACTGCGCCATGTGCCAAAAAAGACACCTTCTTCAGTGACCTGCTGCAAATCATTCGGTTTTCTGCTGACGGCCTGCCTGGCACGAAAACGCACCTCGCGAACCGCCGGCAGCGTTTCCTTGCGAACAGGAGCCACGCTGCTCAGACGCTCGGTGAGCAATGAGACCGGTCGCATCGTGTGCTTCAGATTGCTGACCGAACGCCCGAGCAGCTTGACCGTACCGCCGGCGCCGACCATGGCAAACAGGGCGCCCCACGATGCCTCGAGCCAGTGGCCGAGCGCGCCCTCGACATCGCCTTCCAGATGCGCCGCGACGGCCTGACCGGCGCTGACGGCAATGAACACGACATCCAGTAGCAAGGCAAAGGGCGGAAACACCATGCAAAACGGTGCGGCGCCGAACATCAGTCCTTTGACAACCTGTCTCTCGATCATTTCTGCCCGGCTGGTGGTGATGTCCTCCACATCCGTGACGGTGCGCTCGATGTAGGCGTTGAACTCGCTGCGGGCATCACTCACGCGCTGTGCTTCGTACAGCGTATCGACGCGCTGTTTTCTTGCCGCTATCGCATACAGGGCACGCGAAACAGTGTTGCGCGCAGCAACCGGCGTGCGCGCGAGCAGATAATCATGCAATGCACCGGCGATGTCGCCATGCAGTGACTGATACGGGCGCAGCGTCAGATCATCGGGAGCATCCGGCGTGTACAGCCACCAGGACGGTTCGGGATCGAAACAGGTGAAAACGTAGACCCCAAGCACAACGTGGCTGCGCACGGTGAATCTGAAAACACCGTCACTGCTGACCATGCTCGCGCCCCGCAAAGGCTTGCCCGGCGCTGGCAGCTGACTCAACAGCGATACCTGACGGACCAGCGCCGAATAAACCGCGTCGCTTAACCGCGCCTGACTTCTGGCGACGCGCAAATCACGGTCCATTTTCGACAGCAGCACGTTACGGTAGGCGAAGCGACGCGGCTCATAGGCAGCATCGCGAGCGTCGAGATACCTGCCGCGGATCTCGCTGGCATACTTTTCACCCAGCCACGCCCGGCGCAGATACAGCGCCAGATCAGCGCTGCGCACCTGACTCAAATCCTGGCCAACGGAGGAGCGCACGCCTTTCTTCGGATGGTCGATACCGGCGTTGTCGTCGTAGCCGTAGATCGCCAGGTCGAGCAGGCTGGCGACCGATTGCTTCCTGCGATCGACGATGCCGGCGCTGTAATCGATCAACACGGTGGCCGGGTCGACCGGTTCCAGTACCTGTTTGCTGCGCAAATAAGGCGCGATCTCTGCGGCAACCGTGCGCCTGGCGAAGTCGACAAAGACTTCGAAACCGCCCAGCCACTCATTGAAGACCTGCTGATGGACAACCAGCTCCTGATTCAGGCTGCTGAGGCGTCGGCGCGCATCCGGGGCCTGCGTCGAGGACCAGCGAAGCGAGTTGTCCTCTTCAACCTGCTGCAGGTTTTTCGCCAGGCCCATTTTTACCGCCGCTTCGACGCATTCAGCAAACAGCATGGGCGCACGGCGGATGTCACTGCTCATCCCCCACCGGCCAGGGTCGGCAGCCACGGCGACCAGGTACTCACGGGCCTGACGATGGGCAGTGGGGGAAAGCTGCTGCAAAAGGTATTCGCGACCGGACTCGCTCTGCGTCCAGCCCCAGACCTCTCCGGTCAATGCCGCTAGCGAAGGCAGGCGCACCCACTCCTGGCCGTCTGGTTTGTTTGGCGCGTACAGCAGCAGATCAGTTACCGCTGGTGCAGCCTTTTCTCGGTAAAACACCAGAAAGTCGGCACACTGCATGCCATTGGGTAACGCCAGTGCGGCGACGCGCAAGGATTCATCCATGGCCTCCCCGGCCCACAGCGATTCGAGACGATCATGGTCGTCGACCGCCAGATACCCCGCACAACGCGCAACGAACGCGCTTTGCCTGAGTCGCGCGATAAACCAGTCGATCAAGGCTTTGTGTACATCCTCGCGCTCATACTGTGCGGTGAGGGCGCGCAGGTAGCCGACCGGATAATCCTGGCCGGCCAGCATGTCGGCGATGAATGCCGGTTCCAGCGGCTGATTGCGTCGCGAAGGAGCACTGGTGACTTCCAGAACACTAGCGAAATCAGTACCGATCGGCCCCGCCGCGAGCAACTCGCTCAGACTGCGCTTCTGCGTCGGCTCACCGACCGCTGAACGCCATTTCAGGCGGACGTCGATCCGGTCCGGTTCCACCTCCATGTCGAGTTTGAGCCTGATGTAGTCAAGCGCCTGTTGCCGGGCATAGGCGCGCAACGAACCGTAGCCTTCCAGCAGATCATCGAGCGCTGCCCGGGCCAGCGACGTCTGCTCTTGATAACCGCGCAACCTCGCACGCTCCGGGTCGTTCAGCACTCGCAACCAATGTGGCAACTGCGCGTATGACTGTGCTTCGAGCCGCTTCTTTTCCGCGCCCGTTGCCAGCGCGGTCAACCGATAGCGGCGCGCGCCTCGCTCCTGAACCTTTTCGATCTGCCTGCGCAATCGATCCGGCGTCAGTTCCGCGAGACGATCCGGGTGAAACAGCGCGTCGATGTCGTCGACATAACGCCGCAACTTGCGCAGGACCAACTGATCGAACGCAGCCTCCTGGCCTTTGGTTTCCCAGTGTGCTCGCAGGTATTTTTTGTATTGCTCAAGGAAATGCACAGAAACGCTGTCCACGGTCTGGATGACCGCTTGGCGATGGCCGGGCGGCAATCCCCGATCAGCAGCGCCCGGCCAGCGGTACGGAGCGTCACGGATCGCCAGGTACATCAGCGGTTTGCCGTCGATGATTTTTTGCAGGATCGCATCCAGCACAGCCAGCACGAACCCCGGGTCGATATTGCCGTGCGGGTAATGACCGCGCAGCTCGGTCAAGGCGAAATCTTCCATGGCCTCCAATAAGGTCAGCTGACTGCTCAGGCGCTTGTCGATGATCACCTGCCAACGCGTGATCCGCAGGAGAATCTCCTGGGCCGTTCCTGTGGGCGCAGCGGCTTCCGGTGGTTTTTCTTCTACAATCGCTTGTTCACCCGCCATATCGTCCAGCCCGTTCTTGCGTAGAAATGAGCTTTCACTCTATTTGTCGGCAACCGCGCTCAGGCGATACATATGTATATCGCGCTGGCGAATGTGTAACAGCCGAGCGGCGTGTCCACTTTGCCGGCGACCTGGCGTAAACTGCGCGCTTTTGCAGCTTCGGGCTGCCCCACAGATTTTCAAAGGTGCCCGCCATGCCTTGGCTGCAAGTCCGTCTCGCCATCACCCCGGAACAAGCCGAAACCTATGAGGACGCGTTCCTCGAAGTCGGCGCCGTGTCGGTGACTTTCATGGACGCCGAAGACCAGCCGATCTTCGAACCGGAACTCAACACCACGCCGCTGTGGTCGCACACCCACTTGCTGGCGCTGTTCGAAGGCGGCACCGAACCGGAGCCGGTGCTGGCTCACCTGGAGTTGCTGACCGGCAGCCCGTTGCCCGAGCACCACAGCGAAGTCATCGAAGACCAGGACTGGGAACGCAGCTGGATGGACGGTTTCGAGCCAATGCGCTTCGGCCAGCGCCTGTGGATCGTGCCGAGCTGGCACGCCGCGCCTGAGCCTGACGCGGTCAACCTGTTGCTGGACCCGGGCCTCGCGTTCGGCACCGGCACCCACCCGACCACCGCGCTGTGCCTGGAATGGCTCGATGGCCAGGATCTGAAAGACTGCCACGTGCTGGATTTCGGCTGCGGCTCGGGGATTCTGGCGATTGCCGCTCTGCTGCTCGGCGCCAAACAAGCCGTGGGCACCGACATCGACGTGCAGGCGCTGGAAGCCTCGCGCGACAACGCCGGGCGCAACAACATCGCCGATGAGCTGTTCCCGCTGTACCTGCCGGAAGATCTGCCGCAGGTCCAGGCCGACGTGCTGGTCGCCAATATTCTCGCCGGCCCGCTGGTGTCGCTGGCGCCGCAACTGTCCAGCCTGGTCAAGAGCGGCGGGCGCCTGGCGCTGTCGGGCATCCTCGCCGAACAGGGTGAAGAAGTCGCCGCTGCCTATGCGCAGGACTTTGAGCTCGACCCGATTGCCAATCGCGATGGCTGGGTGCGCATCACCGGGCGTCGGCGCTAAAATGACCGCTTGCCTGAACCGGATCGCCGCATGACCGACAGTTTCGTCACCCAGTGCCCGCATTGCCAGACCAGCTTCCGCGTCAACCATGCGCAATTGAGCGTGGCGCGCGGCGTGGTTCGTTGCGGCTCCTGCCTGCAAGTGTTCAATGCTGCCAAGCAGCTGCTCGAGCAACATGCCGGCAAGGACACGGTGACGCCGGTCGCGTCGCCACTGCCTGAAGCGCCAACATCCGTCAGCGTTGCACCGACCATCGATGACACGCCTGCGCCGCGCGCCATCAGTCAAAAGCAGTGGAGCGCGTCCGAACTCGACCTGGACAGCCTCGATCTGGACGAAGAACTCGCCCGCCTTGAACAGCGCGAAATCCAGCCGGTCGCCGAGTTCGGCCGTGCCCGCGAAGAGTCCTTGAGCGCGCGGCGCGACAGCCCGGAACCCGACGAGGGGACATGGCCCGACAGCCTGTTCAGCGAGCCTGCCGAGGAGCGCAGCGCCGCGCCGGATATCGAGCCGGATATCGACGAGATTGAAACCCTCGAACCCGAGCGCACCGAACCGTCGTTGTCACTGGAGCCAGTGGACCTGGACGACGAGCCGCCGATCCCGCAACTGCGCCTGCACGACCCGATCAATCCCAACGCCCGCCGTGAACGCTTGTCGGCCAGCGACGACAGCGAGGACGACGATCTGCCGTTGATTACCTCGCCGCGCAAGAAACGTGAACGGGCCGAGCCCGGCGTGCGCGCCGAAGTCCTGCAGGATCTGACCGACGACCCGCTGCAACTGGACTGGCAGCAACGTCGCTCGCCCTGGGGCCGGCGTCTGCTCTGGCTGGTGCTGGTGGTGTTGGCGGCCGGCGGGCTTGCCGCTCAGTACATCGCCTATCATTTCGAGGAACTGGCGCGGCAGGATCAATACCGCCCATGGTTTCAGCAGATCTGTCCGCAGATCGGCTGCACCGTGCCCTCCAAAGTCGATATCGGCAAAATCAAGAGCAGCAACCTGGTGGTGCGCAGCCATCCGGAATTCAGCGGAGCGCTGGTGGTCGATGCGATCATTTATAACCGTGCGACGTTTTCCCAGCCGTTTCCGTTGCTCGAGTTGCGTTTTGCCGACCTCAACGGTCACCTGATCGCCAGTCGTCGCTTCAAGCCCGGCGAGTACCTGAGCGGCGATCTTGAGGGTCTGGCGGAAATGCCGCCGCAGACGCCGATCCACATCGCCCTGGATATTCTCGATCCGGGGCCGAAAGCGGTGAATTACAGCCTCAACTTCCATTCGCCGGAATGAACCGCTTCAGCGTTTCCCGATTGACGGCATTTTTCTGACTGGATCGCGGCCAACCAAACCGTTGGCAATAACAGAATAACTGTTCAGATTTTGTTCAATTCAGCCTTTAACCAGTCATCGAGAGCGGGTATCATGCCCACCCTTTTTCGAACTCTCATGATCCGGCCCCACTTCAGGGAAGTCCTATGTCGGCGGTACGCATCGGCCCATATACATTGCAGAACGGTTTGATTCTCGCCCCGATGGCGGGCGTCACCGACCAGCCCTTTCGTCAGCTGTGCAAGCGTCTGGGCGCAGGGCTTGTAGTCTCGGAAATGGTCACCAGCGACATGAGCCTGTGGAATACCCGCAAGTCACGCATGCGCATGATCCACGAAGGCGATCCCGAGCCGCGCTCGGTGCAGATCGCCGGTGGCGACGCGCAGATGCTGGCTGATGCGGCACGGGCCAACGTCGAGCTGGGCGCACAGATTATCGACATCAACATGGGCTGTCCGGCGAAGAAGGTCTGCAACAAGGCCGCCGGCTCCGCGTTGCTGAAAGACGAAGCACTGGTGACCGAGATCCTGCAGGCCGTAGTGGCCGCGGTTGATGTGCCGGTCACCCTGAAGATCCGCACCGGTTGGGATCGCGAGAACAAGAACGGCCTGACCGTGGCGAAGATCGCCGAACAGGCCGGGATCACTGCGCTGGCCGTGCACGGCCGTACGCGCGCCGATCTGTACACAGGGGAAGCCGAGTACGACACGATTGCTGCGATCAAGCAGGCCGTGTCGATCCCGGTGTTTGCCAATGGCGATATCGATTCGCCGGAAAAGGCCCGATACGTGCTTGACGCGACCGGTGCCGATGGCCTGCTGATAGGCCGTGCCGCTCAAGGGCGGCCATGGATTTTTCGCGAGATCGAACACTTCCTGCGCACCGGCGAGAAATTGCCCGCGCCGGAACTGAGCGAAGTGGAACGCATCCTGCTGGAGCATCTGGCCGCCCTTCACGCCTTCTATGGCGACGTGATGGGCGTGCGCATTGCCCGCAAGCATGTGGGCTGGTATCTCGCAACCTTGCCGGGCGCCAGGGAGTTTCGCGCCCGTTTCAATCGTTTGGATGGTACGGAAGCACAATGCGCCGACGTTCGGGAGTTCTTCGCCGAGCGTTACAAGAGCCTGACAGGGGACGAAGAAGGGGTGGCCGCATGACGATGATGACCGAGACTTTAGTGAGTGGAACAACACCCGTGAGCGACAACGTGAATTTGAAACAGCACCTCAACACGCCGAGCGAAGAAGGCCAGACCCTTCGCGGGAGTGTCGAGAAGGCGCTGCACAATTATTTCGCCCACCTTGAGGGCGCGTCCGTCACGGATGTGTACAACCTGGTGCTGTCCGAAGTCGAGGCGCCCCTGCTCGAAAGCGTGATGAACTACGTCAAGGGCAACCAGACCAAGGCCAGTGAGCTGCTGGGACTGAACCGCGGCACGCTGCGCAAGAAACTCAAGCAGTACGATCTGCTGTAAGCATTCAATCAAACCAGAAAGGCGCCCGCGTAAAAAACGGTCGCCTTTTTTGCTGACTTCCTTTGCTTTTGATGGAAATTGAGATGACCGACCAGACTACCCGCCTGCCGATCCGCCGCGCCTTGATCAGCGTTTCCGACAAGACCGGGATCCTCGAATTCGCCAAGGAGCTCGAAGCTCTGGGCGTCGAGATCCTCTCCACCGGCGGAACGTTCAAGCTGCTGCGTGACAACGGCGTTGCCGCAGTGGAAGTCGCGGATTACACCGGTTTCGCCGAGATGATGGACGGTCGGGTGAAAACCCTGCACCCGAAAATCCACGGCGGCATCCTCGGTCGTCGCGGTACTGACGATGCAATCATGAACGAGCACGGCATCAAGCCGATCGATCTGGTGGCGGTCAACCTGTACCCGTTCGAAGCAACCATCAACAAGCCAGGCTGCGATCTGCCGACCGCCATCGAGAACATCGACATCGGCGGGCCGACCATGGTCCGTTCGGCAGCGAAAAATCATAAAGACGTTGCGATCGTGGTGAATGCCAGCGATTACGCCAACGTCCTGGAAAACCTCAAGGCTGGCGGCCTGACCTACGCTCAGCGTTTCGACCTGATGCTCAAGGCCTTCGAACACACCGCCGCCTACGACGGCATGATCGCCAACTACATGGGCACCGTTAACCAGGCCGCTGAAACCCTGAGCACTGAGGGTCGCAGCGAATTCCCGCGTACCTTCAACAGCCAGTTCATCAAGGCCCAGGAAATGCGCTACGGCGAGAACCCGCACCAGAGCGCGGCGTTCTACGTTGAAGCCAAGCCTGCCGAAGTCGGCATCGCCACCGCCACCCAGTTGCAAGGCAAGGAACTGTCGTACAACAACGTTGCCGACACCGACGCTGCGCTGGAATGCGTAAAGAGCTTCGTCAAGCCAGCCTGCGTGATCGTCAAGCACGCCAACCCGTGCGGCGTGGCAGTCAGCCCGGACGCCGAAGGCGGCATCCGTCAGGCCTACGAACTGGCCTACGCCACCGACACCGAATCGGCGTTCGGCGGCATCATCGCCTTCAACCGTGAACTCGATGCCGAGACCGCCAAGGCGATCGTCGAGCGTCAGTTCGTTGAAGTGATCATCGCGCCATCGGTTAGCGAAGAAGCCCGTGCCATCGTCGCCGCGAAAGCCAACGTACGCCTGCTGGCCTGTGGTGAGTGGTCGGCTGAGCGCGCCGCTGCCTGGGATTACAAGCGCGTCAACGGTGGCCTGCTGGTGCAGAGCCGCGACATCGGCATGATCAGTGCCGATGACCTGAAAGTGGTGACCAAACGCGCACCGACCGAACAGGAAATCCACGACCTGATCTTCGCCTGGAAAGTCGCCAAGTACGTCAAATCCAACGCCATCGTCTACGCCAAGAACCGTCAGACCATCGGCGTCGGCGCCGGCCAGATGAGCCGCGTCAACTCGGCACGCATCGCCGCAATCAAGGCTGAGCACGCTGGCTTGCAGGTTGCCGGTTCGGTCATGGCCTCGGACGCATTCTTCCCGTTCCGCGACGGCCTCGACAACGCGGCCAAGGTCGGCATCACCGCGGTGATCCAGCCGGGCGGCTCGATGCGTGATGCTGAGGTGATTGCCGCTGCCGACGAAGCCGGTATCGCAATGGTATTTACCGGCATGCGCCACTTCCGTCACTAATCACACGATCCACTGTAGGAGTGAGCCTGCTCGCGATAGCCATTGGTCAGTCAAAGCTGCAGTGACTGACACACCGCAATCGCGAGCAGGCTCACTCCTACAGAAAAGCGTCCCTGCGGCGCTCAACAGAATTAGCGTCATCCGAGGTTTTTGAAATGAATGTTTTGATCATTGGCAGCGGTGGCCGTGAACACGCCCTGGCCTGGAAAGTGGCTCAGGATCCGCGTGTGCAGAAAGTCTTTGTCGCGCCAGGCAACGCTGGCACCGCCATTGAAGCCAAGTGCGAAAACGTCGCTATCGACGTATTGGCCCTTGAGCAACTGGCCGATTTCGCTGAAAAGAACGTTTCGTTGACCATCGTTGGCCCGGAAGTGCCGCTGGTGGCTGGCGTGGTCGATCTGTTCCGCTCCCGTGGCCTGGACTGCTTTGGTCCGACCGCCGGCGCTGCGCAACTGGAAGGTTCGAAAGCCTTCACCAAGGATTTCCTCGCCCGCCACAAGATTCCGACCGCCGATTACCAGAACTTCACCGAGATCGAGCCGGCCCTGGCTTATCTGCGTGAGAAAGGCGCGCCGATCGTGATCAAGGCCGATGGCCTCGCTGCCGGCAAAGGCGTGATCGTTGCCATGACCCTGGCCGAAGCCGAAGACGCCGTGCGTGACATGCTCGCCGGCAACTCGTTTGGCGACGCCGGTTCGCGCGTAGTGATCGAAGAATTCCTCGACGGCGAAGAAGCTTCGTTCATCGTCATGGTCGACGGCAAGAATGTCCTGCCGATGGCCACCAGCCAGGACCACAAACGTGTCGGCGATGGCGACAGCGGCCCGAACACCGGTGGCATGGGTGCCTACTCCCCTGCCCCGGTGGTCACCGCCGACGTGCATCAGCGCGTGATGGATCAGGTGATCTGGCCGACCGTGCGCGGCATGGCCGACGAAGGCAACGTCTACACTGGTTTCCTCTATGCCGGTCTGATGATCGACAAGGCCGGTAATCCAAAGGTCATCGAGTTCAACTGCCGCTTCGGCGATCCGGAAACCCAACCGGTGATGCTGCGTCTGCAATCGAGCCTGGTGCTGCTGGTCGAAGCCGCGCTGGCGCAAGCGCTGGACAAGGTTGAAGCGCAGTGGGATCCGCGTCCGAGCGTTGGCATCGTTCTGGCTGCTGGCGGCTATCCGGGCGACTACGCCAAAGGCGCAGCGATCAAGGGTCTGGATGCAGCGGCAGGTCTGGAAGGCAAAGTCTTCCACGCCGGCACCGCATTGAAGGACGGTCAGGTGGTTACCGCCGGTGGTCGCGTGCTTTGCGCCACGGCCATGGGCGCCACCGTCGGTGAAGCTCAGCAGCAGGCCTACCAGCTTGCCGCTGCCATCGACTGGGAAGGCTGCTTCTACCGCAAGGACATTGGCTACCGCGCCATTGCCCGTGAACGCGGCGAAATCCAGGAATAAGCGATCCATCAGGCCCGGCGCGGGATGCCATTTCTCGCCGGGCTGTTCGGTCGTCGCGCATCGTTATATTCTGGCATCAACCTACGAAGGGATTTCGCCGTGCGCTGGCTCAGGATTGCCATAAGCTTCACCGTCACGCTGATGACCTTGCTCTGCATGCTCCCGGCCCAGGCCGCGCAAGGCAGTGGCTGGTCGGTATTGCTTGACGATCAGGGCATCCTGCAACTGAGCGACATCCGCTCCGCTCGCTACACCAATCAATTCAGCCCCACCGACCTTGACCACCTTACCGCGGCCGAGCCCGAGGGCGCCCTGTGGCTGCGCTTCAAACTGGCGCCGGGCAAGCACGAACAAGTGCTGCGCATCTTTGCCCCCGATCTGTCACAGCTCAATCTCTACGTGCTCGACGGCGACCGGCTGATCGAGCAACGCAACACCGGCACCGCACGGCCACAGGCCGAACGTCCCTTGCCGAGCAGCGATTTCATGCTGCCCCTGCCCCAGGCCGACAAGCCGCTGGACATCTACGTACGCATGGTCTCCGACCATCAATTGCGCCCGCACATCACCCTGCAGGCGGCGGTGGAAGGCGCGGCCGATCAGAAGCAGACGCTGATTTTCGGCCTGCTGTTCGGCTGCCTCGCCATGCTCCTGCTGCACAATCTGGTGCGCTACGCCTACTCGCGCTCGCGCAGCAGTCTGTGGCTGGCGATCTGTGAAGGCCTGCTCGGGCTGAGTCTGTTCCTGTTGCTCAACCTCGCCGGGCCCTGGCTGCCGAACTGGCATGCGATCCAGACGCCGGGGGCTTATCTGGCCCTGTTGCTGACCGCCCCGGCCGGATTGATGTATGCCCTGCGCTTCTTCGCGCCACTGGGCCAGCACCCGCTGAACAAACTGCTGTGGGGCGACATTCTGTTGATCGTCACGTGCAGCCTGTTGCTGCTGTTCGTCAACACCTTGCCGCTGAACATCATCACCTACGCGCTGGTGGCGCTGGCCGGCCTGAGCATGTTGCTGGTGGGCTTCTATCACTGGCAAAAGGGCTACCGCCCGGCACGCCTGTTCGTTGCCGCCATGGTCGTGTTCAACATCGGCACGCTGGTCATCCTGCCGGCGCTGCTGGGGCTGACCCTGGTCACGCCGCAAGGCCTGATCATGACGCTGATGGTGTTCATCTGCATCAGCGGCCTGCTGATGAGCATCGCCCTGGGCGAGCGACAGCGCAGCATCACCGAAAGCCGCTTCAGCATCAGCCGCGACCTGGCGGCGAGCAATGCCGAGATCAACGCCAAAGCCGAATTCCTCGCCAAGATCAGCCACGAAATCCGCACCCCCATGAACGGGGTACTGGGCATGACCGAGTTGCTGCTGGGCACGCCGCTGTCGGTCAAGCAGCGTGATTACGTGCAAACCATCCACAGCGCCGGCAACGAACTGCTGACGCTGATCAACGAGATCCTCGACATCTCCAAGCTCGAATCCGGGCAGATCGAACTCGACGACGTGCAGTTCGACCTCAACGCGCTGATCGACGATTGCCTGAGCATCTACCGGGCCAAGGCCGAGCAACAGAATGTCGAACTGATCAGCTTCATCCAGCCGCAAGTGCCACGGGTGATCAGCGGCGATCCAACACGCCTGCGCCAGACCTTGCTGAGCCTGCTGGAAAACGCCCTGAAGAAAACCGAAGAAGGCGAAGTGTTGATCGTCGTCGCCCTCGACGAGCGCAGCAGCAAACCGCGCCTGCGCATCGCCGTGCAGGACAGCGGCGTGCCGATGGAGCCGGAAGAACGCGATGCACTGCTGCACGCCGAGTTGCACAGCAAACACTTCCTCTCGGCCAATCGCCTCGGCGGTAATCTGGGGCTGGTGATTGCGCGGCAACTGATTCGTCTGATGCACGGCGAGTTCGGCATCAAGAGCGGCGCCACCCAGGGCAGCACCTTATGGCTGACGCTGCCACTGGACCCGGATCGCCTCGAGCATCCGACCTCCGATCTGGACAGCCCGCTGCAAGGCGCGCGGGTGCTGGTGGTCGACGACAACGACACCTGTCGCAAAGTGCTGGTGCAGCAGTGCAGCGCCTGGGGCCTGAACGTCAGCGCCGTGCCTTCGGGCAAGGAAGCGCTGGCGCTGCTGCGCACCAAGGCGCACCTGCGCGATTACTTCGATGTGGTGCTGCTCGACCAGAACATGCCGGGCATGACCGGGATGCAACTGGCGGCGAAGATCAAGGAAGACCCGAGCCTGAACCACGACATTCTGCTGATCATGCTCACCGGGATCAGCAACGCGCCGAGCAAGATCATTGCGCGCAATTCGGGGATCAAACGGATTCTGGCCAAGCCGGTGGCCGGCTATACGCTCAAGACTACGTTGGCGGACGAACTCAATCAGCGCAACAAGGGCCAGGTGGTGTTCCAGCCGCAAGTGGTTACGGCGGCCGCTGCTGCGAAAGTGCCGAGCGACTTCCGTATCCTTGTCGCCGAAGACAACACCATTTCGACCAAAGTGATTCGCGGCATGCTCGGCAAGCTCAACCTGCAGCCGGACACCGCGAGCAATGGCGAAGAAGCGCTGCAGGCGATGAAGGCCCAGCGTTATGACCTGGTGCTGATGGACTGTGAGATGCCGATCCTCGATGGTTTCTCCGCCACTCAGCAACTGCGCGCCTGGGAAGTGAGCAATCAGCGGATCCGCACACCGATCGTGGCCCTCACCGCGCACATTCTTGCCGAACACAAAGAACGCGCCCGTCAGGCAGGCATGGACGGGCACATGTCCAAACCGGTCGAGCTGTCGCAGTTGCGCGAGTTGATCGAGCACTGGGTGGCACAGCGTGATCAGCAGAACCGTACGGCTTCCACGTACTGAGCGATCAGAGTTCAAGCTCGCTCAAATATTTCAGTGACTGGGTGAGCACCGACTTTTTCACCTTCTCGCGAAACGTACCGTAGTGAAGCGTATTGAAGCTGATCAGTGCCATCTGTTCGAGGCTGTTACTGATGAGTGATTGATCATCGAGAAACAGGAACCCGGTGGCCTTTCGTTCAAGCTTGAACTGCCGATGATAGACACCCATATCGACCCTGTTCGGGCCATTCATGACGCAGGGAATCAACTGAAAAATACTGCCCTGCGCCCGCAGTACGGTTGAGTCGAACAGTTCGCTCGCAGATGCATTCCTCTCCATTTGCTTGAGGGCGCGGCTCATCGGCCAGGCGAAATCGGCGCCCAGGCGCGTGGAAATGCGGTTGATCGCCTGCCCGGCCATCACACCGCCCTGCTCAGGCACGAAGGCTTGCGGACGGGGTACGTCCCATCCCAGAAATCTCAACTGGTTGCAGTAGTACTCGAACCATTCGCCGGACAATCCTGCTTCGAATGCTGCGCGCGTTGCGTTTTGCGCGAACGCCGTGCTCATGTAGACGTCTTCCCGGTGGGATGCGGGCAGACCGCTGGCGAACGACACGACGCTGCCGCCCACGACCGCAGCGGGTGGTGCGAAGAGCTCGGTCATTGCTCATGCTCCAGGGACAGCGCCGCCACGTTGGCCGCAATGCGATCTTGAATCTTCAGCGCTATTTCGCTGGCGACCATCTCATACAGACCTTGCGACAGCGTTGATCGGGCAAACCGCAGCGTGACAGGACCTTGAACCTCCTCTGCCTGATAGGCATGGGCCAACGGATTCACAGGAAGCGCTTGATGCGTTCTCAACGTCACGAATACGCTGGTGAGATGCGTCGGGGAGTGCGCCACGATCACCAGCAACTGCACAGGCATTGCCGTTGCATCAGAGATCTTTTGCATATGCGTACGAAGCAGGTGGATGGCCGGATGCTCCGCCGGCAGATTCGCACATTGATCCAGCATGGCTGCAATCGCAGGCACTCGATCTGGATCGGCCTTACCGATGCAATCGACTACCCAATCGATGACTGACTCCATATTCCCAGACAACACATTCCTGTCCTCACGCGCCCTCGTCTGGCGCACCCAGAAGTTGTCCAGGACTTCTGTATAACACTCATACCATTGGGATCCGGGTTGTTTTTCCACCGATTTATTGGCGACCAATTGTGCGTACAGCACACTGTTGATGACGTTGTCACAAGCCAACATTTCTTCTGTTTCAGGCACCAGCAAAATTGCCGTACCAACAACAATTGCCGTATAGGCCGTATCCATAACAAGTTATCCCCGCACAAAAAAGGCGGCCGTTATCCGGCCGCCTTCATGTTGTCATCAAATATCGTAATCGATGGCTTTAGCCAAGTGATTCACCAGAGCGGTGGCAATCTTTGTGCGAGTCGCTTCAGCAACAAACTCGTTTTTCTCGAAGACAGTTTCACCGCGATAAAGGCCGACATTGCGAACATCCACATCGACAAACATTACTTTGGTCGAAGAGTTGCGTCGGGCAAAGCGCACGGCACCAACTGCAAAAATAGTCGCTCCGTTGATCTCGGCGCACGCGCCGGCGGTCACTCCACCGACACCATTTTCCAGCAGGTTGCGCTCATACAGGGTCAATGCCGTTTGACGCTCTTTCAGCGCAGCGATCGCATCGCCCGCTACCTTCAACATCAGCGCGGTGCTAGGACCAGGTACAGCCAGGCCAGCAACTACCGAGCCAAGGATTTCAAGCACCAGCTTGTCCATCCGCACGCTGGTTCCGCTGACTTGCAAATCACTGTAGAAACGGCGGATAGGCGCCCAGCCCGCATTGGTCATGACTTCGCGAAACAGCATGTACCATTCTTTGCCCTGACTCTCCAGGGGGTAGCGCTTGTTAGCGACCAGTGACGCATAAAGAAAAGCATTCTGCGCATCGGTGCGATTAACACCGGTGATGTTGCCGCTGAAGGAAATGATCCCTTCACCGACAACCGAGCCCTGGGAGGGCGCTTCAATATCGTCACCCGGCATGATCAGACTACGCGAACGGATAATGGGCGCATCATCCAGTTCATATTCGTCAATGTTTTTGACACACGCATCGATATATCGCTGACTTACAACTTGAGCATTCATTACAACTGTTCCTTATTCAATTCAATGCAAGTTCCTCATGAACTTGCCAAACAAACAATAACCAGCAAAAACATTACCCACAAACCCAAACATGTAACAGCATATCCAGCACGAAACCAAACCAACAAAAAGAAGTTATCCCACTCCCCGGAATAACAACTAAGCAACAATTAAACATCAGACCCACAGCCAATAGATCAGTCTGATAGACTCCAACTCATCTACTCTGGATGCGAGCCAAAATCATGCTCCACGTGTTGTTCAGCGTTTACCTGAAGATGCTGGTGCTCTACAGCCCGTTCTTCGTGTTGTCCTGTTTTATCAGCCTGACCCGCGGCTATTCGCGCAAGGAGCAGCGGCGTCTGGCGTGGAAGGTCGCTCTTGCAACACTGATTTCCAGTGTTCTGCTGTATCTGTTCGGGCGGGTGATTTTCGACGTGTTCGGCATCACCGTGGACGCCTTCCGCATTGGCGCCGGCAGCGTACTGTTCATCTCGGCACTGGGCATGGCCCAGGGAAAACCGGCGGTGCAGGCCGACAACGTGCAGCAGGATGTGACCATCGTGCCGCTGACCATTCCGCTGACCGTCGGCCCCGGCACCATCGGTGCCTTGCTGGTAATGGGCGTCAGCCAGCCGCACTGGGACGACAAGCTGACCGCGATCATGAGTATCGCCCTGGCCAGTTTTACCGTCGGTGTGGTGCTGTATCTGTCCAATCGTATCGAACGGATTCTTGGCGATCAGGGTTTGCAGATCGTCAGCCGCTTGATGGGGCTGTTCGTCTGCGCGCTGGCGGCGCAGATCATTTTTACCGGTGTGAAGGGCTATTTGGTGCCTTGAGCATTGCCGCAGCACGACGACCACAACAAAACGCCGCGCACGGTAACCGTTCGCGGCGTTCTGTTGTGCAGAGCGACCTCAGTGCAGGGCTGCGATCACCGCTGTCAGGCTGGCCGTTGACTCAGCACCGCGCGCGGTGGCCAAGGCTTCCACGCCTTGAGTCAGGGTGAAGGTATGTTGCCGCCCGGCGATGGGGAGCATCAGTTCCAGTGGTCGCTGTGCGTCGAAATTGCGCACGATCAGACTGCGCCCGGAGTCCGGATCGCTCAGCACCACGTCGCCATCGACCGATGACATCAACCAATGCCCGCACTCGTCCAGGTCCAGAGCCAGCAGGCAAGGCTCAGCCGTTTCCGCGTCCGACGCCTGTCTTCCATCGACCACGATGCAGTCCAGGCGCTGCCAGGTTTCCAGCGACAGCCGATAACCAGAGGTCTGCGCAGCGTAAACCAGCAACAGCTTGTCGACCCCATCGGGCAGCAACGTCGCAATCTCCGTAACGTCATCAGCCACTTCGAGCGTCATGACCTCGGCGTCGCGATGGGCATGACTTGCGGGTAGCCAGACGCCGTCGCTTGGGCCGGCGCTGAAAATCAATGGGGCGATCGGGTCGAACAGCAGCGGCTGCCTGGACCCGCGCGTGCCGAGAAATGTCGACCACGATCCGTCGCTGCGACCTGGAAGATCGAACAGCCGATCGAGGTCCGGCACGTAATACACATAGCGTCCGGTCGCGCTTGCCACTTGCACGACCGGCGCGTGGGCATGCCCGCTCAATAACGCTCGCAGGCGTGCACGTAACTGCTCATCGGTCTGCCCCGGCACGCAAGACCAGCGATTTTCCACGCCAACGATCATCGCTGGCTGGTTATCCAACAATTGCAGATGCACCCCGTCGAAGGTCTGCGCGATCAGCCCTTCACCCTGCCGCTGCACCTCGCTACAGGCCCATGATGGCCAGACCTTTTCAGGCCTGACCAGCAAATGCGGCTGCACCAGGCGATGCTCGGCTGAAAACGCTCCGCGCAGCGCTTCGATCGCCACCAGCGGCTGGCGATAAAGTCGCCCGGTGGCGACCTCGAACAGCCAGACCGCGGTTTTATCCGGCGTCGGGCCGAGCAGCGACAATTCCCTGCCTTGACCGATCTCGGCCAGAGCGATTTGCCCCTCGATAAACCATGCCGCCAGCAGGGCCTGACCCGCTACATCGCGCAAACCCAGGATCGGAAAAGCCACCAACGGCGCGGCCTTGGCCAGCGCGGGCAATGCACTCAACCAATCGGGGTTGCGTTGCAGCCAGCGTTGACCAACGCCGGCAAACCTGAGAATCGAGGGTTTATCTGCCAGATCACGCCACGCCTCATCGCTTCTGTGGCTGAGCGCAGGTACCCCGAACTTGAGCGCAACGTCGTCGGCAATCGCTGGCGCAGCAGGCACATCGACGATATCGACCTCGAACAGGCGACCATCCTCCCGGGTGGCGATGAAGCGCTGATCCGTGCGGGTGATCTCGACCACATCGTGCTCGGTCACCACATTCTGCCAATGCCCTTCGCTCGGTTCGATGCCGCGGCTGATGGTCCGCTCCTGCTGACTGTAGAACAGCACCGCATTGTTTTCAGGACTGGACGGCATCAGCATCAGCAAGTCCTCGGGCCATGCCAGGTTTTGTCCGGCCTGAATGCACTTGCCCGTCGTCTTGTTCAGCCAGGCGCGGTCGCGCAACTGCGACCCGACGTAGCCTTCGACGACAATGAACGGAGCATAGGACCAATCGCTGCTGCTGGCGGTCGTGTCTGGCGTGTCGTCAGCGAATGGCACATCGATCTGGCGCAGTGCTTCGCGCGGCTGAAACCGATAGTCCTGCGCCGCAAAAGCAATCTTGCAAGCCGTCAACTCCACCTGTTGGGCGCTGATCCGATACTCGACGGTGGTCGTGCCATGCAGCGCTTCTGCCGTCAGCCTCTGCGCAATCCGCAAGGCACCATCGGCTTGCTGGTGGCAGCCGATGATGGTCGAACCTGTGCGCGGTTTTTTCAGCCGGTAGCGATGCTGGACAGTACCGGTCAGCGCATCGACCCGCCAGACCAATGGATGGTCGGGATGGTAGAACCACGCATGACGGGCGCTGACGCCGGCCAGAACCACGCCCTCGCTGACCTCTTGCGGCAGGTTGCGCCCGAACAGCACTCGATCCCGCGCAGTGTCGTAGTAGCCAGTAGTGATGACTGGCCGGCCCGGCGGGTGGAACGGCACCCTGAAGTTACGCAACGGCAGACAGGCCGCTGTCAGTTGTCCGGTTTTGACCTGAGTGCGCAGAAAGCTCAGAACCGGCGCTGGAATGCCACTGGCTGTCTGGTTTGCGCTGCGCAGGTGATCCGCAGCTGTATTTTCGTAGTCGAAGATCACGCTGATCAGATGCAGGCTGCGGCCCGTCCAGTCGATCCGGTACAGCCCCTCGGCCAGCTCGATGACGCCGTCGAAACGATTCAACACCAGGCCATCGACCAGCATCTCAGGTGCGCTGTCGGCACTGTCCCGTGGTTTTTCGCGGAAGCTGACCTGCGCCAGCCGTGCCCAGGACGCCTGCACCGTCCATGTCACCTGTTCCCAGCCCTGCGCTTGCTCGAAGCTCACCGCCAGCAGGCCCGGCACCAGCCGGATCCGGTACTGCCCTTGCGGTGCGGTGATGCGGTACGCAATCTTCTTGCGCCACTCTGGTGGCAGATCCGCAACCACCAACTGGCGCACCGATTCGCTCAATTGCACCGCGATCGTCGTGGCCAGGAATACCGGATGCAGCTTGAAGAGTATGTGTGGCGCAAACGGTGTACTGAACAGATAAAACTGCCGATTGCCCTGCGTGTCATATTCCAGCTGATGCGCCAGGCGATCATGCAACTGCGGATAGCGGGTGGTGGAAAAGGGTACGGCGCCGGCGCTGCCGATCTGATATTCGTAGCCGTAGTAACAGATTGGCGCACAGGGCAGCACCATTGCCTCGGGCAACGTGCCCCAGACGCTGGCGACCGCAGGTCGTTGAAAAGCGCTGCGGATATCGATCGCGGCGTGCCGCCGGGCGGGATCATCGTCGTACTGCGGCAGCTCCAGCGCGCTGCCCTTCCACGGGTAGAACTTCTGCCCCTCGAACACCACCCCTCTGCTTTGCAGATTCAGATCGGTGATCACTGCCAGTGAGGGGAACTGCAAGACCGCACCATGGCTTTCGTAAGACGCCTGATAAGCGTCATGGATCTGCGAGAGGTGCTCGCCAATGGCCGCAGCCTTATCCATGATCTGCCCCAGATTGCTGGCAATGGCGGTCACGCCGATACCCACGCCCAGGAGCGGCACGGACAGCGCTGCGGCGAACGCGCCCACCGCTCCGCCCGCCGCCAGGGCGACGATATCCAGGCCCAGGGCCGCCACGTTGAACGCCAGAGACGTGGAAAAGCGCGCACGCTGCTCACGATTCTCTGCCTGCGTCAGGTTGTAAATGTCGAAGCCGATGTTGGCCACGGAAAACGCCACCCCGACGCCCGTGGCGGCCTGCCCTGCCAGGCGAGCGGATAACGAAGCCTGCTTCAATGCCTGCTCAGCCGCCGCCACCTGGCGCACCAGTTGGACAATCTGCAGTGCATCGCTGACCACACCAGTCCCCAGCTGTGCATAACTGACGTACAGCTGGATTTGCAGGGAGACGGTCAATGTCGGCACTGAATCGCCAGCGCGGTACTCGCGCTGGCGCATTTCACTGATCAGCGTCTGGATCGCGAAGGCGAAACTCAACCGGCTGCCACCGTCGTGATCAGCCGCCAGACCTGGCCTGGCCGCGCCGCCCTGGACGAGTCGTTCGACATACTGCCTGATTCTCTGAAAACGCGAATCCCGGCTGAGGACGGTCACGGTATTTTGCGCATTGCGCGAATCCATCAGCGTCAGGCGATAGCCGCCATCGGCGTCGTTGCCGAGGGTATCGAGCAGCGGCACATACTCACGCGCCAGCTTGTGCTCACTGCGCAAACGCTGGGTCGCCTGTTCGAACTCGCTGGCCCAGTAGCGCGCATCGAGCTGCGCCAGACTGGCGCCCAGCCGCGAGTTCTGGCCCAGAGACCGGATGCGGGCCAGCGCTTGTTTGTGCCAGATCGACGCCCCCTGAGGGTCGGCCAGCGCAACGTTGTGCAGAAAACTGTCCACGCGCAGATCCGATGACAGCCTGCGTTCGGCGATCGCCACGGTGTCCAGCTCAGTCACGGTGAACTGCGCCGTGGCCATATCGCCCAGGCCATAAAGCTTCGCCAGGGCGTTATCGTCCGCGCTCAGATAATGCTCTATGCCACGCAGCAGTTGTGCGCCATCGGCAAACCCGTAGAGGGCAAAATTGGGATCGTAGAAGCGATAGGTCGGGTGTTCACCGGTCAGGACCTTGGCCAGCAACAGGGCGTGGTCGCCAGTGTCGAGCAGCAGCACCGCAGGCCCCGCGCGGGCGTCCAGTGCAGCCATGATGCTGTCGAGACGCTGCACGCCCCGCGCGGTGCCGACCTCGGCGTTGGGCACGGCACGCAGTTCGTCCAGCGCACTGCGCAACGCCTGTGCACCGAGTTCGTCGGGACTCGCGCTGGCGGTGGCGACATGCCCTACCAACGCCCGCTCGGCCGTCTCGCCGGCAGCCACGGCGGCGGCCATCAGCAGCGCCAGCGGATAGCAACGGCGACCCGGATCGCCCGCGCTGCGTAGCAGCAGATCCTGCGGCAACTGCTTGACCGAGACGGCGCCAGCCGTGAAAAAGGCGTCGCGCACTTGCCCGCTGCGCTGGAAGATCTGCGTGCGCAACTCCTGCTCGGCGCTGCGCTTGATCTGGCCGATACGTTCGCCCCACTGGCGTAGCGTCAGCGGCTCGGACATGGCTTGGACCTTGAGCTCGCGGGCCGTCGATGCAACGGCCGGCAGGTCGCGCGCCAGTCCGTTTTCGAACGTTGCCGAGTGGCGCTGGCGCACGGCTTTTTCGATCGCATCGTAGCGGGCGAACGTACCGTCGCTGTCCGTTTCGAGGGCGAGGTTGCGCACGTTCTGCCAGGTATCGGCGAACCCTGCATCGTCTAAATGCGTCGCACCGAAAATCCCCCCGAGCACCACTCGCATCAAAGGACTCAGTTGTTCCAGCGGCATCGTTCCGTGGGCGATCCGGCTGAACAGTTCGTTGAGGTGGCTGACGGAATCCGCACCGCGGGAGGTCGGCACAACGGCAGGCCTTTGCGCCAGTACTTGCTGGCGAGTATCGAAGTCGATGACCACGGCCTGGTGGAAAGCGACTTCACCACTCAACTTGTCGCGCATTGCTCGAATGAACGGCTCTCCCAGATCATCCATCAAACCTTGCAACACCGAGGTCAACAGCACCGGTTTGCCTTCGATCAACGGCCAGCCGCGCTCGAAGGTCAGGCTTCGATCATTGAGCAGTTCGGACAAGCGACCGGCATACCGAGACTTGAGCTTTCCCTCGGCCCACCGCGCGTGCTCCCGTTCCAGCCAGTCTTTTTCCTTGCCCCTGACAATCCATCCGGAAACGGTTTCCTCTTCGGTATTGACGTTGTAGCCCTCGCGCAAACGCTGTTGCGCCAATACCTGACGGCTGAAAAACGGATCGCAATTGGCTTCGATATATTCATGCAATCCGGCGAGTGCCGCGCCCGGGCCGGTAAGCGTTACGGTACCCCCGGCGTCATTACGGATACCGTCCTGGTAATAGGTGACAACCGCTTTAAGCAACTGATAGGCATACGCCTCATCCCATCGGGTGAAGTTCGACCTGACCAGAATATCTTCAATGACTGTTGCAGCAACGCCGGTCAGGGTTTCGCTGTCGGCCCAGCCCGCTCCCGAATTCGCCATGCGTTTTTCAACTTCAACGAGCACGTCGTAATTAAGTCGAATGACTTGCATGATCGACATCGTCATGCCGCTGCCTGGCTGAGCAATAAAATGCGCGTTCATTTCTTCGCCGATTTGCAGTCCCATGCGAAAGCCGTTCTCGACAGCGTCCATGGTTTCTGGCGGCACGAACAGTTCAAGGACGTCCGGCTTGCTCCGAGCAAAATCCTCCAGAAGTTGTTTATGTTGTTCGGGAAGGCTGTCGGTTCTGTCTGGGTAATGCTGCGGATCGCGTCCAGGCATCAACTGTCGGTTGTTATTCAACAACAGTTGCAGAACACCGATTTTCTGCGTCTGGCTGTAATCACTGATATCGACACCACCCAACTTATCGAGCAGTGGCGGCAGATAATCCATGTCGGTATAACGCCCGCCTTCAAGGAGTTCTGCCTGCAAGCGCACCACATCGCTCGCCGCGGCGAAATTGCCACGCATCGCCACTTCGCGGCGGTAGACGTCCGCCAGCAGGTCATCGGTAAAGGCCTGAGCTACATCGCGTAATTGCAGGTCCGGACCCACCATGGCCAGATGGCTGTCGAGGCAGCGTTGCCGGAAAGCCTGCAGCGTCGCGCGGTCCTTGCCATAAGCACGCACCATCAGATCGATGCGCGCTTCATCGGTTCGCCCCTTCCATTTCGGCTGGCTGAGGTAGTCGAACATTTGCTGTTTCAAGACCCGCGCGCGGTCTTCAATCATCGTCGCCAGTTGCCCGGCATGATTGAGTTGTGCGCCACCGGACGCCATCGCATCAGCCCTGGCACTGTCGAGAATGACCCGGTTCATCTCGAAAGCCAGCAACGCGTCGCTGTCGTACCAAAGGTTGAAGCGGTAATCCTCAGCCCTCATCACCTGGCGCCAGATATTCATGTAATCGCGCTGGTTGACACCGACTTCGCTTCCGCCAACCCAGACGAAATGAACAATTTTCGGCACCGGTCGGCCCACCCCCGACAACATTTCCACGGTCGTCGAAAGCCGTCCCAGATAACGCTGCAGCCCGCTCGCAATGTTATCCACAGCCACAGGCACAGCGGTTTTCTTGCGTTTCAACAATGCTGCAAGTTGCTCTTGAAACAAGCTCGCCAGATTCAGTAATAGCACCGGGTCAGTCGTCTGACTGGCCTGCTGATAATAGTCGTTCAGCGCTTGGTATTGCGCCGAAGCGGAAAACTCCCGAAGTGCCTTGGAAAGCACCGAATATTCTTGCGCAGATACGAATGCTCGTCCGAACGAATAATCATTTTTTAAAGCCATCACACATTCCTTGTTTATTGAATGACCCATTCACCGCGCACACTTTCGCGCCGCTGCAGAGCGGTAATCCGATTTAAATGACACTCGACAAGTGCTACGAACACAGCACCCTAGTGGGCCAACAAGCGCCATACAAACAACAAGGAATACAAAGCTTGTCGCCGGCAATATCTGATCACACGGAAATCATCCAACCGTAACAGCAGTGCGATTACTAACGGGCCGGCGCAATCTCCAGGCATAAAAAATGGCCCTGTCCGGGGGGACATGACCATTTTTTATGACTTGAAGAAAACAATTGAAACTTCAACTCAACTTACAACCGCTCAAACTTCTTACAGCTGGAAATCGAATGACTGGCGGCTTTCTCAGGAACGTGGTTTTTCGCCATACCAACGCGGCGTATACACCCAGTCACCGCCCCCGGCACGAGCGAAAGTGCAAGTGGTCGACGAACCGATCAGCACCATCGTGCGCATGTCGACCTGTTCCGGCGTCAGCGCACCCAGCGTCGTGGTGCGCAGGGTCTGTCCCGGGCGGCCGATGTCTCGTCCCAGAACCACCGGCGTTTCCGGCGAGCGGTGCTGTGCAACGATTTCCAGCGCGCGGCCCAGTTGCCAGGGGCGCGCCCGGGAAATCGGGTTGTAGAACGCCAGGGCCAGATCCGCTTCGGCGGCCAGATCCAGACGCTTCTCGATGATCGCCCACGGCTTGAGGTTGTCCGACAGCGACATCACACAGAAGTCGTGACCCAGCGGCGCCCCGGCCTGAGCGGCGGTTGCCAGCGAGGCGGAGACACCGGGCAGGATCTCCAGCTCGACACTGTGCCAGGCCGGATCATCCGATTCGTGCAAGGCCTCGAGCACCGCAGCGGCCATGGCGAACACGCCCGGGTCGCCAGAAGACACCACGATCACCGAGCGCCCCTCGGCGGCAAGCCTGAAGGCGTGGCGGGCACGCTGCATTTCTTCACGATTATCGGTGCAGTGCTGCACTTGATCATCGCGGAAAGGGCCGGCCATGCGCACGTAGGTTTCGTAACCGAGCACATCGGTGGCGCGCGCCAATTCGGCTTTCACCGCCGGCACCATCAGTTCGGCGGCGCCAGGGCCAAGGCCGATCACCGCGAGTCGACCCCGTGGGCGGCCGATCTGCGAAACGTCCAGTGGTTGCTCGGCAATCGCCACCGCCAGATGTTCATCGCCAATCACGTTCGCTTCAGGCACCGCGATACGCGCCAATGCCTGCAGATCGCTTTGCGCCGCCACGAAGCGCAGTGGCACGCCCAATTCGAGCGCAGCCTCGCGCAAGTTCGTCGCGGCCATGTCAGTGTCGGCGGCCACGAGGCAGGCGAGCGCCGGCACGGCGACGTTGGCCCCTTGCAATGCGGCGCGAACGACGTTCGGCAGATCCGCCACTTCAGCATTCACCGCCACCGCCACACTGCGCGGATAGATCAACAACTCGTCGGCACTGGCCAGACGCTGCGCACTGCTCACATGGATCGAACGCAATGCCTGCGGATCCTGTGGCAACTGCGCCTGATCCAGCCACGGCGCCGCGCCTTCGATACGCACGCTGTGCCCGGCGAGCAGGTCGGAGACGAAGCGTTTGCCCGATTCCAGATCCGCCAGCGCATAACCACTGGGCGGATTGAGCAGGCAGGTGCCAAAGCGCAATTCCCCGCTGGTGGTGATTGCCGGCGCCACGTGCAGCGCCGCCGCGATCTCCCGGGCCATGACATTCACTCCGCCCAACCCGCCAAGTAGCGGCACCACGGCGCTGCCGTCTTCAGCGACAGCCAGCACCGCCGGTTCGGCGCCCTTCTCCAGCAGCAGCGGCGCCAGGGTGCGGATGACGATGCCGGCCGCGCACAGGGCAATGATCGGCGTGTCCTGCTGATACAACGCGCGCAGGGTCGCGCCGAATTCCTGATACAGGCAATCAGCGCCTTCAACCCGCCCGGCGAGGCCGTGGATCTGCGCCGCCGGATAGACCTGCTGAATCCGCCGTGCAGTCGCGAGGCTGCCCTGGCCGAGGATAACGATGGCGGGTGTCGAGTGCGTCATCACCCTTGCCACCGTTCGCCCGGGACGATGATCAGCGAGAAGTATGGCGAGGACATCGGCTCGACCTGATCCATCGGCACGATCTTCTGATTGGCCATGGTTGCCCGTTCTACGTACAGCGCGCGCTCGGCGAGGCCGAGTTCTTCCAGCACCTGACGCACCTTGGGAAAATTGCGCCCCAGCTTCATGATCACCGCCGCATCGGCATCGGCCAGACGCCGTTTCAGCTCTTCATGGGGGAGCACGCCCGAGAGCACCGACAGGCTCTGATTGCGATACACCAGCGGCGCGCCGAGCACCGAAGCGCCGCCGAGCATCGAGCACACGCCGGGCACCACTTCAGCCTCATAACGGCTGGCAAGGCGGTCGTGCAGATACATGTAGGAACCGTAGAAGAACGGGTCACCTTCGCAGATCACCGCCACGTCGCGGCCGGCATCCAGATGTTCGGCCACCGCCACCGCGGCTTCGTCGTAGAAATCGCTGATGACCTGTTCGTACGACAGCGGAGCCGGCAACGCCTCGGTGGTCACCGGGTACACCAGCGGCAGCAGATTCTGCGCCTCAACCAGGTGCGCCTCGATGATCCCGAACGCGTTGCCCTTCTTGCCCTTGGCCACGAAGTACGCGACCACTGGCGATTCGCGCAACAGGCGCAAGGCTTTGATGGTGATCAGTTCCGGATCACCGGGGCCGACACCAAGGCCGATCAGACGTCCTTTGGCCTGCATCATTCGATCTCCGTGGCGAGGGCATTGACGGCAGCGGCGGCCATGGCGCTGCCACCCAGGCGGCCCTGCATGATCACGAACGGCACGCCACGACTGTCGGCAGCCAGCGCCGCTTTCGATTCGGCAGCGCCGACGAAGCCCACCGGGAAGCCAAGAATCAGCGCCGGTTTCGGCGCGCCGGCGTCGAGCATTTCCAGCAGGTAGAACAGCGCGGTCGGCGCGTTGCCGATCACCACGACGCTGCCTGCAAGGTGCGGGCGCCACAGCTCCAGCGCCGCGGCCGAGCGGGTGTTGCCCAGCTCGCGAGCAAGCTCAGGCACGCTGTCGTCGCGCAAGGTGCAGATCACTTGATTGTTGGCCGGCAGACGAGTGCGGGTCACGCCTTCGGAGACCATGCGCGCGTCGCAGAGAATCGGCGCACCGGCCGCCAAGGCATCGCGCCCGGCCTTGCCCGCGCCTTCGGAAAACTGCAGACCGTCGACGGCCTCGACCATGCCGCACGCGTGGATCACCCGCACCGCGAGTTTTTCCAGATCGGCGGGGATGCGCGCCAGATTGGCCTCGCGGCGAATGATCGCGAAGGAGTTGCGATAGATCTCCTGACCGTCGCGGATGTAATCAAGCATCAAGGGGGCTCCGGGAGCGGGCGTCGAGCAGGGTCGCGGCCGCTTCAATAGTAAGGTTGCAGGCGTGCAGCGAGCCGAAACCGGGCTGTGCTGCATCGCGAAAATAGAGGTCGTAATGACCGGGGGCAACGGCCAGCAGCGTGGCTGGCGCGCAGTGAGCGGCGGCGCAGGAGCGCGAGCAGCCAGACAGGTGCACGCGCAGCCCTTCGGGCAGCAAAGGTGCCAGTTGCCGGGCATCCTGCTTGGTGTCGGCCAGGCCTTTGCCGCAGCCATCGGCACCGGTGCAGGCGATCAGCCGGGCCAGCGGTTCGGCTTCGGTCGTCAACAGGCCCAACGCCCGTAACTGCTCAAGCACTTGCTCGGTCTCAGTGGCGTTCACGTTCGGCAACAGCAGGCTTTGCCATGGCGTAAAGCGCAGGCTGCCATCGCCAAATTGACGGGCCAGTTGCGCCGCGCCGCGTAGCATCAGCGGATCGAGTCGTCCAAGCGGCGGCACCGCGCCGATGTAAAAACGATCCGTCGTGTTTTGCTGCCGGGCGCCAATGTGCAGCGCGTCTGCCGACGTCGGGCGCTGCCAATCGCTGATCGCCTTGACCAACACGCGCTCGCGCAACGATTCAAGAAACGCGAGCCTCGGCAACTCATCGAGCAGATGGCGCATCCGTGTTTGCTCTGGCCGGGCGAGGTCGAGGAACAACTCCAGCACCGCGACCACCAGCGCGTGAGCGTTGTCCAGGGTCACGGCGCCGAGCGGGCGATCGGGCGGGCAACCGGCCAGACCGAATGCCCAGAGGATTTCGCCATCACGCTCGCACGCCGACAGCCACAGGTCATGGGGATGTTCGAGCATCGCCAGCGCTTCACCACCATCGAGCTGCACGGCGAACTTGGCGCTCAGTTCGTGGAAGCGCGGATGGCTTTGCAAGGTGTCGAGGATCTGTTCGGCGAGCGGGCGCGTGTCGATTGACAACTGCTGATCGACCCCGGCGGTCGGGCTGAGCATCAGATTGCGCACATCATCGCCGGCGGCGGTTTTTGGCCCAAGGCCAGCGGCGAGCAAGCGCTCGATCAGCGCCGTCGATTGCGCACCGATCCCGCGAATCTGCAGATTGCCGCGATTGGTCGCCTCGATCGCGCCACTGGCGAACTGCTCGGCGGCAGTGGCCACCGCATCGGCCTGATCAGCGCTGATCGAACCGCCGTCGAGCTTGATCCGACAGATACCGCCGTCCAGTGCCTGGACGATACGCAGCAACCCCGGGCAGGCCGAGGGGCGTAAGGCGGTGGACATCGGGCGTTCGTTCAAGGGGCTGACCGGTTGCGTGGCAGAAGCGCTTCGCGGGCGAAGGCGCGGTATTATGCCTGCTTTGTCCGGCGGCATGAAAAGTCTGCCCGTCGGAACGGCACGTTTAGAGGAATATAGATGTCACCCTGGCTGACGATCGTGGGAATTGGTGAGGACGGCTTCAAGGGCCTGGGCAAGAACGCCCGGCGTGCCCTGATGGGCGCTTCGCGGACCGTCGGCGGCCAGCGGCAACTGGATTTGCTGCCGCCGTGCATTGGCGGCGAGCGGCAGTCGTGGCCCAGCCCGTTTTCTCTCGCGCTGGTGCTTGAGTCCCGTGGCGAGCCCGTTTGCGTGCTGGCCAGCGGCGATCCGATGTTCTACGGCGTCGGTGCCAGTCTGGCGCGTCTGGTGCCGAGCGCCGAGATGTCGATCATTCCCGCGCCTTCGTCGTGCGCATTGGCGGCGGCGCGCTTGGGCTGGCCGCTGCAGGAGGTGACGGTTGTGTCGCTGGTGGCGCGGCCGCTGGCGGCGCTCAATGCGCACCTGTTCAGCGGCGTGCGTCTGTTGTTGCTGAGCAATGACGGCAGCAGCCCCGCCGCCGTCGCGCAACTGCTGCGCGAGCGCGGTTTCGGCGCCAGTCGCCTGAGTGTGCTGGAGCATTTGGGTGGCGAGGCCGAGCGGTGCATCGACCGCCGCGCCAGTGAATGGGACAACCCGCCCGTTGCCGATCTCAACGTCATCGCTATCGAGTGCCTGGCCGAGCCCGGTGTTGCCGGCCTGTCGCGGCTCGCCGGTTTGCCCGATTCGGCATTCCGCCACGACGGCCAGTTGACCAAGCGCGACGTGCGCGCCATCACCCTCGCCCGTCTGGCACCGACGCCCGGCGAACTGCTCTGGGATGTCGGCGCCGGCAGCGGCTCGATCGGTATCGAATGGATGCGCGCCCATCCGAGCTGTCGCGCCATCGCGGTTGAGGCCGACGCGGGCCGTCAGCAATTGATCGAACACAACCGCGATGCGCTGGGCGTGCCCGGCCTGCATCTGATTCGCGGCAAGGCACCGCAAGCGCTGCATGGCCTTGAACGACCGGACGCTGTTTTCATCGGCGGCGGCGTCACCCGTGAAGGCGTGGTCGAAGCCTGCTGGGAACAACTCAAGCCCGGCGGCCGTCTGGTCGCCAACGCCGTGACGCTGCAAAGCGAAGTCGCCCTGATGCACTGGCGCGAACGTTACGGCGGCGAGCTGACGCGCATTCAAGTCGCTCAGGCGCAGCCGCTCGGCGAGTTCGACACCTGGCGTCAGGCACTGCCGATCACCCTGCTGGAATTGGTCAAACCCCTCGATGCGTGACGAAACCGCCGAACAACCCGCGCCCCTGCGCAGTGGCCTCACCACCGGCAGCTGCGCCACCGCGACCAGCCTCGCCGCGGCGCGCCTGTTGCTCACCGGCGTCGGCGCCGACGCAGTGCAGATCACCTTGCCCAAGGGCAAACAGGTACAGATGCGTCTGGAGTTCTGCCGCCTGAGCGAGAACGGCGCCGAGGCCGGCACGATCAAGGACGCTGGCGACGACCCCGATGTGACCCACGGTGCTTTGCTCTATTCACGAGTGCGCTTGCTGGACGAAGCGGGGATCCGTTTCAATGCCGGCGCCGGGGTCGGCACGGTGACCCGCCCAGGACTGGTACTGGCTGTCGGCGAGCCGGCGATCAATCCGGTGCCGCGCAAAATGATCAGCGATCACCTGACCCTGCTCGCCGCCGAAACCGATTATCACGGCGGCTTCGAGGTCACCGTCAATGTCGAGGGCGGTGAGGCACTGGCGCTGAAAACCATGAATCCGCGGCTGGGCATTCTTGGCGGCCTGTCGATCCTCGGCACCAGCGGCATCGTCCGGCCATTTTCCTGCGCTGCCTACATCGCCTCGATTCATCAAGGCATCGACGTGGCGAAAACCAACGGTTACCTGCACATCGCCGCCTGCACCGGCAACGCCAGCGAAGACACCATGCGCCGGGTCTACAACCTGCCGGAAATCGCCCTGATCGAAATGGGCGACTTCGTCGGCGCGGTGCTCAAGCATCTGCGCAAGGTGCCGGTGAATAAACTCAGCCTGTGCGGCGGCTTCGGCAAGATCAGCAAACTGGCCGCCGGGCATATGGATCTGCACTCACGGCATTCGAGCATCGACTTGCCGCAACTGGCTGACTGGGCGGCGGCGATTGGCGCGGACGCGGCGTTGCAGCAAGGCATTCGTGCGGCCAACACCAGCCAACAGGCATTGGCCATGGCCAGTGCCGCGGGGATCGCTTTGGGTGATGAAGTTTGTCGCCACGCGCTGAATTTCGCCCGCAGCGTGGTGCCTGCGCAGGTGCAGGTCGAGGTGTTTGCGATCGATCGCCAGGGCGGGATCGTCGGGCACGCCGGAGGTTTTGCATGAAGCGGATCTTGCTGCTCGGTGGTGTGACTGAAGCGCTGGCGATTGCCCGCACGCTCGGGCCAGAACATATCTACAGCCTCGCCGGTGTTGGCCGGGTGCCGAGCGACTTGAGCTGCCAGGTTCGGGTCGGCGGTTATGGCGGCGCTGAGGGACTGACGCAGTTCATCGCTGATGAAAGTGTCGATCTGCTGCTAGACGCTACGCACCCGTACGCCGCACAAATCAGCGCTAACGCCGCCCACGCGGCACAGCTCGCCGGCATTCCCTGCTGGGCCCTACGGCGCCCAGCATGGCAGCCGCAAGCAGGCGATGACTGGCGCGAGGTGAGTGACTGGCCCGAGCTGATCACAGCCCTAGAACCCTTCCACCGCCCGCTGTTCACCCTCGGCCGCGAACCACTGCAACACCTCGACGAAATCCCCGCCCACCAGTTCTGGACCCTGCGCGCCCTCGACGTCTACCCTGGCAACGAACGCTGCGAAGTGATCGGTGCGCGGGGGCCGTTTCTGCTGGAGGATGAGCGCGCACTGTTCGAACGGCGGCAGATCGATGTGTTGATCAGCAAGAACAGCGGCAGCACCGCGACCGAGCCGAAGCTGGAAGTGGCGCGTGAGCGTGGGGTGCCGGTGCTGGTGTTGAAGCGGCCGGAGTTGCCGGGGGTTGATCGGGAGTTTGCCTCGGTCGACGCAATCCTCATGGCCCTCGCGACCGTTAACCTTATCTAAAAAACAGGCGCAGTTTTCACACACACGCCTTCGCGGGCAAGTCGAATCGTCGCACCGCAGTTCCCACTGGGTTCGCGGGCTGAACAGGCTATGTGGTCGCCACCGAACAGTGTGGGAGCGAGCCTGCTCGCGAAGACGTCGGCAAAGTTTGCACATCATTGCCTGACCCACCGCTTTCGCGAGCAGGCTCGCTCCCACAATGTCACGGGCTCGGCCGGATATCTGACTTGAATCCTACAAACGCACCGGACACTGCCCACAACAACTTAACGAATCACTGACTATCGGCCGTCAGCGTCCACCTCTACGCTCAACGTCTTTGATTCCAAGGGCGTACACATCCAATGACCGAAGAATTCGCCCGTTTTGACGCCGCCGAGTACCTCAAAACTCCCGAGGACATGGCGGCATATCTAGTTGCCTGTTTTGACGATGATGAAGGCGACGGCGTCCTTATCCGTGCAGCACTCAATGACATCGCCCGGGCTCAAGGCATGACACAAGTGGCGCGGGATGCAGGTTTGGGCCGCGAAAGTCTTTATAAAGCGCTGAGCAGCACTGGCAATCCCGAATTCGCAACTATCATGAAAGTCATGAAGGCTCTGGGTTTGAGATTGCATGCCGTAACGCTGTGAACGCACTGCGACACCAGACCGCACGACGCTTTTTTACTTATCGGCCCTGATCAGGCTAAATAGCCGCGCCTGATCGCCCACCCAACGGACCTGTCCCATGAACCGACGCCGGTTAGCATTTGCCTGGATCGCCTGCTTTGCAGTGCTGTTCAACATGCTCGCCATGCCGCTGAGCGGGGCGATGGCGCAGGCGGGCGGCGAACCCGCCGAGCAGATCCTCTGGAGCAGTTTCTGCACCGGCAGCGGCATGAAGATGGTGGCGATCGACATCGGCGCTACAGATCAAAAGGCCCCGCAAAACGATAGCCATTCGAACATGCAGCATTGCTGGTGCTGCTCAGGTTCAGCGCCATTGCTGGCGCTGCCGGGGCATTCGCCGCAGTTGTATTTCGCGCGATTCGAAAGTAACCGCAGCGTTGCGCCCGTCGCCCTGCAAGCCCCCGCTCCGCGCCAGCAATGGCCGAGTCTCAATCCCCGTGCATCCCCTCTGGTCTGATTTGTTCGCGCCATAAATCCGCGTTTCAAATCGTTCTGGAGAACTGCCATGTTGAAGAAACTCTTCGTCCTCGCTGCGCTGCTTTTGCCGGCGTGCTTCGCCCATGCCCACGAATACAAGGCCGGTGCGCTGGAAATCGCCCATCCGTGGTCACAGGAGCTGCCGCCGAATGCGCCGACCGTTGCCGCCTATTTCATCATTCACAACACCGGCAAAAGCGCCGATCGCCTGCTCAGCGTCGACTCGAAGATTGCCGCCGAAGCACAACTGCACGAGCACGTGATGCAGGGCGACCTGATGAAAATGCAGCAGGTTCCAGGCGTGGATATTCCACCTGGCGGCACCGTGACGTTTGCGCCGATGGCTTACCACGTCATGTTGCTCAACCTGAGCGATCGCAGCCTGCTCAGCGATGGCAAGCGCTTCCCGATGACCCTGCATTTCGAGAAGGCCGGCGATGTCACGGTCGATGTCGCCGTGCAGAAGAAACCGCCGGAATCCACCCAGGCCCACGTGCACGCTCAGTAACCGACCCGGCTGACTCCGCCCATGCGTCCTTTGCGCGCCAGGCCCGCCCCGCACCACCGTCAGACTCAAGCGCTGACGCGTGGCAGCTGGATCGCCCTGTTCGCCATGTTGATGATCTTCATCGGCCCACTGATTTCTCAGTCGATGCCGATGGATCAGCACGCCTCGACATCGATGCCAATGAGCATGGACATGTCGATGGACATGCCCGGCATGGACCACCGCAGCCATGACGCCAAGCCCTCGGTAGAGCACTGCCCGCCGCAATCCTCGCATCACGTGCTGTGGGAAAAGTGCGGTTACTGCAGCCTGCTGTTCAATTGCCCGGCGCTGACCGGCGGTGGCGATTTCATCGCTTTCAACATCCCGCCACCCAATACCTTCACCCCACCCTCCCCGCGTTTGGGCCACGCCCGCCAACCCTTCTTCCCCGGCGCCCGCACCCGCGCCCCGCCCGTCGCGACGTAAACACGCACCTCTGATTGCACACGGTTGAGAAGACAGTTTCAGGCTGTCGGCCGTGGTGTTTACGACTGTTCGATGGAAATTGTCATGTCCAGGTTTACTGCTGTTCCCTGCGCGGAATCCGCCCGCGCGCCTTTTACCCTGAACCGATCGCGGATGCGGTTCGGGCACGCCAGCGCCGTCCTCTGCGGCGTATTGCTGACACCGCTGGCCCAGGCCGATGAGCATGCCGGCCACCCGCAAGAACTGAGTCCGACGGTGATTACTGCCCTCGCCCCCAGCTCACCACTGACGATCGTCACCGATCCCAAGGACCCGCGCCAACCGGTGCCGGCCAGTGACGGCGGTGACTATCTGAAGACCATTCCCGGCTTCGCCCTGGTGCGCAATGGCGGCACCAACGGCGATCCGGTGCTGCGCGGGATGTTCGGCTCGCGGCTGAACATCCTCACCAACGGCAGCATGATGCTCGGCGCCTGCCCGGGCCGAATGGATGCGCCGACTTCGTACATATCGCCGGAAACCTACGACAAACTCACGGTAATCAAAGGCCCGCAAACCGTGCTCTGGGGCCCCGGCGCGTCGGCTGGCACGGTGCTGTTCGAACGCGAACCGGAGCGTTTCGGCGAACTCGGCACGCGGGTGAACGCCAGCGTGCTGGCCGGCTCCCACGGTCGTTTCGACAAGGTGATCGACGCCGCTGCCGGTGGTGCGTTGGGCTACATGCGGGTGATCGGTAACACCGCGCATTCCGACGATTACCGCGACGGCAACAACGACGTCGTCGCCTCGCGCTACGACAAATGGAACGGTGATATCGCGCTGGGCTGGACGCCGGATGCCGACACCCTGATCGAGCTCACCGCCGGCAAGGGCGATGGCGAGGCGCGTTATGCCGGGCGTGGCATGGACGGCTCGCAGTTCCTGCGCGAAAGCCTTGGCCTGCGCTTTGAGAAATCCGATATCACCGATGTGCTGGAAAAACTCGAGGCGCAGGTCTACTACAACTACGCCGACCATGTAATGGACAACTACACCCTGCGCACACCGTCCGGCACCGGGATGATGGCCGGCCCCATGGCGTCCAACGTCGACCGGCGCACCCTCGGCGCGCGGATCAAGGCGACCTGGCGTTGGGCGGATATTCAGCTGATCACCGGGCTGGATGCGCAGACCAATGAGCACCGCGAGCGCAGTGCGATGGGCGTCGATACCTACAAGGATCTGCCGTACAGCAAGGACGCAGACTTCCACAATTACGGCGTGTTCAGCGAAATGACCTGGTACGCCGCCGAGCGTGATCGCCTGATCAGTGGCGCGCGGGTCGATCGCGCTTCGGCCAGGGATTATCGCCAGACCACCGGGTCGGGGATGATGTCGCGGCCCAACCCGACCGCTGACGACACCCGCGCCGATACGCTGCCCAGCGGCTTCGTGCGCTATGAGCACGACTTGGCTGACAGCCCGACCACGCTTTACGCAGGCCTCGGCCACGCGCAACGCTTCCCGGATTACTGGGAACTGTTTTCGCCAGACGCCGGCCCGGCGGGTTCGGTCAATGCCTTCGATTCGATCAAACCGGAAAAAACCACCCAGCTGGATTTCGGCGTCAATTACAAAGGCGCCGACCTCGAAGCCTGGGCCTCGGGTTACATCGGTGTGGTCCGCGATTACATCCTTTTCGACTACACGCCGGGAATGATGGGTATGAGCACTTCGCGGGCCGAGAACATCGACGCGCGGATCATGGGCGGCGAACTCGGCGCCGCCTACAACCTCAGCGAACACTGGAAGGCCGACGCAACGCTGGCCTACGCCTGGGGCAAGAACAGCAGCGACGGCTCGGCGCTCCCGCAAATGCCACCGCTGGACGCGCGTTTCGGCCTGACCTACAGCGAAGACAACTGGAGTGCCGGGGCGCTGTGGCGGGTGGTCGCCGCGCAGCACCGCATCGACGCAAACAAGGGCAACGTAGTCGGCAAGGACTACGACCAGAGCTCGGGCTTCGGTGTGTTCTCGCTCAACGGCGCGTACCGCATCAACAAGCACTGGAAGGTCAGCAGCGGCGTCGACAACCTGTTCGGCAAGGCTTATGCCGAGCACTTGAACCTGGCCGGCAACGCCGGGTTCGGCTACCCGGCCAATGACCCGCAGGCAATTAATGAACCGGGGCGAACGCTCTGGACCAAAGTGGATATGAGTTTCTGACACGCCACGAGAAATTCCTGGTGTGAACACTGCCCTGTGGCGAGGGAGCTTGCTCCCGCTGGGGCGCGTAGCGGCCCTCTCTTGATTTGCAGAGCCTGGGCCTGCTTCGCAGGCCAGCGGGAGCAAGCTCCCTCGCCACGAACAGGCAGTCCAGACAAATAACGAAAAGAACCAAGCCCAGCGGAGCACACGTGATGCAAAAGCCTCAACCCAATTTCTACAACCTGGCCTGGCGCTGGCATTTCTATGCCGGCCTGTTCGTCGCGCCCTTCATGGTGATGCTGGCCCTGACCGGGATCATCTATCTGTTCAAACCGCAGCTCGACGCGCTGATGTACAGCAGCCTGCTCGAAGTCCCGGCCGGTCACCACACGGTCCCCGCCGATGACTTGCTGCAACGGGTGAAAAACGCTTATCCGCAAGGCCAGGTCACCCAGTACCTGCCGCCGGTGAATGCCGAACGCAGCGCGCAATTCGTGGTGAAAAATGCCGGGCACGAACTCAACGTGTTCGTCGATCCGTATCACGGCGACATCCTCGGCGAGCAGGACGCCAAGCAGAATCTGCAAGCCATCGCCCGGGCGATCCATGGCGAATTGATGATCGGCACCGTCGGTGATCGGCTGATCGAAATGGCCGCTGGCTGGGGCGTGGTGCTCGTGGTGTCGGGCCTGTTTCTGTGGTGGCCGCGTGGTCAGGCGGCGGGCATTCTGTGGCCGCGCCTGAGCAGCCGCGGTCGGGTGTTGTGGCGTGATCTGCATGCGGTCAGCGGTTTCTGGGGCGCGACGTTGCTGCTGGTGATGCTGCTCAGCGGTATGACCTGGACCGGTTTCTGGGGCAAGCAGTACGCGCAGGTGTGGAACGTGTTTCCGGCCGCGATGTGGAACAACGTGCCAACCTCCGACATCGAGGCGCGCAGCCTCAACAGCGCCACTCGCCAGACCGTGCCATGGGCGATGGAAAACACGCCGATGCCCATGTCCGGCGACCACGCCGAACACATGAACCACGGCAACGCCCACGCCGGCCCCGCGGCTCCCGCGATCAGTCTGCAGGAGGTGCAGAACATCGCCAGCGAGCGCAAGGTCGAACCCGGCTACAGCATCACCCTGCCAACCACCGCCACCGGCGTGTTCACCATCGCCGTGTTCGCCGACGACCCGCGCAACGACGCCACCCTGCACGTCGATCAGTACACCGGCAAGGTCCTCGCCGATGTGCGCTTCGAACACTACGGCACGGTTGCTCGCGCGACCGAAATCGGCGTGATGCTCCACGAAGGCAAGATGTTCGGCACCTTCAATCAGATCGTCGTGCTGCTGATCTGCCTGATGATCCTGCTCAGCGCCGTCAGCGGTGTGGTGATCTGGTGGAAGCGTCGCCCCGAAGGCAAGTTCGGCGTACCGCCGCTGCGTCATGACCTGCCGAAGTGGAAAACCGGCGTGGCGATCATGCTGGTGCTGGCGGTGGTGTTTCCGCTGGTCGGCGCCTCGCTGGTGGTGGTGTGGTTGCTGGATCGTTTCCTGCTGCCGCGTTTGAGCCAGCGCACCGCCGGCCAGCCCCAGTGATCTCGCGGCGCGGGCTCAATGGCCCGCGCCCGACATGGCGTTCGATTTACAGCTCATCTCTGATCCGCACGGTGCCTCGAGCCGAGGGCTGTTGGCGACGGGTGCGCCAACCGCTGCCCAGGCGCCCGGTATGGCGCCAGTACTGGCCTGCCACCAACACCTGAAGCCCGCCCAGTTGCATGAGCCGCGAGACAAATTGCCCAGGCGTCAGGTGGCTGATCCATTGCCCGTTTTCATAAACGATTGACCGGGTCAGCAACAGATCCTGTTCGGCGTCCGAGTACACAGGCGTGTATTTGAGCAACTCATGGCCGGGCGTCGAGTAGTAATAGGCACGGATATCGAAACCCTGGTTTTTCAGTTCATGGGTGTGTGCGTGCACCTGCGCGGGATCGGCGAAATTATTGCGAATCTGTTCGCTGTCGACGACCAACAGGGTGTTGCCCGACAGGCTGAATTGGTGGCTGGCCACCACGGCGTATCCGTGAGGGAAGCGTGGCACCGGCCGACGCCAGTCGGTCGCCGGGTCTGCGCTGGTACGGTAGAGCCGCAGACGCAGGTTTTCCTCATTGCCGAACCAGGCAATCGGCTCCAGCGGCACAAAGCGCTGCCGCGTCTTTTCCGCAAGAATCGCCCCCTCATAACCGGTCCGGCTGAGCGTTTCCCTGTCAGTCCGATGCTGGGCATAGCGAGCGGCATCGTCGGGATGCTGAAAAATCGGCCCCAGTGCCGGAACCGGATGGTGTTGCCAGCGAAGCATGCGCGACGTATCGGCGAGACTTGGCTGCCAGCTTTCATCCACCCGCCCATGACGCGACCAGCAAGCACTGGTTTCAATCACATCAAGCTCACCGGCACGGGCCATGCGCCTGATGTAATCGACCATGCTGAACGTCCCCTTGGCGATGTCGCGCTCATCGTCTGCGGCCTGCTCCATCGAGACAAAGGCGTTGGGGCGCAACTGGATCTGCCCGAAGCCGTCGTAAAACGTGCCAGGCTCGAACGCGTGCAGTTGCAGCCTCAACATTGCACCGTCGGCGCAGGAGAAGTAGATCGGCCGGAAGCCCTGCGGCGTAGAGGCCCGTCTACAGGCCTGCTGGACATCGCCAGGCGAAAGCAGCACATGCCGGATATCCCCGGACTGCGCGGCCAATGGCGGCAGAGCGGCACGCACGTAGATGGAATCGAGCAGATAGCCTGAAGGCAGTCGCCCTTGCTCGAACACCCGGTCCAGCGCCAACGCCGAGCGTTGCGTCGTCAGCGGCAGACTGGCAAGAAACAGACCCTCGGCCGAGCGCAGAACGACACCAAAGGTCTGCGCATCCCGGCTCACCGCCAGCTCATGCACGTATCGGGCGGCTGCCTCCGCCTGAAGGAACAACGGGCTGCACACCGACTCAGTGACGGCTTTGCTGTAATCCGACCCGGCCTGCAGATCGGTCGAGAACGGCACCCAGCGCGATACTTGCCGAGGCAGGCCCCACAGGTCACTGCCGGTGACGACTTGCAAATAGCCTGTTCTGGCCAGCGAGTCGATCCAGGCAATCGGTTTCAATGCGCCGCTGTAGAGGCGCTGCTTGATGACCTCGCCGTTCAACGAGTCGGGCAGCGTATTGTTTGCGGTCAGCGCAATCGACAGATCGGCGCGCAAGCGCTCCCACAGTCCCGGCTGATAGCGAATCGTCGCTCCGTCCGGCGCGAACAGGTATTCATCGTGCACCGGCTTGCGCGTAAAAGCCGAATACAACGTATCGACCGAGAGCATGTTCAGATAAATCCGTTTTTCCATGGACGAGAAGGCGACCGACAGTTCCCGTGCAACTCTGGAACGGTAACGCGCAACGATCCGACAGCCTTCCGGAAACAGTCCGGCGGAGCGGCTTTCATCGGCGATGATCTGCGTGCTGTCGAAATTTTCCCGGGTGACTTCCACTGGCGTCGTGGCGACGTACAGGCCGTCGAGCCTTTCCAGAATCAGCCCCCCCCAGATTTTTTCCGTAACCTCCGGCACAAGCGATCGGGCGTGAACTGCCGCATCATCGGCACTGCGAAAAACCGGGCCGAGGGCGCGCCGCTCAAGATTTGCAAAGGGCTGCCAGGTTTTCCTGACGATGCCCGGACGGTCCCAGCACAGGCTGGTTCGCAGCACGCTCAGTTGGCCACTCTCGGCCACGACATGGACCAGATCCGACGGTAGCAACCGTTGCGCAGCAAGATCGTCCTTGAGCGATTCGAGCGTCTGTTGCGAGCTCTCGTCATGGAACAACTTGCCGGAACTGCTGCGCACATATTTCAGCAGGGCATCGTCGCCTGTCGCGATGAACAGTGTCTTGTGCAGGCCAGAGGTGATGACCGGGCGCCGGGGCGACAAGTACATCGCCACGGCGAGGGTATCGGGTGAAACAAAAAAATGCCCAAGCCAGTCCGCAGGATCACGCGAAGGATCCTCGACACGCCGGTGCGAATAAAAACCGGCATGCAGATCGAAGCCATCCGGGTATTCATGCCAGGGGGGCGTTGTTCGGGAGCCAAACACCGACGCCAGGCGAAACAGGTTGTCGCCTGAGTCATTGACGGGAATCAGTTCGGTGCCGATGTACTCTTCCCGATCGTTGTGCTTGAGGATAAAACCGAACCACGCTCGGTTTTCGGTGTGCAAGCGCCGGTCAGCAGCGCACTGACTCACGGCCACATCGTCCGCCGAAGCGAAAACCGCACCGAAGAGCACCCTCTCAGGGCGTTTCCATGGCATCACCGTAGCGGCGGGCAGAGGGGTTGCCGGCGACGGATACGGCGGCAAAGAAGGTTGCGGCAATGACGGCGCCGGCAGCGTGGTCTGCGGCCTCTCGGGCTCGGCGGGGACAGCCGGGAAAGCCACCGGCAGGTAACCGTCGGGCTTGATCTGACCGCGATAGCCCCACATTGGATGGTCGATCAGATTGACCAATTGTCCCGCCTGCGCCTGTTCGCGGACAAAATCCTGCGGCCGCTTGCTGCCTCTTTCCAGCTCATTGGCCAACCGGCCCGGCTGCTGGCGAGTGCCGAGGCGTTTGGCCAGGTCGTTGGCCTGCGCGGTTGCCGATGGCTCGAATCTGATCAGGCTATTGCCGGCACCGGAACAGTACACAATCGCGCCATCGAGCAAGGTCTGGCGCATTTCATCGACACTCAGCATCTGCTGACTCAGCACCGCTTCTTCCCATGTCCAGCGCAAATAGCGGACATGCACCGGATCAAGTTGCGACAGCGCCACGTGACAGACATAACGCGCATATAACCGGTGGTCGTCCGGAAATACCGGGCGACCCTGATTGTCCTGCGGATAAAGCCGCCCCTGGCTCAGCCTGTCGATGTCCGCAGGCAACGGCTCGGTCACGACAAAGCGTTGATCGCTGCGCTGGAAAACATAACCGCCGTGCTGCCGATCGCGACGGCTGCCGAGCTGTTCATGGGCATGCAGCGCGGCGTCGTCAGCGCGCAGGAAATCCCGACTCAGCACCGGCCAGGGGAAGTTGGCGAACGGCAGCCACTGCAGACTCACTGGGCCCAGGTTCGCCCAGAGCGCGCTGCCCCGCACCACCTCCAGCCTGCCGGCCAATACCAGCATCGAGACGAACTCACGCGGACTCAGCGTGCCGGCCAGCAACCTGGCCTGCACGCCGTTATCGCTGACCGTGGCGTCGGCGTTCACGACGCTCAATGCCGCCTCGATCGGCTGGTCGCTGAAGCAGTACCTCAACATCGAATGATCCTGCGCGCGCATGTACAGCGACAGCGCCCCCCCAACCTTTGCCAGGTGTTTGCTGCGACCGAAGGCTTCGATGCCGATGGCGATTTCCTGCGGGGTGAAAAAGTTCTCGTATAGCCACGGTTGCGCGGCTGGAAACTGCGCAGGGTCGGGGCGTGATGCGAAGTAAAAGCCCTCCAGCAGATAGCCCCGCGGCAGTTGCAATTGCCCTTGGGCATCCGCGGGAAAGATCTGCTCGGGATCCCACGCAGCGAGCCCGGCCGGGCGTGCATGGGTCGCGACATATTCTTCCCCGGTGATTTTTTTCAGCAGTAGCCCGGCGGTTTGCGCGCCGGTGGATTTCAATGCGGCGAGCACTGCGCGCTCGGCGTTGACACAGACCCGGGTCATCAGCGGTGGCTCGCTCGGGGTACCCGTGGAAAACCCCTGACCCGGTTGCCAGTCCAGCGGCACCACGCCCACTGAATCGCCCCAGTCGGCATTGGAAACGATGACCTTCAGTTCACCGACCGAGGCAAGCCGGATGATGGTATCGATGATGTTGATCGCCCATGATTTCTGCCCAGAGCGTGATTGCTCGCCATATGACCGATAACTGTCGAGCTCCGCTTGTGAACCACTGGGCGAATATTTCAGCAAGGTCCCATCGGGGCCGGAAATATAGGTACCGGGAAACTCGGCGCGCAGATCGATGGCCGTCTTGAAATCCTTGAGCGAGAAAAAGTTGACGAAGAGTCGCCGACGCCTTTCGTCCAGTTCCGGCCAGGCGGCACTGACAACGTCGTAGAGAGCCACATGACTGTGAAGGTGGGCAACGAACCGGTACCCCGAGGGCGCTTGCCAATATCCGGAGATGCCCAGATCGAGCACAGTGCTGAGATCGAAAGAAGTGGCATCCCCGGGCGTGGGTGCAGTGGCCACGAACTTGCCGTCCGGGCGCCGCAGAATCACGCTGCCATATTCCCGGTCCGGTTTACGCGGTAGACGTGTGTGGACCCAATAGGCCGCGTCCTCCTCAGACAGGAACGCCGGACTCAGCGGCGGCAGCCTGGATTTTCCAGTGTGGGTGGCAGCAAGACCGGGCCGGCCTGGGACGTCATTCATGATAAAAATCCTGCGAAAAGAAATCGGGATATCGATCGAATGAGTGTCGGCCGTCGGTTCGCCCGTGCTGTGGTACATGTTTATCGTTTCTGTATCTGCATTCGAGCGCCGCGCGCGCCCCAATCTGGCGCACCCCTGCGCACCACCGCCCGCAACCCGTCCCCTCGTGGTGCACGCCTTCAGCGCGCAAGCGCTCTAGCACGACATTTTCCTGCCTGATCCCGACCGGGCACAGCCCTTGCAAAACACCCTTCAGTCGTCCGCATCTGCCAATCAAAAAAAATCGAATGTTCATGGAGATCGCACAATGAAGCGTCGCAGTTTGATCAAGGCTTTCACACTCACGGCATCCATTGCCGCGATGGGCATGACCTGGACCGTCCAGGCCGCCGAGACCATCAAGGTCGGGATTCTGCATTCGTTGTCCGGGACCATGGCGATCTCCGAAACGTCGCTCAAGGACATGGCGCTGATGACCATCGACGAGATCAACGCCAAGGGCGGTGTGAACGGCAAGATGCTCGAGCCGGTGGTGGTCGACCCTGCTTCCAACTGGCCGCTGTTCGCCGAAAAAGGCCGGCAGTTGCTGACCCAGGACAAAGTCGCGGTGGTGTTCGGCTGCTGGACGTCGGTGTCGCGTAAATCGGTATTGCCGGTGTTTGAAGAGCTCAACGGCCTGCTGTTCTACCCGGTGCAATACGAGGGTGAAGAGATGTCGCCGAACGTGTTCTACACCGGCGCCGCGCCGAACCAGCAAGCGATCCCGGCGGTGGAATACCTGATGAGCGAAGAAGGCGGCAGCGCCAAGCGCTACTTCCTGCTCGGCACCGACTACGTCTATCCGCGCACCACCAACAAGATCCTGCGCTCGTTCCTGCACTCCAAAGGCGTGGCCGACAAGGACATCGAAGAGGTCTACACGCCGTTCGGTCACAGCGATTACCAGACCATCGTCGCCAACATCAAAAAATTCTCGGCCGGGGGCAAGACTGCCGTCATCTCCACCGTCAACGGCGACTCCAACGTGCCGTTCTATAAAGAGCTGGCCAACCAGGGCCTGAAGGCTACCGATGTGCCGGTGGTAGCGTTCTCGGTAGGTGAGGAAGAGCTGCGCGGCATCGACACCAAACCGCTGGTGGGCAACCTTGCGGCGTGGAACTACTTCGAATCCGTGGAGAACCCACAGAACCAGAAATTCGTCGCGGACTGGAAAGCCTATGCGAAGAAACACAACCTGCCGGGCGCCGACAAAGCGGTGACCAACGACCCGATGGAAGCCACCTACGTCGGCATCCACATGTGGGCGCAGGCGGTCGAGAAAGCCAAGTCCACCGACGTCGACAAGGTTCGCGAAGCGCTGGCCGGGCAGACCTTCGCCGCGCCATCGGGCTACACCCTGACCATGGACAAGACCAACCACCACCTGCACAAACCGGTGATGATCGGCGAGATCCAGAGCGACGGTCAGTTCAACGTCGTGTGGCAGACCGAAGGCCCGATCCGCGCACAACCGTGGAGCCCGTTCATTCAGGGCAACGACAAGAAGCCGGATTATGCGGTGAAGAGCAACTGAGGCGAATTCAACCTTTGAGGCGGGCTTGAGATTCCCCCTCACCCCAGCCCTCTCCCTCAGGGAGAGGGGGAAAGGGAGCCGATCTTCATGCTCTTCAAAGCTTGAGCTTGACTCGAATTCGCAGGTCGCAGCACATCGTCCAGACACCTCGGTCAGTCCCCTCTCCCTCCGGGAGAGGGTTAGGGTGAGGGGGCGGTTGAACAGGACACCACTAATGCCCACTGCCATACACCGCGTACTGCTCGCCATCGCACTGTTGCTGCCACTCCTGGCCCACGCCGGCGACGCCGAAGACTTCGTCGCGGCCAACCCGATGCAACAGGCCAGGCTCCTGGAAACCTGGGCCGCGCAGCCCGATCCGGCGCGTATCGAGTTGCTCAATGCCCTGCAACAAGGTGCGCTGACCATCGACGGCCAAAGCAAGACCCTGCGCCTGAACAATCGCCTGCGGGGTCTGATCGACACCGCTATGGCCAGCCATCAACTGCTCGCCGCTGACGGCAAAATCCGTCTGGCTGCCGCGCAGCAATTGCAGAAAAGCGCGAAACCCGCGCAGCTGAAATTCCTCGACCAGCAACTGGCTGGCGAAAAAGATGAACGTGTCCACGCCGCCCTGAGCCTGGCGCTGGCCAATCTGCAACTGGTCGATGCGGATCCGGCGGTGCGCCTCGCCGCTGTGCGCCTGCTCGGCGAAACCGGTGATCCGCTGGCGCGCACACGCCTTGAAGGCTTGCTCGAACCCGGCGTGGAAAGCGATGCCGGCGTACGTACCGCCGCCGAAACCAGCCTCGCTCAGGTCAAGCGCAAATTGCTGATCGGCGAAATGCTCGGCCAGGCGTTCAGCGGCATGTCGCTGGGCTCGATTCTGCTGCTCGCCGCCCTCGGTCTGGCCATCACCTTCGGCCTGCTCGGCGTGATCAACATGGCCCACGGCGAGATGCTGATGCTCGGCGCCTACTCGACCTACGTGGTGCAACTGATGTTCCAGCGTTACGCGCCGCAGGCCATCGAGTTCTATCCGCTGATTGCGCTGCCGGTGGCGTTCTTCGTCACCGCGGCCATCGGCATGGCGCTGGAGCGCACGGTCATCCGTCATCTCTACGGTCGGCCGCTGGAAACCCTGCTGGCGACTTGGGGCATCAGCCTGATGCTGATTCAACTGGTGCGTCTGGTATTCGGCGCACAGAACGTTGAAGTAGCGAACCCGGCATGGCTGTCCGGCGGCATTCAAGTGCTGCCCAATCTGGTGCTGCCGTACAACCGCATCGTCATCATTGCTTTCGCATTGTTCGTTGTAGTACTGACCTGGCTGCTGCTGAACAAAACCCGGCTCGGCCTCAACGTCCGTGCCGTCACCCAGAACCGCAACATGGCCGCCTGCTGCGGGGTGGCGACCGGGCGCGTCGACATGCTCGCCTTCGGCCTCGGATCGGGCATTGCCGGATTGGGCGGCGTGGCGCTGAGCCAGATCGGCAACGTCGGCCCGGATCTGGGCCAGAGCTACATCATCGACTCGTTCCTGGTGGTGGTGCTCGGCGGCGTCGGTCAGTTGGCCGGTAGCGTGCTCGCTGCGTTTGGCTTAGGCATCGCCAACAAGATTCTCGAACCGCAGATCGGTGCGGTGCTCGGCAAGATCCTCATCCTCGCGCTGATCATTCTGTTCATCCAGAAACGTCCGCAAGGTCTCTTCGCACTGAAAGGACGGGTGATCGACTGATGAACCAGCCTCTGTTAGTCACGGCTACACAAAAGGCCGGGCCGAAAGCCACGCTCGCGGTCGGTGGTGTGATCCTTGCGCTGCTGATCGTACTGCCGCTGCTGTCATTGCTCGCGCCGGACAATGCCCTGCACGTCTCGGCCTACACGCTGACCCTGGTCGGCAAAATTCTCTGCTACGCCATCGTCGCCCTCGCGCTGGACCTGGTCTGGGGTTACGCCGGCCTGCTGTCGCTGGGCCACGGTCTGTTCTTCGCCCTCGGCGGTTATGCGATGGGCATGTACCTGATGCGTCAGGCGGCCGGCGATGGCTTGCCAGCGTTCATGACCTTCCTGTCGTGGAGCGAATTGCCGTGGTACTGGACCGGCACCAGCAGCTTCCTCTGGGCCATGTGTCTGGTGGTGCTAGCGCCGGGGTTGCTGGCGCTGGTGTTCGGTTTCTTCGCCTTCCGCTCGCGGATCAAGGGCGTGTATTTCTCGATCATGACCCAGGCCCTGACCTTCGCCGGCATGCTCCTGTTTTTCCGCAACGAGACCGGGTTTGGCGGCAACAACGGTTTCACAAACTTCCGCACGATTCTCGGTTTCGGCATCACCGAGCCGGGCACCCGCGCGGTGCTGTTTCTGGCTACGGTGTTGTTGCTGGTGGCGAGTCTGTTCATTGGCTGGCGCCTGGCACAGAGCAAGTTCGGACGGGTATTGACCGCCCTGCGCGATGCGGAAAACCGCCTGATGTTCTGCGGCTACGACCCGCGCGGTTTCAAGTTGTTTGTCTGGGTGCTGAGTGCGGTGTTGTGCGGTCTGGCCGGTGCGCTGTATGTGCCGCAAGTAGGCATCATCAATCCGAGCGAAATGTCACCGACCAACTCCATCGAAGCGGCGGTCTGGGTTGCTCTCGGCGGGCGCGGCACCTTGATCGGCCCGCTGCTCGGCGCCGGCGTGGTCAATGGCATGAAGAGCTGGTTCACCGTGGCCTTCCCGGAATACTGGCTGTTCTTCCTCGGCGCGCTGTTCATCGTCGTGACGTTGTACCTGCCCAAAGGCGTGATCGGTCTGCTGAAGAAACGAGGTGAACAATGAGAGTCACAGCGAGTGCGGAATTCATGCTGGAACCTGCGTTCTTTCCCGTGGAACCGAACAAGGACGAAGGCACCAGTCGCGACTCGATCGGCCTCGGCCAGCGCGTCGGCCCCGGCCTCGATACGCGCCATGGCACGATCCTGACCCTGGAAGACATCAGCGTCAGCTTCGACGGCTTCCGTGCGCTGAACAATCTCAACCTGTATATCGGCGTCGGTGAACTGCGCTGCATCATCGGCCCCAATGGCGCCGGCAAGACCACGCTGATGGACGTGATTACCGGCAAGACCCGGCCCAGCCACGGCAAGGCCTGGTTCGGTGAAACGCTGGATCTGACGCAGATGAGCGAAGTGCAGATCGCCCAGTCCGGCATCGGCCGCAAGTTTCAGAAGCCAACGGTATTCGAGGCCTTGAGCGTGTTTGAAAACCTTGAGTTGGCGCAGAAGACCGACAAGTCGGTGTGGGCCAGTTTGCGTGCGCGTTTGAGCGGCGAGCAGAAGGACCGCATCAGCGAAGTGCTGGAGACGATTCGCCTGACCACCTCGGTCAATCGCCAGGCCGGGCTGTTGTCCCACGGGCAGAAGCAGTTCCTCGAGATTGGCATGTTGCTGATGCAGGACCCGCAACTGCTCCTGCTCGACGAACCCGTGGCGGGCATGACCGACGCCGAAACCGAGTTCACTGCTGAATTGTTCAAGTCGCTGGCGGGCAAGCACTCGTTGATGGTGGTCGAGCACGACATGGGTTTTGTCGGCTCGATTGCCGACCACGTGACGGTGCTGCATCAGGGCAGCGTTTTGGCTGAGGGATCGCTGGAACAGGTGCAGGCCGATGAGCGAGTAATTGAGGTTTATCTCGGCCGCTGAACTGCAAACGCTTTCCAAACTGTAGGAGTGAGCCTGCTCGCGATAGCGGTGTATCAGATACATAGACGTTGACTGACACTCCGCTATCGCGAGCAGGCTCACTCCTACAAGGGGACTCAAGGAGATTCTGGACATGCTGCAAGTCGACAAGCTGCATCAGTATTACGGCGGTAGCCACATCCTGCGCGGGCTGAGCTTTGACGTGAAAGTCGGCGAAGTCACCTGCCTGCTCGGGCGTAACGGCGTCGGCAAGACCACCCTGCTCAAATGCCTGATGGGCCTGCTGCCGGCCAAGGAAGGCGCGGTGAACTGGGAAGGCAAATCGATCACCACGTTCAAGCCGCATCAGCGCGTGCATGCCGGTATCGCCTACGTACCGCAGGGCCGTGAGATCTTCGGACGGCTGACGGTAGAAGAGAATCTGTTGATGGGTCTGTCGCGCTTTCCCGGCAGCGAGGCCAAAGAAGTCCCAGGTTTCATCTACGAACTGTTCCCGGTGCTGCTACAAATGAAGCAGCGGCGTGGCGGCGATCTGTCCGGCGGTCAGCAACAACAACTGGCGATCGGCCGAGCGCTGGCCAGCCGTCCGCGACTGCTGATTCTCGATGAGCCCACGGAAGGCATACAGCCGTCGGTGATCAAGGAAATCGGCGCGGTGATCAAACAGCTCGCGGCGCGCGGTGACATGGCGATTCTGCTGGTCGAGCAGTTCTACGACTTTGCCGCAGAACTGGCCGATCAATACCTGGTGATGTCCCGGGGCGAGATCGTTCAGCAGGGTCGCGGTGAGAATATGGAGGCCGAGGGTGTACGCGGGCTGGTCACAATCTAATGCGGCGGTCTAATCTGTAGCTTCCTAACGATAATCACAACACCATGAATTCAATTGTTGCACCTGCCCTGTTTACCCCCAGCTGGCACGCCGAGCTGGAACTGGCCTACGCGCGTTTCGGCGACTGCACGCGCCCGGTCATGCGCCGCCACCTCGGCCCGCTGCGGGTGCAAAAGCATCTGTACGCGGAAGGCCCCGAAGTCTGCCAGCACATCATCGTCCATCCGCCGGGCGGGATCGCTGGCGGCGATCGGCTGGATATCAGCGCCCGCGTCGAACCCGACGCCTGGGCACAGATCACCAGCCCCGGCGCCGCCAAATGGTATCGCGCGGGTGGGCCTGCGTATCAGCAGCTCGACTTGCAAGTTGCTGCCGGTGCGACCCTGGAATGGCTGCCGCAGGAAACCATCGTCTACAGCGCCGCGCAGGCCGAGTTGAGCACGACGATCGAACTCGAAGGCGATGCGCGACTGTTCTACTGGGACGTGGTGGCGCTGGGTCGTCCGGCCAGCGGCGAGCGTTTCGACCTCGGGCATTTTCAGGCGCACCTGGATATACGCCGTGACGGGCGGTTGCTCTGGCACGAACGACAGCGCATTGTCGGCAACGATGGTTTGCTCGACTCGCCAATCGGGCTGGATGGGCAACCGGTGTTCGCGACGATGCTGGTGACCGGTGAGATAGACGCCGAGCTGCTGGAGCGTTGCCGCTCGCTGGGGCATGAGGTGCGCGGGGATCTGACGCAATTGCCGGGACTGCTGGTGGCTCGTTGTCTGGCCAGTGAGGCGTTGCTAGCCCGCGCCTGGCTGATTGATTTGTGGCGACTGCTAAGGCCTGTGCTGCTGGGGCGCGAGGCTATGCCCCCCCGAATCTGGAACACCTGAAATGCATTGCCCTGTAGGAGCTGACGAGTGAAACGAGGCTGCGATCTTTTGATCTTGATCTTTAACAGCAAGATCAAAAGATCGCAGCCTTCGGCAGCTCCTACAGATCGCGATCGACCTGATCATTCTCAACTGCCGATATTGGATTCCAACAATGGACCTGACCCCACGCGAAAAAGACAAGCTGCTGATCTTCACCGCCGGCCTCGTCGCCGAGCGGCGGCTGGCCCGTGGCGTGAAACTCAATTACCCGGAAGCCATGGCCTACATCTCCGCCGCGCTGCTGGAGGGTGCCCGCGACGGCCAGACCGTGGCCGAGCTGATGCACTACGGCACCACCCTGCTCAGCCGCGAACAAGTGATGGAAGGCATCGCGGAAATGATCCCGGAAATCCAGGTCGAGGCGACGTTCCCCGACGGCACCAAACTGGTCACCGTTCACCAGCCGATCGTCTGAGGCCGCGCCATGACTTATGCGATTCGCGATGCAACCCGGGCAGACCTGCCGGCGATCCGCGACATCTATAACGACGCCGTGCTCAACACCACGGCGATCTGGAACGAACAAGCTGTCGACCTCGGCAACCGCGAGGCCTGGTTCGACGCCCGTCAGCTGCAGGCGTACCCGATTCTGGTGATCGTCGACAGCGAGAACGCAGTGCTGGGTTACGCCTCGTTCGGCGACTGGCGGCCGTTCGACGGTTTCCGTCACACCGTCGAGCATTCGGTGTACGTGCGCAGCGATCAGCGCGGCAACGGCCTCGGCCCGCAACTGATGAACACGTTGATCGAACGCGCCCGCACCTGCGACAAACACGTCATGGTTGCCGCCATCGAAAGCGGCAACGCCGCCTCGATCCGCCTGCACGAACGCGCCGGTTTCACCATCACCGGGCAGATGCCGCAAGTCGGCACCAAGTTCGGCCGCTGGCTCGACCTGACCTTCATGCAGTTGACCCTCAACCCCGGCGCACCGCCGCCGAATGTTCACAAGGAGTGATGTCGATGAACGCCGCCCAGTTGCGCCGCGTCAACGCTGAGAGTTTTGCCCACTATCGCCAGGGCCTGATCGATCTGCTGCTCGACGCCGTCGGTTACGGCGCCAGCGTCGGCTTCATGGCCGACCTCGATGCCGCGCAGGCGCGCGCCTATTTCGACGAGGTGCAGGACAACGTCAACAAGGGCAGCACGCTGCTGTGGGTGGTGGTCAAGGACGAGCAGGTGCTGGCCAGTGTGCAATTGGGCCTGTGCCAGAAAGCCAACGGTCTGAACCGCGCCGAAGTGCAGAAACTGCTGGTGCGCGAACACGCCCGCCGCCGCGGTCTCGGTCAGCAACTGATGCAGGCGCTGGAACTCGAAGCGCCCAAGCACAAGCGCGGCATGCTCTATCTCGACACCGAGGCCGGCTCGCCGGCTGAAGATTTCTACAAGGCGCTGGGCTACGTTCGCGCCGGCGAAATCCCTGATTACGCCTGCGACCCGAACGGCACCTATCGCCCGACCGCGCTCTATTACAAAGTCCTGCAAGGAGCCCAGCGATGATTCCTGGCCAATACCAGATCCAGCCCGGCGACATCGAACTCAACGTCGGCCGTCGCACCGTCAGCCTGAAAGTCGCCAACAGCGGCGACCGGCCGATCCAGGTCGGCTCGCACTATCACTTTTTTGAAACCAACGACGCGCTGACCTTTGATCGCGCAGCCAGTCGCGGCATGCGCCTGAACATTCCCGCCGGCACCGCCGTGCGCTTCGAGCCGGGGCAGAGCCGTGAGGTCGAACTGGTCGATTACGCCGGAAAGCGCCGGGTGTTCGGATTTGCCGGACGCATCATGGGTGATCTCGACTGATTTAGGCGTGCCCCGAAAAGATCGCAGCCTTCGGCAGCTCCTACAAATGTCACTCGGTCTCGAACCGATCACTGACTGTAGGAGCTGACGAGCGCAGCGAGGCTGCGATAGCGAGTAATGCGAGCGATTTCAGACCCAATTGAATCCCAAGGCAAGCACATGAAGATTTCTAGAAGCGCCTACGCCGACATGTTCGGCCCCACCGTCGGCGACAAGGTGCGCCTGGCCGATACCGAGCTGTGGATCGAAGTCGAGAAGGACTTCACCACCTACGGCGAGGAAGTGAAATTCGGTGGTGGCAAAGTCATCCGCGACGGCCAGGGCCAGAGCCAGTTGCTCGCCGCCGAAGTGGTCGACACACTGATCACCAATGCGCTGATCATCGACCACTGGGGCATCGTCAAGGCCGATGTCGGCCTCAAGGAAGGGCGCATTGCCGCGATCGGCAAGGCCGGCAACCCCGACGTGCAGCCCGACGTGACCATCGCCATCGGCGCCGGCACCGAAGTGATTGCCGGCGAAGGCATGATCCTCACCGCTGGCGGCATCGACACGCATATCCACTTCATCTGCCCGCAGCAGATCGAAGAAGCGCTGATGAGCGGCGTCACCACCATGATCGGCGGCGGCACGGGACCTGCCACCGGCACCAACGCCACCACGTGCACCTCCGGTCCGTGGCATCTGGCGCGCATGCTCCAGGCCGCCGATGCCTTCCCGATGAACATCGGTCTGACCGGCAAGGGCAACGCCAGCCTGCCGGAGCCGTTGATCGAACAGGTCAGGGCCGGCGCCATCGGCCTCAAGCTGCACGAGGACTGGGGCACCACCCCGGCGAGCATCGACAACTGCCTCAACGTCGCCGATCAGTACGATGTGCAGGTGGCGATCCACACCGACACCCTCAACGAATCCGGTTTCGTCGAAACCACCCTCGGTGCGTTCAAGGGCCGCACCATCCACACCTATCACACCGAAGGTGCCGGTGGCGGCCACGCGCCGGACATCATCAAGGCCTGCGGTTTCCCCAACGTGCTGCCGAGCTCGACCAACCCGACCCGGCCATTCACCCGCAACACCATCGACGAACACCTCGACATGCTGATGGTCTGCCACCACCTCGATCCAAGCATCGCCGAAGACGTCGCCTTCGCCGAGAGCCGTATCCGCCGAGAGACGATTGCCGCCGAAGACATCCTCCACGACCTCGGTGCGTTTTCGATGATCAGCTCCGACAGTCAGGCCATGGGCCGCGTCGGCGAAGTCATCACGCGAACCTGGCAAACGGCCGACAAGATGAAAAAACAGCGCGGCCCGCTGCCGCAGGATGGCGAAGGCAACGACAATTTCCGCGCCAAACGCTACATCGCCAAATACACGATCAATCCGGCGATCACCCACGGCATCAGCCATGAAGTCGGTTCGATCGAAGTTGGCAAATGGGCAGACCTGGTGCTGTGGCGCCCGGCATTCTTTGGCGTGAAGCCGACACTCATCCTCAAGGGCGGTGCGATTGCCGCCAGTCTGATGGGCGATGCCAACGCCTCGATTCCGACGCCGCAACCGGTGCACTACCGGCCGATGTTCGCCAGCTACGGTGGCTCGCTGCACGCCACCAGCCTGACCTTTATCAGTCAGGCGGCGCAGGAGGCCGGACTGCCGCAAGCCTTGGGACTGAAGAAGAAAATCGCGGTGGTCAAAGGCTGCCGCGACGTGCAGAAAACCGACCTGATCCACAACGACTATCTGCCGGACATCGATGTCGATCCTCAGACCTATCAGGTCAAGGCAGACGGCGTATTACTGTGGTGCGAGCCGGCGGAAACACTGCCGATGGCGCAGCGTTACTTTCTGTTCTGATAACTGCCGGGGGCTGAATACGAACGGGCAAATCCGTATTCAGCCGTGCACGGCAAACGCTCAGGGAAACGCCCACGACATCTGTTGCTCGCTGTAGTTGTAATCCAGACGCAGCTCGGTGCCCGCGGGGATGTCCTGGGTGGCAAATACGGCGTTGAGGATAAAATCCCTGGTGACCAACTGTTTGCCGATCCATTGCTGCGCCTCGACATCGAACGGCACCAGCTCGACGTTGTACCCCTCCGTTGCCTGACGCACAGGCTTGCCCGTCGCGTCATATTCAAAGGTGGAGTTGATGCGGGACATGATGGTGTCACCCAGGATCGCGAGCGGATCAGGGATAAACTCTCCGGCGCCATACTTCAAACGTACACCGGCAAGCATGGTGAAGGTCTGCTCGTGGGGCTGGACGAAGCGTGCTGGCGTGATGGCCCCGCCGTAGACACCCAGCGCCTCGCCTTTGGCAATGCGCCGGTTGGCGACCACCATGGACTGACCGATCAAGGCCCGCTCACCGGGGGCTTGCATATCGGCTTCGGTAAACACGCGCCATTGCAGCTTCTCCTCATACAGCCGCGCGACATCCTCGTACCCTTCAAACCTGATGTAAGGTTTGATCTGCTCGGAGGTGTAGAGATCGCCGTTTTCGAAGCGCACTTTCGTTTGCAGTTTTTTGATGCGGATCGGCCGGCCAGCGGTGTCCCGCAGCGGATACTTTCCGTTGTTGGCGCGGTTGTAGGTACCCAATTGATTGGCCAGGAATGAATAACGCGTTTCACTGCGCATCGTGTTCAGTTCTTCCGCCGTGTAAGGCTGGATCGGCATCGATTCGGAGGCCAGATAAAACGTCTCGCCAGCGCCTTCGTGATCACTGGGCAGCTCTTCGAGCGCCGACTCGAATTCATCGTCACTCTGCCGGCTTACCCTGCGGTTTTTCCGCGGCAGGAGTACGGAACCGTCCGCGGGCGCGGTGAAATCCTGCAGCGGATACCAGTGATTGTGCAGCGGGTCGAACGCGAGAGTGGGACCGGAGGCTCGCGCCTCGCTGGGTAATGTGGCCCGGTACAGACCGGTTTCGGCATCGACGCCAAGCAGGACGGTACCGCCATTCTGCAGGTCGGCGTATTGACGCCCCTTGAACACACGAAACCCCTGAGCATCGGCGCCTGGCAAGGCAACCGTCGAGGGAATCAGATAATGCTGCAGAGAAACGGCTTCAGCGGTCGCGGCCATCGAAGCGCTGGACGATGATGGGTGAACCTGGATGTTCGGCGTTGCGGCTGCGGTCTCGATCTGCCGCGTGCCGTCGCCGGTTCCTTGCGTATCGCGCGGGGTCTGGTGAATGACCGGATCGGGGGTAATGCGCAGCGTTTCAAGACCCTGCGCAGTTGCATCGACAGGCGGGCGCACAGGCGTGTTCACATCGGCTGTGGCCGTTTTGGGCGGTTTGGGTTTGACTGGCATGAGCAGGCTTCCTTGCAAAGTTTGCGTAGCGCTGGCCCGCGTGGCTGGCGCTACGACAGTCGGCATCCATTGCCGACCTGAGCGCGAAAAAGTATCAGACCCTGCTCACGCTTAACATGGACGGAAACACGCGCAAACACTAACCCGCTGATGACCCGCACACAGCCGTCAGCCCCTCTATTCCACCACCAGGCGCCCCAACCGTTGCCGCAACATGCGGTTCTCGGCGCGCAGCGCTTGCACTTCCTCCAGCAGGTCCAGGGCCAGCGCCACGCCTTCCCACTCCAGCTCAAGATCACGCCGCAGCTTCGCCGCACGTTTGGCCAGCGCCAGTTCGTAATCGGTGAAGCGCCATTCCCGGGGCTGCGCGCCCTGAGGTTCGAGGATGCCGTGCTCGACGATTTCGATCACGTAGACGTCCGACAAATCGGCCGCCTCACAGAATTCTGCCAGGTCCAGTTGAACGATCAGGGGGCTGCTCATGATGGGCTACTCCGTCGTCGGGTTCAGAAGTTCTCTCGCGGGTTGAACGCGGCTTTCTTCGCCAGTTCCTGCCACAGCGCCTTGACCTCATCGTCGGACGCTTTCGGCATCACGGCCTTGAGTTGCACGAACAGATAACCGCGCTCGCCGGCCTTGTTCAGCAGGCCGTGGCCCTTGGCACGCATGCGCTGGCCATTCTGGCTGCCGGCCGGAACCTTGAGGTTGATCTTGCCGGTCAGGGTCGGCACGGCCACTTCAGTGCCCAATGCCAGCTCCCACGGCGCCAGCGGCAAGGTGATGATCAGGTTTTCGCCTTCGACATCGAATTTCGGGTGGGGCGCAAAACGAATGGTCAGGTACAGATCGCCATTCGCTCCGCCACCGATGCCCGGTGCGCCCTGGCCCTTGAGGCGAATGCGCTCGCCGTCGGTCACGCCGGCCGGGATCTTCACGTTCAGGCTTTTGCTGGTGTTGCTCACGTGCTGGCCGTGCGCGTTGTATTGCGGCACCTGAAAGGTGACTTTCTTCGATTCGTTCGACAGGGTTTCTTCGAGGAAGACCGGCAATTCCATTTCCACGTCTTGCCCTCGGCGTCCGCGTGATTGGCGGCTCTCGGCGCCACCGAAACCGGGGCCGCGATTGCCGAAGATCGAACTGAAGAAGTCCGAGAAGTCGCCGGTGTCGCCACCACCGCCACCGAAGCCGCCACGGCTCTGCCAGCCCGGTGGGCCCTGGAATGGCTGACCGTGCTGGCCATAACGGCGCAGTTCGTCGTATTCGGCGCGCTTGTCGGCGCTTTTCAGCGCTTCATAGGCTTCCGAGGCGTCCTTGAACTTGGCCTCGGCGTCTTTTTCCTTGCTGACATCGGGGTGGTATTTGCGCGCCAGCTTGCGATAGGCCGCTTTGATGGCCTTGTCGTCGGCTGTCGGCTCCACGCCGAGTATCTTGTAATAGTCTTTGAAGTCCATTGAAGGATCACCATCCGTTATCGATTTCGCGCCGAGGCCAGCGTGCGCCCGATTGGCGCGTGCCGGGTTGACCGATCTCAAGGTTGTGACCGGGTGGCGCCGCAGAAGTTTATCGGCAGTGGACGACGGTTCTTGCGACCGCCGGTGTGTCTGCCGGCCCATGCCAGCAAGTTTGGGGCGATGCGGCGGTTTTCAACCTGCCAGGTGGCGAAATAGCGGATGACCGGCCTTCGAATCTGCCGCGCACTGACATACACTGCGCGGCCGTTTTTTGACCGGAATCCGAAAGACATGAAAGACGCCTCTCCAGCCCGTGCCTGCGGCATCGACTTCGGCACGTCCAACTCCACCGTCGGCTGGCTGCGCCCCGGCATGGACACCATGATTGCGCTGGAAGACGACAAGATCACCCTGCCGTCGGTGGTCTTCTTCAACATCGAGGAGCGCCGCCCGGTGTACGGTCGCCTGGCCCTGCACGAGTATCTGGAAGGCTACGAAGGCCGGCTGATGCGCTCGCTCAAGAGTCTGCTCGGTTCCAAGCTGATCAAGCACGACACCAGCGTCCTCGGCACGGCGATGCCGTTCAAGGACCTGCTCGGGCTGTTCATCGGTCAGCTCAAGCACCGCGCCGAAGCCGCCGCCGGTCGGGAATTCGAACAAGTGGTGCTGGGCCGTCCGGTATTTTTCGTCGATGACGATCCGTTGGCTGACCAGGAAGCCGAAGACACCTTGGTCGAAGTGGCGCGCAAGATCGGTTTCAAAGACGTGTCGTTCCAGTACGAGCCGATCGCGGCGGCATTCGACTATGAGTCGACCATCGAAAAAGAAGAGCTGGTGCTGATCGTCGACATCGGCGGTGGTACCTCCGACTTCTCGCTGGTGCGCCTGTCGCCTGAGCGCCGCGCTGTGGATAACCGTCACGAGGACATCCTCGCCACCGGCGGCGTGCACATCGGCGGTACAGACTTCGACAAACAGCTGAGCCTGCAGGGCCTGATGCCGCTGTTCGGCTACGGCAGCCGGATGAAAAGCGGTGCCTACATGCCGACCAGCCACCATATGAACCTGGCGACCTGGCACACGATCAACTCGGTGTACTCGCAGAAGTCCACGCTGGCCCTGGGCAGCATGCGCTACGACATCGAAGACACCGGCGGCATCGATCGCCTGTTCAAACTGATCGAACAGCGCGCCGGCCACTGGCTGGCGATGGAAGTCGAAGAAACCAAGATCCAGCTGACCCACGCCGACAGCCGTCACGTGCCGCTGGATCGCATCGAAGCCGGCCTGAGCGTCGAGCTGACGCGTGCGCTGTTCGAATCGGCAATCGAAGCTTTGCTCGAGCGCGTGCGCGGCAGCGTTACGCAGCTGTTGAATGACGCCGGAGTTGCGGTCGATCAGGTCGACACGGTGTTTTTCACTGGGGGTTCGAGCGGCATCCCGGCCCTGCGCAACAGCGTGTCAGCAATGTTGCCGAACGCGCGGCATGTCGAAGGCAACATCTTTGGCAGCATTGGTAGCGGTTTGGCGATTGAAGCGATGAAGCGCTACGGCGCCATGAACTGACTACAACCATTGTGGCGAGGGAGCAAGCTCCCTCGCCACAATGGTCGACAGCCAGACAGTCAGCTCAAACCATCCCGCCCAGCTTCAACTCACTCTTCAGGTACGCGTAATAAATCGGTCCCGCCACCACGCCCGGCAAACCGAACGCGGCTTCGAACACCAGCATTGCCAGAAGCAATTCCCACGATTTGGCACTGATCTGCCCGCCGACGATGCGCGCGTTGAGGAAGTATTCGAGCTTGTGGATAACGATCAGGTAGCCCAGCGCGGCGAGCGCTACCCAGATCGACAGCGACAGGCCGACGATGGTGATCAGCGTGTTCGACATCAGGTTGCCGATCACCGGCAGCAGGCCGAGCAGGAAGGTCAGCACGATCAGGGTTTTGGTCAGCGGCAGCTTGATGCCGAACATCGGCAGGATCACTGCGAGGAAGATCCCGGTGAACACCGTGTTGAGCAGGGAAATCTTGATCTGGGCGAAGACGATATTGCGAAACGCCTGCACCAGCAGATGCAGACGGTCGAACAGGGCCGCGGCCAGGGGTTTGCGCTTGGTCACGTCGGGGATGCGCTGCAGGGCGATGATCGCGCCGAGCACCATGCCGATCAGCAGGGTGACGAACATGTGCGCGGCGTCCTTGCCGACCAGTTGCAGGTCGGCCAGATGCTTGCTCGCCCACTCGCCGATCGCCACGCGAAATTCCGCCGCGCTGGCCGGCAGATAGGCGTCGATGAACGGCGGCAACTGCCCCCGTGCGCGATCGACCACGCCCATGAATTTATCCAGCGAGGCGCCCGGATTTTCCGCTTCATGCAGGAGGAAACTGATAGCCCCGGCGAAGATCAGCGCCAGCACACTCACCACCAGCGTGCCGAGCAGCGCCACCGCCAACCAGCGCGCACGCCGCCCTTCGATCAGCCGTTGCAGTTGCGGGGTGAGCATGTTGACCAGCTCGAACACCAGCAACCCGGCCAGCAGGCTCGGCAACAGGCGCAGCGGCAGCACCAGCAGCAGTCCGCCAAAAATGATGATGCAACTGACCCAGAACACAACATGACGCTGAGAAAACGTTGGCATACAGCCTCAAAACGAACGGCGTGAAAGGATGGGCAGTCTGCCAGCGATCCGGGGTTAGCACTAGGGATATGCGGGGTTTCGGATTTTCGTGCAACGCGTGCGATTTTCCCCCTCACCCTAGCCCTCTCCCAGAAGAAGAGGGGACCGATTGGGGGTTGCTCGAGAAATTTGCCGACCTGAACGTGCAGCGCCGAATCCGCCATCGACTCGGTATTTCAGACCACAGTTCCTGTCGGTATCCATGCGGTCGGTCCCCTCTCCCTCCGGGAGAGGGTGAGGGCAAATCTCAAGCCGACCGAATCAATCGGACACGCATGGCGCCCGCTTATTTCTTCTTCAGACACTCACTCATGAATGTCTTGCGCGCATCGCCGGTCAGCGCCTTGGTTTTCGCATCGGCATTGCAGGTAGTCATTTTCTGCTGCTGCGGGGTCAGCGCCTTGCCATCGTTGGCCGCTGGCGCCGCTTTCAGGCAGGTGCTCATGAACGCCTTGCGCTCATCGCCCTTCAAGCTCTTGGCGGTCGCATCGGCATTGCAGGTGGTCATCTTGTTCTGTTGCGCCGTGGCGGCGAAACCCTGGGAACACAGGAGCAGACCGATCATCAACAACGGCACACGCAACATCTTCATGGAGTTTTCTCCTTGTTGCCGCACCGATGGATGCGGCCTCTGTCGCAGTGTAGTCAAAGCTTGTTACACCTTCCTGCCCTCGAGGTGACTGCGCCGATACTGCTCTGGCGTACAACCGGCCTGGCGGGAAAACATGGCAATGAAGGCCGAGCCGCTGCTGTAGCCGAGATCGAAAGCGATTTCCTGCACCGAACGTGACGTCTCCAGCGCTTCGATCGCCGCCAGATAACGCAGGCGCTGACGCCACTCGCCAAAGCTCATGCCCAGCTCGCGGACAAACTGCCGCGCCAGCGTGCGCTCGCTGACATGCACCTGCGCGGCCCAATGCGCCAAGGGCTGATTGTCGCCCGGCGCGGCCTGCAAGGTTTCCAGAATCGTCAGCAGCCCGGGACTGCTCGCATACGGCAGGTAACATTCCTGCACCGGCGCTTGTTGCAGTTGATCGACCAGCACCTGAGCCAGACGCTGGTCGGCCGAATGTTCGGGGATCTTCACATCGCGGGCGGCGAAGTCCTTGAGGATCGCCTTGAGAATGTCGCTGATTGCCAACGTGCAGGCGCGCGCCGGCAAGCGCGCGCAGACATCGGGATCAAGGCACACCGCGCGGTAGTTGACCGGTTGATGACTGTAGAAACTGTGCTCGACCTCGGGCGGCACCCACACCGCGTATTGCGGCGGCGACATGAAGCGACTGCCGTCGACATCCATGTGCAGCACGCCATGGGCCGCGTATTCCAGCGTGCCCCAGGGATGCCGATGGGGCGCGGCATATTCGTGGGCATTGAAATCGGCGTAGCGGAAGTACACCGCTGACGGCAATTGGCTGAATGCGAGCAAGTCGATGTGTTTGCTGTTCATGCTGTCCGGATGCAGGTGCAGGTTGTCTGGTTCGCAGTATAGGCCTGCATCCAGACAGGGGATAATCGCGCTTCATCAACGTTCTGGTTTTGTCCCATGCACTACGCGTTTCCCCTGCTGGCGATTTTCATCTGGGCCGGCAATACCGTGATCAACAAACTGGCCGTCGGGGCGATCTTCCCCGCCGAGATCGGTTTCTATCGCTGGCTGCTGGCCGGGCTGCTGTTTACGCCGTTCATGCTGCGCAAAGTCATCGCGCACTGGCCGCAGATTCGGCCGAACCTGGGGCGGATCTTCGTCCTCGGCGTGCTCGGCATGGCGGTGTATCAAAGCCTCGCCTACTTCGCCGCGACACTGACCACGGCCACCAACATGGGCATCATTCTCTCGCTGATGCCGTTGATGTCGCTGGCCATGGCGATCGTCAGCCTCGGTCAGCGCCTGACGGCTGGCGCCTTGGTCGGCGCAGTGCTGTCGTTCGCTGGCGTGCTGGTGGTGGTGTCAGCCGGCAGCCTCGGTGCGCTGCTGCAACACGGGGTCAACATGGGTGACGCGATGATGCTGATCGCGACGCTGGCCTATGCGGTTTACAGCACGCTGTTGAAAAAATGGCAGCTGCGCCTGCCACCGTTGGTGCTCCTGTACTTGCAGGTGCTGGTGGCGATTGTGGTGTTGTTTCCGTTGTTCGCGGTGTCGCCGAAGACCGGTTTGAATCTGCAGAACGTGCCGCTGGTGCTGTATGCGTGCCTGCTCGCTTCGATGGTCGCGCCGCTGGCGTGGATGCAGGCGGTGCAGCGGCTGGGGCCGAGCCGGACAACGTTGTTCTTCAATCTGCTGCCGCTGATTACCGCGATGATTGCCGCGGTGGTGCTGAGGGAGCAGTTGGCGATGTATCACCTGGTGGGCGGATTGCTGACCTTGGGTGGGGTGGTTTTGTCGGAGCGCTGGACCGCGGTGTTGGGCCGCAGGATCAGCGTCGCCTGAACCGACGCTTTCGCGAGCAGGCTCGCTCCCACAGGTATCCGCATTTCAATGTGGGAGCGAGCTTGCTCGCGAAGAACGATGACGCGGTTTGACTGTTAACACCCAGCCGCCTCCAGCCGCGCCGCATGCTCGACAAACAGCCGCACCGGATCCGCGCCCTTGCCCACCAGCCCCAGCGACTGATTGACGATGTCGAAATGATCCAGCGGATAGTCATCACCGATTACCGTGCCCAGATGCGAGCTGTAACGACCGACCATGCCATCGCACTGCCCGCGCTCGCGAACGAAGGTCGTGGCGAACAGGCGGCAACTGCGATTGGTGCCGTCGAAAAGATTGCCGCCCCGATCGGTCTTGCCCGGTTGCAGCGTCCCTGACCAGGAGTAGTAACGCACGCCGTTGACCTCTTCCGGGCCCTGCCCGCCCCAGGTTTGCGGCAACCCTTGTGGATACCGCTGATTGAACAAGGCAACGCCCGCCGTCGTCAGCGAGTGGTGGGAGGCGTGGATATCCACAGGCAATCTTGGCCCGTGATAACCGGTGTCGAGCATCGCCATGATCCAGCCGATCAAGCGCAACAATGCTTCGAGCAGACGCCCTTTGGCGGTGTTCGCCGGATAGTTTTTTTCCAGATGATCGGCCAGCTCCGAACCGTGATTCGGCCCGGCCACCGAGGTTACCGAGGCGACCAGATCGGGACGTTTCGCCGCTGCATAGCGCGCCGTCAGCGCCCCCTGGCTGTGACCGAACAGATTGACCTTCTGCGCCCCGCTCTCGCGGAGAATGTCCTCGATCCGCGCCAGCAACTGCTCACCGCGCACTTCGGTGGAGTTGAGCGGCGAAACCTGCACCGCGATCACCGTCGCACCACCACGGCGCAAGGCCTTGATGATGCCGAACCAGTACGGGTAAAGCACCAGCCGGACAAAGCCGAGCATGCCCGGCACCAGCACCAGTGGATAACGTGTCGACATGGGTTACATCCTTGTGCGCGGTGAGTGGAGGCCTGACGTGCAAGACGCCCGCCAAGCATCCACCGTGACGATGACAACTGAACGATGAGCCTACTTCAGCCCGCCACGATCCGCTCCACCGAAACCGGATTGACCAGCGTCAGGCCCTCCGGACATAGCAGTCTTCAGCAGTTCCTGCAGCGCGTCCGGCGTAAATCGCATAAAACTTTTCGCTTCGCTCAAGACTCACAACCTGGGTAGCGACCGCGTCTTCAGAACGTGGCGCCCATCGGATTAGCCTCCAGGAGAATGAAATGAGTGACCTGCATTTGTCTGATGTTCAAACCCTGCGCGAACGCGCACGGCAACACGTGGAAAACGGCGCGGTCACCGAGACCTACAGTGCCAACCGTGAGGAGGTGCTGCGCTTGCTGAACGAGTCGCTGGCCACCGAACTGGTCTGCGTATTACGCTACAAGCGCCACTACTTCATGGCCAACGGCCTGAAAGCCAACGTCGCCGCCGACGAATTCCTCGAGCATGCCAACCAGGAAGCCGAACACGCCGATCGCCTCGCTGAACGCATTGTGCAACTGGGCGGCGAGCCGGAGTTCAACCCCGACCTGCTGAGCAAGCTGTCCCACGCGCAGTACGTAGCCGGTAATTCGCTCAAGGAAATGGTTTACGAGGATCTGGTGGCCGAGCGTATCGCGATCGACAGCTACCGGGAAATCATCCAGTACATCGGCGACAAGGACCCGACCACCCGCCGTATCTTCGAAGACATCCTCGCCCAGGAAGAAGAGCACGCCGACGACATGGCGGACATCCTCAACGACCTGTAACCCTTAACAGCAAAAGATCGCAGCCTTCGGCAGCTCCTACACAAGGAACGCATTCCAAATGTAGGAGCTGCCGAAGGCTGCGATCTTTTGATCTGCCCTGCTTACTTGGTAGGTTTGACGGTCACCGGCGCCTTGCCCTGCTTCATCTGCTCCAGCAACGGCGCGCATTGATTCGGCTCGCCACCGCTCGGCGCCACCAGCGCCAGCAATCCCGCCGCTGGTGCGGCGATCACGCCCAACGCGACCATCCCCGCTCCACGCAACATCAACGGTACGGCTTTGACGCCGGCATCCGGCTTGATGAACTTGCCGCGCACATACAGCGGCGAGCGCAGGGAGATCAGGCGCCAGCCCTTGGATTCAGGCGTCACGGTCAGATCGAGTTGCTCGGTGGCCATGTTTGCCGTGCCATCGATGTAGATAATCGCGTTCTCGGTATCGAAGACAAACAGCCGCGTGGTCGCCAGGCCGGTCTTGATATCGAAGTCCGCCGCCGCGCAATTGATCTTCACTTCCTTGTCGCCAAAGATCTTCCCGACCACGTAGTTACCGACATTGAGCCCGGCCAGTTCCATCAGCTCACGGCTGATCGCACCGTCGTTGATCAGCATCTTCAGATTGCCGTTGGCGCCGCCAAGCAGCTTCGCTACGGAGTTGCCACGGCCACTGATGTCGGCATCACCGTTGAGCTCGCCGAAACTGGTTTTCATCGGTTCGAAAGTCGGGAACAACTCTTTCAGCTTGAACTTGCGTGCGGTCAAACGCGCCCGGCCTTCCAGTGGTTCGGTGCGGCCATTGAGGCGAATCTGCGCATCCAGCGTGCCGCCGGCGACGCCAAAGCGCAGCGGCTCGAGACTGAGCTCGCCATCGTTGAGTTTCAGATGGGTATAGAGATCCTTGAACGGCAGCTTCTCGCTGTGGACGATGCGCTTGCCGGTGAACTCGACATCGGCATCCATGGCGCGCCAGCGGTCGGTCTTGAACTCTTCTACCGGCAGGACCTTGTCCGCGGGTTGCTTGCTCGCACCGCCACGGGCTTTCTGTTCGGTGTTGGAGTCGGCGCCGATCAATGGCGCGAGGTCGGCGAACAGCAGTTGATTGGAGAGCAACGCACCGCTGAGTTTCGGCCGTGGCTGGCTGGCGACGTAGGTGAGGTCGCCGTGGATGTCGCTGTCGCCGATCTTGCCGTTGAATTTCTCGTAAGTGAATCTCGCCCCTGCCTCGTCATGCAGCTTGGCGATCAGGTGACCGTCGGTGGAGTACGGTGGCGTGTCCGGCAGGGTTACGCCGGTCAGCGGATAGAGATTGCCAAGGCTATCGCCGGCGAGCTTCAGGCGCAGGTCGAGGGCGCCGAGGTTGAGCGGGTCGGTGAGGGTGCCGGCCAGCTCGATACGGGTGTCGCCAATCTTCGCCTGGGCCTGCAACGGGAACGGTTTGCTCGCGTCCTGCAAAGCCAACAGTCCGCCGATCTTGCCCTGCCCGGTGAGATTCTGCGCGTGGTACTGGCCTTTGACCTTGAGCGCAAAAGCGTAGTCCTGCGGTGCGCCGCCCTTGTCCTGAGCGGTTTTCGCCGCTTTGTCGCCGACGATTTCGCTGAAGGGGATCGGCTTGCCGAGCGGGTCGATCAACACGTCGAGATTGGTTTTCAGGGTCTGATCGTCGAGGGTCACGTGGCCCTTATCGAAGCCGATCGCGCCGATGTCGACCACCCAGTTCGATGGCTCGGCGTTCGGGTCCTTGGGGTCGAATTTGAAGGTCCAGTTGGCGCGGCCATCGGCCAGACGTTGCAGCTCGGCATTCGGCTCGGTCAGGTCGATGCGCGGAATCACCACGCGCTGGGCCAGCAGGGCCAGCGGCGAAATGCGCAGCTCGACGCGTTTCAGCGTGACCATCTGCGGCTGCTTCGACCAGTCCGGGTTGCCCAGGCTCAGGTCCTCCGCGACCACGTGCGGCCACGGCACCCAGGCACGCCAGCCGCCCTCTTCCGGCTCGCGCTGCCAGATCACCGCGAGGTTGCCATTGATAGCAAACGCCCGGTGCAGTTCTTCCGAGACTTTGGCGTTGATGGTGGGTTTGATCCGGTTCCAGTCGAAGAACACGATGATCAGAATCAAGGCTGCCACTAGCAGCACGAGGATGGCGAAGGTCCAACTGAAGATTTTTCCAGTGCGCGTCATGCACAAAGCTCCTGATCACGACTGCACGCCGATTACCCGACGCACAGCTGAAACGGCAGACCGAAGCGGCCCCTATGCAGTCTGTGACTGGCGAAAGGCCCGCAGGTTTAATCGAAAGGCAGTTTAAGCCATAAAAAGTGCAGCAAATCTGACCGATCGGTCGAGCAGTGTTACCGCGACCCGCACTTTTACGAGGCGCGAGTGAGTCGAAAATACCCACGACGGTGCAAAACCGCCGCCCGCAAAGCCCCGTGCTAGAGCCCTCGCGCGGAACAATCAATTCTGTTGATTATTACCATTGCGTTTATGAACTTTTATATCGACTTATCGAGAGTAGCATTGCCCTCGTACCCACTTTATCGCCCTCCCAAGGAGCCACTATCATGAAACGCCAATTACTGCTCAGCCTTACCCTGTCGATGCTAGCCAGCACTGCTTTCGCCCTGCCCGCTGCCGATCAGGCCACTCCGCAAATCAAATCGAGCCACTCGGTGTTTAGCCAGACCGTAGCTTCCGACGGTTCCGAGCGCACTCCACAAGGTCAGACTCTGGCTGAAAACGGCCGCAACCGCCTCGAAGAAAAAGGCCTGGTTCAAGACGGCTCGGATCGCACCCCACAAGGCCAGGCCCTGGCTGAAAACGGTCGCAATCGCCTCGAAGAAAAAGGTCTGGTGCAAGACGGTTCGGATCGCACGCCTCAAGGTCAGATCCTCGCCTCCGACGGCACCGAGCGCACCCCACAAGGCCAGACCCTGGCTTCCGATGGTTCCGAGCGCACTCCACAGGGCCAGACCCTGGCTGATGACGGCTTCGATAAAACCCCACTGGGTCAAGCCCTCGCTGAAGGCGGTGGTGACCGTGTGATCGAACGCAACAGCAAACTGAGCTGAGCCCATGACGGCCCGGCAAAAAAGCCCAATCAGCGGATTGGGCTTTTGACTTTTCAGCTTCTGTAAATTCCTCGCTGCACGACTCCCCGTTCGACGCCGACAAAGCCGATTTGCTAGAGTGCGGCGCTTGTCCTGCCGAAGAACACACCCTGCGATGCTGCCCCGCGCCGAACAGAAACAACAGACCCGCAACGCCTTGATGGACGCTGCCCGCCACCTGATGGAAAGCGGCCGAGGATTCGGCAGCCTGAGCCTGCGCGAAGTGAGCAAGACCGCCGGCATCGTGCCCACTGGGTTCTATCGTCACTTTGCCGACATGGACGAGTTGGGGCTGGTGCTGGTCAGCGAAGTCGGCCAGACCTTCCGCGAGACCATCCGCCTGGTGCGGCACAATGAATTCGTCATGGGCGGCATCATCGATGCGTCGGTGCGCATCTTCCTTGATGTGGTCAACGCCAACCGCTCGCAATTCCTGTTTCTCGCCCGCGAACAGTATGGCGGCTCGCTGCCGGTACGGCAGGCAATCGGACGCTTGCGCGAAAACATCAGCGCCGACCTCGCGGCGGACCTGGCGCTGATGCCCAAACTGCAACATCTGGATCTGGCGGGTCTGAGCGTGATGGCCGACCTGATCGTCAAATCAGTCTTCGCCACCCTCCCCGACATCATCGACCCACCGGCCGAAGCCTTGCCGGAGCACCTGACGCCGCAGGCGAAGATCACCCAACAGTTGCGCTTCATCTTCATCGGCCTCAAGCACTGGCAAGGGCTGGGCAGTACCGAATAACTCCCCCCTACCGCGACAACACATATCCCCTGTAGAAGTGAGCCTGCTCGCGATAGCGGTTTAACAGTCAGATATTTACTGACTGATCCACCGTCATCGCGAGCAGGCTCACTCCTACAAGGGTGCACCGCGATAGCCTCGATTTGGTGCATGACAAATTCTTCATGCACCAAAACCTTCCAGAATCCCCGCACCTGTTGAAAGATCGGATGCGCGCCGACAGCTATTTCCTACATCTCGTGCGATTGGCGCGGCCCTTGCTCTAGCCCAATCAACGCTCATTGCTGGAAGCTTTCCGATGCTGGTGATTCATCGCAGAATCGACCCTCAACCCGTCTGGGCCGCCGAGTTGCACCTGACCTTCGAAGCGCGCAGCAAAAGCCGTTTGCGCTGTTTCAGTGCCGAAGGCGAAGACGTCGGGTTGTTTTTGGAGCGCGGCCAGCCACCGCTGCATGACGGCGAATGCCTGCAGGCCGAAGACGGCCGCGTCGTGCGCGTCTGCGCCCGTCCCGAACAACTGCTCCATGTCACCTGCGCCAATGCGTTCGAACTGACGCGCGCGGCCTATCACCTCGGCAACCGCCATGTCGCCCTGCAGGTCGGCGATGGCTGGCTGCGCCTGCTCGACGATTACGTGCTCAAGGCCATGCTCGAACAGCTCGGCGCACAAGTCGAAGCCATCGAAGCGCCGTTCCAGCCGGAGCACGGCGCCTACGGCGGCGGCCATCATCATTCCCGCCACGGTGACGAGGACTTCAACTACGCGCCGAAACTCCATCAGTTCGGCGTGCGCCTGTGAATCCGGCCTGGGCGCTGCTGCGTCTGGCCAGTCCGCAATTGCCGATTGGCGGCTACAGCTATTCCCAGGGTCTGGAAATGGCGGTGGACAACGGCCGGGTTAACAACCCGGACAGCGCCCGACGCTGGATCAGTGATCAATTGCTGCTGAATCTCGCACGCTTCGAAGCGCCGCTGCTGTTGGCGCATTGCCGGGCGGCGGCGGACGAAAACTGGGCCGACCTGCAGCTACTTTGCGAAAACCATCGTGCCAGCCGCGAAACCCGCGAACTGCATCTGGAGAGCCGACAGATGGGCTACTCCTTGCAGCAGTTGTTGAACGGTTTGCCGGAACTCGACGCGTCCGCCCGCGATTTTCTTGCACAGATCACAGAACCGCATCTGGCCCTGTGCTGGGCACTGGCCGCGCGCGCCTGGGGCATCAGCCCCCAGGACGCACTTGCCGCGTGGCTGTGGAGCTGGCTGGAAAACCAGCTCGCGGTATTGATGAAGACCTTGCCGCTGGGCCAGCAAGCCGCCCAGCGCCTGACCAGCGAGCTGCTGCCGCTGCTGCAACAGGCGCAGCACGACGCAAGCCAAATCAACCCCGAACACATCGGCAGCGCCGCTTTCGGTCTGTCCCTGGCCTGCATGGCCCATGAACGCCAGTACAGCCGTCTCTTCCGCTCTTAGGCCTGTTTATTTTGGAGAATGAAATGCAAACACAACCTCTGCGCGTCGGCATCGGCGGCCCGGTCGGTTCCGGCAAGACTGCGCTGACTTTGGCCCTGTGCCTGGCCCTGCGCGAGCGCTACAACCTCGCCGTGGTCACCAACGATATATACACCCGCGAAGACGCCGATTTCCTGGTGCGCAACGAGGCCCTCGCGCCGGAGCGGATCATCGGCGTGGAAACCGGCGGTTGCCCGCACACCGCAATCCGCGAAGACGCTTCGATCAACCTTGAAGCGGTCGACCAACTGAACCGACGCTTTCCGGGGCTGGATCTGATTCTGGTCGAGTCCGGCGGCGACAACCTCTCGGCGACCTTCAGCCCGGAGCTGTCCGACCTGACCATCTACGTGATCGACGTTTCCGCCGGCGACAAACTGCCGCGCAAGGGCGGGCCCGGTATCTGCAAGTCCGACCTGCTGGTGATCAACAAGATCGACCTGGCTCCGCTGGTGGGCGCCTCGCTGGAAATGATGGACAGCGACACCAAACGCATGCGCAACGGCAAGCCGTTCGTGTTCAGCAACCAGAAAACCGGTCAGGGCCTTGAACAGATCATCGCCTTCATCGAACGCCAGGGCCTGCTGACCGCCGCCTGACTCACTTATCAACAAGGAAGCTTATCCATGACATTCAAACGCATTCTTGGCGCCGTGGCGCTGCTGCTGACACCGGCGCTGGCCTTCGCTCACCCGGGCCATGGCGACAGTGGCCTGGTCGCGGGCATCAGCCACCCGATCGGCGGTCTCGACCATTTGCTGGCAATGCTCGCCGTCGGTTTGTGGGCGGCGCAGCAACAAGGCGCGGCGCGCTGGGCGCTGCCGTGCACCTTTGTCGGCACCATGCTGCTGGGCGGCCTGCTCGGTTTTGAAGGGCTGGAGTTGCCAGCGCTGGAAAGCGGGATTGCCGCGTCGGTATTGGCGCTGGGCCTGGCCGTGGCACTGGCGGTGCGTCCACCGCTGGTGATGGCGGTGGCGGCGACGGCGCTGTTTGCGCTGTTCCATGGCGTGGCGCATGGGCTGGAGTTGCCGGAGATGAGCAGCCCGTGGGCGTATGCGGCCGGGTTTGTCGCGGCGACGGCGGTGTTGCATGCGCTCGGCTATGGCGTGGTGCGGGTTCTTCCGCAGGCAGCGGCACCGCTTGTGCGACTGGCGGGTGCGGCTTCGGCGGCGACTGGGGTCTGGTTGTTGGCAGGATGATTGTTTAGCGCCTGCACTGGTCTCTTCGCGAGCAGGCTCGCTCCCACAGGTTTTATGTACGCTGCAAATCCACTGTGGGAGCGAGCCTGCTCGCGAAGACGGCCTGACAGACACCGCATCTCTCAAGCAGTGCTCTCTGCTACCATGTCGCGCAATCGCCCCAGCCCGTGACGACATCCGCTCATGCCCCACGCTTCCCGCTCCACCACCCTGCCCGAATTGACCACCCTGTTTGCCGAGGTGCAGAAGCATTTTCTGCATGTCATCGTGCCGCTGTGGCAAGGCCCGGGCTGGAATGCCGACATGGCGTTGCCCTATGAGGCGCTGGACGCCGCGCATCAAGCGTTGCCGGCGCAACGTTATCGGGCAATGGCCTGCGCACGGCAGCTGTACCTGTTCTCCAGCCTGATCGGGGTTGTGGGTAACGCCGAAGCACGGGCGGCGGCGCTGTTCCGTTCCTTGCAACGGCACTTCCATGACGCTGAGCATGGCGGCTGGTTCTACAGCATCGACGCCCAGGGCAAGCCGCTGGATCAGCGCAAGGATCTCTACACCCACGCTTTCATTCTGTTTGCCTGCGCGCATTACTGGAACAAGTCCGGCGATTCGCTGGCCGAGTCGACATTGAACGCCGCGCTGGAAATCATCGGCCGCCGTTTTGCCACCGGTGACGGCTTGTACGAAGCCTGCCTTGAGCGTGACTGGATCACCTTGCAGACCGGCCCGTTGCAAAATCCGCTGATGCATTTGGCTGAAGCCTTTCTGGCTACCCTTGCGGTGCGCGAAGATCCGCAGACGCAGAAAGCCCTGCTTGAGTTATGCACAGCCATGCACAAGCAATTCGTCGATCCGCAACATGGCGTGTTGATGGAGAAGCCGCTGGGCGCTGTGGATAACTGGTACGAGCCGGGGCATCAGTTCGAATGGTATTTCCTGCTCGAATCGTCGCCGCTGTTGCGCGATTCCAAACTGCATCGGGCATTGGATCGGGCGTTTGCCTTTACCGAACAGTATGGCGTGCTGGAGTCTTGCGACGCCGTGCGGGCGATGCTTGATCTGGAAAGCAATGGCCGACCAAGGGATTCGACCCAGCGTATCTGGGCTCAGGCCGAATACCTGCGCGCACTGACGTTGCGCAAGGATAGCGGAGCGGCGGTGCTGCGCCAGTTGCAGGCGTTGCAGCAACGGTTTCTACACGCCGGTGGGTGGCACGAGTGCCGGGATGAAAACGGCGAAGTCAGCCGCAAGGACATGCCTTCGACCACGCCTTATCATTTGGCGACCTGCTATCACGGTTTGGCCGCTTATCTTGCTTGAAGATCAAAAGATCGCAGCCTTCGGCAGCTCCTACACAGAAACGCATTTCAAATTATAGGAGCGAGCCTGCTCGCGAATGGCGTTATGCGGTCATCAGGCAATCCACTTCTTGTCCCCGGTGAAGCTGATGGTCAGCCACCGCGCCGCATCCGGCTTGCCCAACTGCGCGGAAATCTGCTCACGCAACGCGTCCAGCTGCGCGACATTGCGCAACGGATAAGCCGCCGGCAGCACCACATGAATTTCGATGAACCGCGCCCGACCGTGCTTTTGTACGTAGGAGACGTAATCGTCGAAACCATGCTCGACCTTCGCCACCTCCATCACCTGCCGTACCTGCTCATCCAGCGTGTCCGGGGCGATACCCAGCACATCACGCAACGCCGGGCCGAGGATCTTCAACGCCGGGGGCAGCATGCTCAGCGCAAGTACGATAAGGATCAGCGGGTCGACATACACCGCCCACTCGCCATAACCCTGGGACTTGAGCAGCAGCGCGGCGAGGAAACTGATCAACAAGCCCACCGAGAGCATCGCATCGACCAGCCAACTGATGTTGTCGAACTGGATCAGGCTGGATTTAAGCGTGCGATTACGCCGGCGCACGTAGAAGAAATAAGCGAACTCGACGACGGTGAACACCGCCGCGTAGACGATCACCAGACCCAGCTCGATATCGCGACCACCGTTGATGATGCCGAACACGCCATTGAGAAATGCATAGATGGCGATCAGCAGCAGGAAGCTGCCTTCAATCAGCAGCACCATCGGCTCCAGATGCCAGAAGCCGAACTGGAAACGCTGATTGCTTTGCTTGGCGATCAACCGGGCGGTGATCAGCATCAGGATTTTGATAAACGTTGCGATCAGCGAGAAAAAACCATCGAACAGGATGGATTGCGAACCTGAAACAAAACCGGTGACGATCCCGGCAATCGACACCGCCAGCATCAGCAGCGTCGATTGTTTGAGCAGTGCCTGCTCACCTCGGTTACTCACTTGAACTCCTCATGAAACCTTGCACACCGCGGGGTGCGGCGGGCTGGCTGAGTGCGGAGTTTAGCTTATCGTCGATTTACACCCGACTTTGTGGCGAGGGAGCCTGCTCCCGCTGGGGTGCGAAGCGCCCCCCTGTTTCAGCAAAAAAGCAGGGGCCTGCTGCGCAGTCCAGCGGGAGCAAGCTCCCTCGCCACAGGATCAGGTATCAAGCCTTGTTACGCTCAATGGCAAACCCGGCCCAGGTCTGACTCACCGGCATCAGCTCCAGACTGTTGATGTTGATGTGCGCCGGGGTGTTCATCACCCAGAAAATTGTCTCGGCGATGTCCTGCGGCTGGATCGGCTCGGCGCCGGCGTAAGTGGCGTTGTAGCGTTCCTGGTCGCCGGCGAAACGTACCAGCGAGAACTCGCTTTCGCACAGGCCGGGTTCGATGTTGCTCACGCGCACGCCCGTGCCCTGCAAATCGCAACGCAGGTTCAGCGAGAACTGTTTGACGAAGGCTTTGGTTGCGCCATACACGTGGCTACCCGGGTACGGGTAGTTGCCGGCAATGGAACCGAGGTTGACGATACCGGCGCCACGGCCGTGGGCGATCAGGCGTGGCAGCAGCAGGCGGGTGGCGTACATCAGGCCTTTGACATTGGTGTCGACCATGGTGTCCCAATCATCCAGGTCGCACTTGGGCGCCGGATCGACACCAAGCGCCAGGCCGGCGTTGTTGATCAGGCCACGGAGTCTGGCGAACGACGGCGGCAGGTTGGCGATCGCCTCTTCCATCGCCTTGCGATCACGCACATCGAGGACCAGACCGTGCACTTCGGTCTGCTTCGACAGCTCGCTGCAGAGGGCGTTGAGGCGTTCTTCACGACGGCCGGTCAGCACCAGTTTCCAGCCAGCCTCGGCAAAACGGCGGGCACAGGCTTCACCAAAACCGGACGTCGCGCCGGTGATAAACAGGGTGTCGGACATCGTGTTCTCCTTGCTTCGGCCGCCACGGCAGCCCTTGGAATAGAAAATCAGCAGGCAGCATGCCCGCCCTCGCGGATACGGGCAACACCTGCCGTCTGTACAAAAATCAACCAGGTGCACCAAGTCCGCAGCCTGCGTGGCTTCCAGCCATGTGCACGCACGTTATCCACAGTCTGCTCCACAGTTTCCGGGGGCAAGTAGAAACGCGCAAAGCCGCGCTGCACAAGGCTTTGCGGGCGAAATGCAAAGTTTTTTGCTTGACCCTGAGTGACCGGATGTGCGGGACAGGGCATTTTGCACGACGGACGGTACAACCGCGTGATTGCGCGAGGCCAGCAATTACGGCCTTCAGCGAGGTCTTTCCAGAGTTTAGTCACAGACTTATCCACAGGCCGAGTCACACGAAATCCTGTGTGCTGCGAACGCTATAAAAAGGTTGACAATGGCACCTCGCGCTTGCTTGAAATTGCCTGATCAAAAAACAACCACAAGCTTGAAAGCCACGGATTACAAGGGCTGCAACCATATACACCCACGTTATGCACAGCCAGCTCCACAGCAATCGGGGACAAGTCAAAACTGTGGAAAAACAGCCATTTGCAGCGTCTATATGTCGCGCTTTGGCAGCTTGGGGAATTTGTTTTCCACAATTCTGAAAGTTGTGCAATTCCAATGTAGGAGTGAGCCTGCTCGCGATCGCGGTTATTCAGCAACATCTACAGGACTGACACACCGCTATCGCGAGCAGGCTCACTCCTACAGGGGGAGGTGGTGAGTTGGGGGGATAAAAAAACCCCGGGACTGTCGTCGCCGGGGCTGTGTATAACCGCGAGAAGAATCAGTGCCCGCCCAGATAGGCGTTACGCACCTCCTCATTCACCAACAGGTCTTTGCCTGTGCCGGTCAGACGGATCTCGCCGTTGACCATCACATACGCCCGATCCGACAGCTTCAGCGCATGGTTGGCGTTTTGCTCAACGAGAAAAATGGTCATCCCGGTTTTCGCCAGTTCACGCAGGGTGGCAAAAATCTGCTTCACCACGATCGGTGCCAGGCCCAGGCTCGGCTCATCGAGCAGCAACAATTTCGGCCGGCTCATCAGCGCACGGGCGATGGCGAGCATCTGCTGCTCACCGCCAGACATGGTCATCGCGCGCTGATTGCGTCGTTCTTCAAGCCGCGGGAACAGCTCGAACATGCGCTGCATGTCCTCTTTGGCGTACTTGTCGCCAATCGGGATGGTGCCCATCAGCAGGTTTTCCTCGACGGTCATGTCGGGGAACACCCGCCGTCCTTCCGGCGACTGCGCGATGCCGTTGGAGGCGATGTAATGCGAGGACTTGTGGGTAATGTCGACGCCTTGATAAAGAATCTGCCCGCCCGCCGCTCTGGGCTGACCGAAGATCGACATCAGCAGGGTCGACTTGCCGGCGCCGTTGGAGCCGATCAGGCTGACGGTCTCGCCTTCGTTGATCTGCAGCGAAACGCCTTTGAGCGCCTGGATCGGGCCGTAGAACACGTCCAGATTGCGCAATTCGAGGATCGGTTGGCTCATACCAGCTCCTCTTCGTCGGCGCCCAGGTAGGCTGCAATCACTTTCGGGTCGCTGCGGATCGCTTCCGGTCCGCCTTCGGCGATAACGATGCCGTGGTCGAGGACCACGATGTGATCGGAAATGCTCATGACCATGCCCATGTCGTGTTCGATCAGCACCACGGTCAGATCGTGCTCGTCGCGCAGCAGCCGGATCATCGCGCTCAGCGCTTCGGTTTCCTGAGGGTTGAGGCCGGCGGCCGGTTCGTCGAGGCAGATGATCTGCGGCCGCGTGCACATGGCCCGAGCGATCTCCAGACGGCGTTGTTGGCCGTACGACAGCTCACCGGCGAGACGGTTGGCGCAGTCGACTAGATCGACCACTTCCAGCCAGTAGAAGGCGACATCCAGCGCATCGCTCTCGGCCTTGCGATAGCCCTTGGTGTTGAGGATGCCGGCGAGCATGTTGCGGTTGACCCACATGTGCTGCGCCACCAGCAGGTTTTCCAGCACCGACATTTCCTTGAACAGGCGAATGTTCTGGAACGTCCGGGCCAGACCTGCACGGTTCACCAGGTGAGTCCCGCCGAACATTTTGTAGTACATGCGGCTGAGGAAGGATTTCGGCGAGACGAAATCGGTCGCTTTGAACGACTCGCCCAGCAGCTGGATGACGTTGGTCTGCTGGCCACGCACGTTGAGTTCGATCTTGCCGCCAGAGGCCTTGTAGAACCCGGTCAGGCAGTTGAACACCGTGGTCTTGCCAGCGCCGTTGGGGCCGATCAGGGCGAAGATCGAATTGCGTTTGACCTTCAGGCTGACATCGCTCAAAGCCTTGATGCCACCGAAATGCATCATCAGTTTTTCAACAGAGAGCACGACTTCACTCATGGCGCAGTCCTCTCGTAGTGAATGGCACCTTTGCGTGGTTTGACCCCGGTGCGGCTGATGCGGATCAGCCCGCGTGGTCGCCAGATCATCATCAACACCATCAGGATGCCGAACAGCAGCACTCGATACTCAGCGAAACCGCGCAGCAGTTCCGGGGCGACGGTGAGTACGAACGCAGCGATGACTACGCCGATGGTCGAGCCCATGCCGCCGAGCACGACGATGGCGAGGATCAGCGCCGATTCGAAGAAGGTGAACGAGGTCGGGTTGACGAAGCCTTGATAGGTGGCGAAGAACACCCCGGCCAGACCCGCCGTCGACGCACCGATGGTGAACGCCGAGAGCTTGACCAGCACGTGGTTGAGGCCCATCGAGCGGCAGGCGATTTCATCTTCACGCAGGGCTTCCCAGGCGCGACCGACCGGCATTTTCACCAGACGATGCTTGACGTACAGCACCGCCAGTACCACCAGGAACAACACCGCGTAGATGAAGTAATACTTCACGTCCGGGTTGTAGGTCAGGCCGAAGAACTCGTGAAACGGTACCCCGCCATCCTTCGCCCGCTTGCCGAATTCCAGACCGAAGAACGTTGGCAGTGGCGCTGGCATGCCGTTTGGGCCACCGGTCAGGGACAGCCAGTTGTTCAGCACCAGACGAATGATTTCACCGAAGCCCAGGGTCACGATCGCCAGATAGTCACCGTGCAGACGCAGCACCGGGAAACCCAGGATGCAACCGGCCAGGCCTGCGGTGATCGCCGCCAATGGCAGCACGGTCCAGAAACCCAGCCCCAGATACTGGTAGCCCAGCGCCAGACCGTAGGCACCGATGGCGTAAAACGCCACGTAGCCGAGATCGAGCAGACCGGCCAGACCGACCACGATGTTCAGCCCCAGTCCCAGCAGCACGTAGATCAAACCGAGGATGACCACGCCAAGCAGATAGGAGTTGGAAACAAACGGCACGATGATCGCCAGCACAATGATCAACGGAATGATCCAGCGCAGCCGCGATTTGTAATCCGCCGGCAGCACGTGCACGCCGGAACCGGTGCTCTCGAATCCGTCGAGGATCTTCAGGCCCTTGGGCGTCTGCAGGAACAGGCTGAGGGCAAAACGCCCGGCCATGACGATGGCAATGATCCACGCCACGCGGGTTGCTTCGAGATTGAAGCTGTAGCCGTCGAGGACCACGCCGACAATCGGCCCGAACACGATCAGCGCAATCAGGCCGGCAAGAATCGCCTCGACCAGACTTTTTTTGATATCGATGGATTTTTCAGTGGTTGCAGACATCGCTTACACCTTCGACACAAGAGGACGGCCCAACAGGCCCTGCGGCCGGAAGACCAGTACGAGGACGAGCAGCGAGAAACTGAACACGTCTTTGTAGTCGGAGTTGACCAGACCGGAGAACAGCGACTCGGAGATGCCGAGGATGATCCCGCCGAGCATGGCGCCGGGCAGTGAGCCGATGCCACCCAGAACCGCTGCGGTGAACGCTTTGATGCCGATGATGAAGCCGGCATAGAAGTCGAACGTGCCGTAGTTCATGGTGATCAGCACACCAGCGAGTGCCGCCATGGCTGCACCGATGATGAACACGTAGGAAATCACCCGGTCGGTGTTGATCCCCAGGATCGAGGCCATCTTGCGGTCTTGCTGGGTCGCGCGGCACATGCGGCCGAGCTTGGTGTATTTGATGACGTAGGTCAGCAGCCCCATGCCGACGAACGCGGCGATCAGGATGAAGACTTTGGTGTAGGTCAGTTGCACGAAGCCGCTGCCGACTTCAACACGCCAGGCACCGGTCAGCAGCGTAGGCACGCCCTGTTGTTTGGCGCCCTGAGCGATCTGTGCGTAGTTCTGCAGAATCAGCGAAATACCGATGGCGCTGATCAGCGGCGCCAGGCGGGTCGAGTTGCGCAGGGGTTTGTAGGCGACACGCTCGATGACCCAGCCATACACCGCCGTGACGACGATGGTGAAGATCAGCGTGCCGAGCATCAGCAGCGGGAAGGATTCGATACCGAAGTAAGCCAGCAGAGCCAGACTGATTGCCGCCAGGTAAGCGGAAATCATGTAAACCTCGCCGTGGGCGAAGTTGATCATGCCGATGATGCCGTAGACCATTGTGTAGCCGATGGCGATCAGGCCATAGACCGACCCGAGGGTCAGGCCATTGACCAGTTGCTGCAGGAAAATACCATCCATAACGCAATCTCACGCAGTGAGAACCTGCGCACCAATGGCGCGCGGTTCTTCTAGGAAAAATACAGATGTACGTCGGAGCAATGTCGGAGCGTGACCATCGGACCACCACCGCCCCCTGTAGGCCTTCGCCTGCTCGCGATGACGGACTGACAGGCAACACATGTGTTGAATGTTCAACCGCTATCGCGAGCAGGCTCACTCCTACAAGAAAACCGTGGTGATCAGATGATCGCTTCAGCCCTTACTTCTGCTTTTCCAGCTGGTGGTATTTGCCGTCCTTGTCCCACTGGTAAACCACGTAGTCGGAGACTTTCAGGTCGCCCTTGGAATCCCAGGTTTTTTCGCCCATCACGGTTTTCACCGGGTTGGCCTTCAGCCACTTGGCAGCGGCTTCGCCGTCGTTTTTCTTCGCGCCGTTGAACGCAGCGGCCAGAGTCTGTACCGAGGCGTAGGCGTACAGGGTGTAGCCCTCAGGCTCGGTGCCGGCCTTGCGGAATGCGTCCACTACGGTCTTGCTTTCAGGCAGCAGGCGCGGGTCGGCACCGAAGGTCATCAGCACGCCATCGGTGAATTGCGGGCCGCCGGCGGTGGTCACCAGCTCGTCGGTCACGATGCCGTCGTCGGACATGAACTTGACGTCTTTCAGGCCTTGTTCACGCAGTTGACGAACCAGTGGACCGGCCTCCGGGTGCAGGCCGCCGAAGTAGACGACATCGGCGCCGGCGCCACGGATCTTGGTCACGATGGTGCTGAAGTCTTTCTCGCCACGGGTCAGGCCTTCGTACAGCACAGGCTTGACGCCGCGTTTTTCCAGTTGCGCCTTGGTGGCGTCCGCCAGGCCTTGGCCGTAGGTGTCCTTGTCGTGCAGGACAACGACTTTCTTGCCCTTGAGGATGTCGACGATGTAGTCGCCGGCAACGATGCCTTGCTGGTCATCACGTCCGCACATACGGAACATGGCGCTCAGGCCACGCTCGGTCACCTGCGGGTTGGTCGAGCCCGGAGTGATCGCAATGATCCCGGCTTCGTCGTAGATCTCCGACGCTGGAATGGTCGACGAAGAGCAGAAGTGACCGACCACGCCGGCGACTTTCTGGTTGGTGAGGTCCTTGGCGACCGTCACCGCCTGCTTCGGTTCGCAGGCATCATCGCCTTTGACCAGGACGATTTTCTCGCCGTTGACGCCGCCCGCCGCGTTGACCGCATCGGCCGCCGCCTGTGCACCCTTCATGTACTGCTCGCCGAATGCCGCGTTGGCACCGGTCATCGGACCCGCTACACCGATCTTGATATCAGCTTGAGCAAACGCAGAAACACCCAGCGCAGTAGCCACTGCGAGGGCCAGAAAGCCTTTCTTGTAAAACGTCTGGGACATGAGGTGGTGCTCCAAGGTTTTTTTTAGTTGGCACTGCGACTTCACTTCACTCAAAGCGCAGAGCAAGGCCCGTGCCATCGGTTTTTTATTCTTCAAAAAGTCGCTGCGTTGTTGTTATTTCGACTGTTTCGTTCCCATTTTCATTGGGCGTGCAACCGTCTAAACCGCGGAAGGTGAAACCGTTTGTTTTTTCAAGCGCAACCCGCGCGCGCCATCATTGCAACCGCAGCGGCAAACGACGTGCAACCCGCCTGTAACAGCCCGCGTCACCGAACTGCACACTGCTGGTGCGCAACTGCTACAACCCGCACCATTACAGGCTAGTCGCTGGCTGCAAAAGCGCTGCGTCCGGCAACAAATTTCAACACTCAAATAACGATGCGCAGGCACTGGCCCGCGTGATACAGGGAAAACCCGGCCTCGTACAGGCAACTGCGCAAGCCCGCACCCGCCAAGGGCTGCATCGGTGCGAAGGGAATCGGCAGTGCCTGTGCATCGCCGTGGCACAGGTAATCGGCGAAGGCTTTGCCGACTACGGTGCCGGTGGTCACGCCGCGACCGTTATAACCGGTGACGGCCACCAGTCCCGGCGCCGGCTCGAACAGGCGCATCAGGTGATCAGGCGTAAAAGCAATGCGCCCGGTCCAGGTGCATTCCCACTCGACCGGCTTCAGATTGGGGAAGTAATGCTGCTGGACCCGATCAGCCCAGGCTTTGAGAAACCATGTCGGTTTCTGATTGCCATTACCGAGGCTGCCGAGCAGCAGACGTCCGTCCTTGTCGCGGCGAATACTGCTCAGCACCTGGCGGGTGTCCCACGAGCCCTGCCCGCCCGGAAGAATCGCCTGCGCGGCGTCTTCGGTGAGCGGCACCGAGGCGACCTGATAGTAATAACCGGGAAAGAAATTGCGTTTGAGCTCGGTCCAGTCGCCTTCGGTGTAGGCATTGGAGGCTATGACCACTTGCTCGGCGAGCACCGCACCCTGGGCGGTCTGCACTGACCATTTCTGCCCGATGCGTTCGAGGCGAGTCACTGGTGAATGATCGAACATCTGCCCGCCGAGCCCCAGCACCGCGTTGGCCAACCCGGTGACATAGGCCATCGGATTAAGCGTGCCGGCGCGACGATCAAGCAGCGCAGCGGCGATTTTCTGCGTACCGGTGGCTTGCTCGCAGGCTTTGCCGGTCAGCAACTCGACCGGCGCGCCACGGCGTTTCCATTGCTGCTCGCGACTGCGCAGGTCCGCCTCGCCCTTGGCGTTATGCGCCATGTGCAAAGTGCCTTCGCGACGCAACTGGCAATCGATGTGGTATTTATCCACAAGGCTGAACACCAGCGCCGGCGCCGCCCCGAGCATGCGGTTGAGCTGGCTGCCGACCGCCTCGCCGAAACCGGCCTCGATCTCGTCCGGGGGAATCCACATGCCGGCATTGACCAGCCCGACGTTGCGCCCGGAGCCGCCGTGCCCTGCGCGATGAGCCTCCAGCACGCAGGCGCTTTTGCCCTTTTCCAACAGATGCAGCGCCGCCGACAACCCGGTGAATCCGGCGCCGATCACGCAGACATCGACCTTGACCTCACCCCTGAGCGCCGAATGATCCGGACGTAGTGGCGTGAGCTTTTCCCACAGACATTCTTCGCGTAACGGCATTGCCAGACTCCAACAGAAACCCAACAAACACACTGCAGATCCTGTGGGAGCGAGCCTGCTCGCGAAAGCGGTAAATCAGCCAACATCAATGTCGACTGACCTGACGCATTCGCGAGCAGGCTCGCTCCCACAGGGCCATCGCATCAATCTCCATCAGTCAAAGGTAATGCCCTGCGCCAACGGCAATTCCAGCGAGTAGTTGACGGTGTTGGTCTGCCGGCGCATGTAGGCGCGCCAGGCATCGGAGCCGGACTCACGGCCGCCGCCGGTCTCTTTCTCGCCACCAAAGGCGCCGCCGATTTCCGCACCGCTCGGGCCGATGTTGACGTTGGCGATGCCGCAGTCGCTGCCGACCGCCGACATGAACCGCTCGGCCTCGCGAACATCGGTGGTGAAGATGCACGACGACAGGCCTTGCGGCACAGCGTTGTTCAAGCGCAGCGCTTCCTCGAAATCGCTGTAGCCAACCACATACAGAATCGGCGCGAAGGTTTCGCTGCAGACCACATCGCTCTGCTCGGGCATTTCCACGATGGCTGGCGATACGTAGTAGGCATTGGGGAACTGATCTTCCAGTTGGCGCTTGCCGCCGAACACCCGGCCGCCTTCGCTGAGTGCCTGCTCCAGCGCATCCTGCATGTTTTCGAAGCTGTGTTTGTCGATCAGCGGGCCGACCAGATTGCCTTGCAGCGGATGGCCGATGCGTACTTTCGAATACGCGGCTTTGAGGCGGGTGACGATTTCTTCCTTCACCGATTCGTGAGCGATCAGGCGACGCAGGGTCGTGCAGCGTTGCCCGGCGGTGCCGACGGCGCTGAACAGAATCGCGCGCACCGCCATGTCCAGATCGGCGCTCGGGCCGAGGATCATCGCATTGTTGCCGCCCAGCTCAAGTATGCTGCGGGCAAAACGCGCGGCGACTTTCGGCGCCACTTCGCGGCCCATGCGCGTGCTGCCGGTGGCGCTGATCAGCGCGACACGCGGATCGTCGACCAGCGCTTCGCCGGCATCGCGACCGCCAATCACCACTTGGCACAGGCTCGCCGGGGCATCGCTGAAATTCTTCACCACGCGGTCGAACAGCGCCTGACAGGCCAGCGCGGTCAGCGGGGTTTTCTCCGAGGGTTTCCACACCACAGGGTTGCCGCAAACCAGCGCCAGCGTGGTGTTCCACGCCCACACCGCGACCGGGAAGTTGAACGCGCTGATCACGCCGACCACGCCAAGTGGATGCCAGGTTTCGCGCATGTGGTGGCCGGGACGCTCGGAGGCGATGGTCAAACCGTACAACTGGCGCGACAGGCCGACGGCGAAGTCGCAGATGTCGATCATCTCCTGCACTTCACCCAGACCTTCCTGCGTGATCTTGCCGGCTTCCCACGACACCAGCTCGCCGAGGTCGGCCTTGTATTCGCGCAACACTTCGCCGAACTGACGCACCAGCTCGCCGCGACGCGGCGCCGGGACCTTGCGCCAGTGCTCGAATGCATGATCTGCACGACTGATGTGCTGCTCGACTTCGGCAGCGCCTTCCCAGTTCACCGAGGCAATCCGACTGCCATCGATGGGCGAATGCACCGGCACTTTGCCGTTCTGGTACAGGGCCGGGTTGACTCCCAGACGATCAAGCAATGCGGCAACCATCGGTCTCTCCTCAAGCAAAAACAGAATGTGTGCGGCCATTCAGTTCATGGCCGGGCAGGCCTTTAGTTGTAGCGTCACTGCGGCGATGCAACAAACGACCTTTACGCCAGATATCATTCCGTTTATTCATGCTGCGTACAGAAAGACAAGGAAAAGGACTGGCCATGCTGAACAAACGCCACTTGCCCTCGATCACCGCGCTGCAATGCTTCGAGGCCGTGACCCGGCACCTGAGTTTTACCCGCGCCGCCGAAGAGCTGAACCTGACCCAGAGTGCGGTGAGCAAACAGGTTGCACAGCTTGAAGAACTGTTGCAGCACTTGCTGTTCCGCCGCGTGCGTCGGCGTTTGCAGATGACTCCGGCCGGAGATTTGTATCTGGTCGAAGTCAGAAAAATCCTCACTCAAGTGGAGATGTCGACGCATTACCTGCGTTCCTACGGCGGAGAGACCGAAGTCCTGCGTGTATCCACCCCTTCGACCTTCGGTGCCCGCTGGCTGGTGCCGCGCCTGAAAGGCTGGCGACTGCGCCATCCGTCGATCCATCTGGACCTGTGCAACGAGCAGGAAGCCGATGATCTGTTGCAAGGGCGCAGCGATCTGGCCTTCTATTTCGGCCAGGCGTCGCGCCCGGGTACGGAGTCCCTGAAATTGTTCGGCGAAGAACTGGTACCGGTCTGCGCCCCGGGCAGCCTGCCCGACACGCCTTTGACTGACCCGACGCAACTCACCGATCTGGTGCTGCTGCAAAATGCCTCGCGACCGCAGGCCTGGCACGACTGGTTTGACAGCCAGGGCTACCACACCGAACACAGCTACCACGGGCCGCGTTTCGAAACCTTCTATATGTGCATCCGCGCCGCCCAGGTCGGCTGCGGCGTGGCACTCCTGCCACGGTTTCTGGTGGAAGAGGAATTGGCCGAGGGCAAACTGGTCATACCCTGGCAGCATGCGATGCCCAGCAGCGACGCCTATTACCTGGCCTACCCGGAGCACGCGGCGGAAGTGCCGAAGGTGCGCGATTTTGTGAAATGGATGCTTGAACAAATCGACAGCCCCTGACACCCCCTAGCAGGAGCTGTCGAGTGCAACGAGGCTGCGATCTTTGGATCTTGAAAAACAACATCAAGAGAACCCGACCTCGCTCCATCCGGAGTTTTTTCAGGACGGTCATCCAGCGATAACGAACAGGCCCTCCACAATCCGGGATTGGGCCAGGCGCGCGCGCAGATCATCATCAATGGCGCAATCATCAGGCTTATACAACCGAACGCGGCGGTATGCATCGATGGGATTGATTTCCTGCCCCAGATACTCCCATACGACCCTGGAGCATGCAGGAGCGCGATGATCCGCAGCGGAAACACCCATCTTCAACCCATTGAGCCGGGTAATGCAGCTTTTGAAGCTTGGAATAAGGATGGTCTGACTGATTTCGTTGGAGGTGAGCGATTCATAATCGATAAAAAACAAGCGATCCCGAAGGTGATAGGCAATACCCAGATATTGATAACGCTCAAATTCCTCTGCCGCTTCAGAAACCTGTAATCGCTCGTTTCGCTCATATACGATTTCATCGCCTTCGGCCCGTACATGTACCAGCGAGCACAGAATGGAGCCGGGCTCAGTCATCGCATGGTAGTACTCGTAGTAATAACCAGTATGCGATTTCAATTCAGGTGAAGACTGGCGGCGTAGATGTTCATGCATTATTTGTGACGCGGCCATTTCGACTAAAGAATGTTCCTTGTCAGCCTTCAGGCCTATCAGGATCGTGAATTGTTCGGTAGGCAGGATGATTTCGCTCTCATCGACACCAAAAAAATCACAGATGCGCTTGAGATTAAAAGGCGTAGGGAAACTTTTCCCACATAGATACTTATTGAATTGCCCACGATTGATGCGAACTTTCCTACAAACCTCCGCGACAGATCTGTAATGACTACAAAGCAGCCTCAAATTCGCCGGAAGAAAATCACACATATAATGACCCAGTAAAGACCAGAAAGGCGCAACCATAGCAGCAACTCGCATCACATTTAAGCAACTTGCGAAATTGCACCGAATCAAATATGGCGGGATATTACGACGCCTGAATGACTTCAGGCCTGAATACACCATGGATTTGCCAGCACTCTTAATAGCAAGGAGCTTTGAATGCTAGATGTCATCAACGATTTTCTTTCGAGCAGGGTATTAATACCATTTGTTCTTGGGCTAGGGGGTTATTTCACGATTCGATCAGGATTTGTTCAACTGCGATACTTCCCCCATATGTTCGGCGTTTTACGCGGTAGCTGGCGCGCAGGCGGCCATCATTTGAGTTCGCTCCAGGCGCTGACGCTCAGCCTCGCCGGGCGCGTGGGTACCGGAAATATCGTCGGGGTCGGTATTGCGGTGAGTATGGGTGGGCCCGGCGCCGTGTTCTGGATGTGGATGACCGCACTTCTGGGTATGTCGAGCAGCTTCTTCGAATGTACGCTGGGCCAGCTCTATAAACGCAGCGATGGCAACGGTCTCTATAGAGGCGGCCCGTCCTGGTACATTCAGCATGGCCTGAACCAGCGCTGGCTCGGGTTGATCGTAGCCATGCTGATGCTGGTGACATTCGGGTTTGCCATCAATGGTCTCGAATCCCATGCGGTATCACACTCCCTGAAAGAAGCGTTTGATTTACCACCCCTGTGGTCGGGGCTGGCGCTTTCATTGATGCTGGGCATCGTATTCATCGGCGGTATAACGCGGATTGCCGCAGTAGCCGACCTACTGGTCCCTCTAAAGGTTCTCGCCTACATCGGCGTGACGGCGTACGTGCTGGTTCTTCAGTTTGAACAAGTACCGACAATGCTGATGACCATTATCAGAAGTGCCTTCGGTCTGGATCAGGCGTTCGGCGGTCTGCTCGGCAGCGCCATCATCATGGGCGTCAGACGCGGAGTATTCTCCAACGAAGCGGGGCTGGGCAGCGCCCCTAATGTCGCGTCAGTGGCGAGGGTCAGCCATCCAGTTGCACAAGGTGTTGTTCAGGCATTGAGCGTTTTCATCGATACGTTCGTGGTCTGCACCTGCACCGCACTGATGATCTTGTTATCCGGCTTTTACACTCCGGGATTTGAAGGCGACGCAATTGCCCTGGCCCAAAACTCGCTGGCAGCGGTTGTCGGGGAGTGGGGAAGAATATTCATAAGCATGGCGTTAGCGCTGTTCGTATTCACGGCAATGCTCTACAACTATTACCTCGGAGAAAACAGCTTGCGATTCATGTTTGGTGAACCTGCAAAAACGCTGATCATCTATCGACTCGTGGTTTTGATAATGGTGTTCCGGGGTGCCAGCGAAGATCTATCCACAGTTCTGGCTTTTGCCGATATCACCATGGCCCTACTGGCGCTTGTAAACCTGATCGCGATGGCCCTCCTTTTCAAGATATGCCTGCGGGTCTTGCATGATTATGAAGTTCAACGTCGCAGTGGAATCAAGACACCCGTTTTTGATTCAAAACTTTTTCTCGATTTAGACCTCGATCCAATTGCATGGCCACCGGCGCCAACACATATCGAATAACGAAACTTAGCGCTCCGACTCTCCACTCGAGAGTCGGTGGGCAGCTCATCCAAGCCAACTCAGCGCAACAGCCTGATTAGTTGAAATAATTACCTTACACAAAATCAACATTCGCAAAGCTGCTACATCAAGAGCAATGAACTCTTCAATCACTTGCCCGCAGACCACCTTGACGGAGTTAATGGCATGAATCGTTTTTATCCGCTGAAAGCAAACGCAACCAACATTCCAACCTTCTTCATAGACTCATATGCCGCGCGCGATCAGTTATTCGAAGACGCGTGTTTCAGAATCCGCGCCGCCACAAGTCTCCTGGAAGCTTTTACGTCCATCACTATCAAGGGCACCAACGACTCTGATTTTTACCGCCTCATACTTCCCGCCTATTTGTTGCTTCAGGACGGCGTAGATACGCTTGAACAGATTTCTTTCAAGGGAGATGGCCTTCATGCCTAAGATAGCAACCGATGAGATGATCAGGGCAGCGATGTTCAAGGCGGTGGAAACAAAGCTGATACCAAGGCACTCGTTACTCGCCGAGTATTTGAAAAGCTGGGAGTGCATCGAGCAAGTTCTTCACGCCGCGCTTGAGGTGCAACCGAAAATGAACAATTTTTGCGGCTTGAGATGTATGGGCTCCGAAGATCTATCACCTGAAAGCAAAAAAGCGCTGGCAATCCCCACCGCCGATATGCGCCACTAGCGCCATCGATATAGACCGCGCCAGGCGCGGCGCAACTGGAGACCCGTTTATGAGCGAGAGTGTGTTTGCCGATCGCATCGTGCAGAACCTGCTCGACACCGACTTCTACAAGCTGACGATGATGCAGGCGGTGCTGCACAACTATCCCAACGTCGAAGTCGAATGGGAGTTCCGCTGCCGCAACGCCGAGGATCTGCGCCCGTATCTGGCCGAGATCCGTCATCAGATCGAGCGCTTGGCCGAACTGAGCCTGAGTGCCGATCAGTTGAGTTTCCTCGAGCGCATCACCTTCCTGAAACCGGATTTCCTGCGCTTCCTCGGTCTGTTCCGCTTCAACCTGCGTTACCTGCACACCGGCATCGAGAACGGCGAGTTGTTCATCCGTCTGCGCGGGCCATGGCTGCATGTGATCCTCTACGAAGTGCCGCTGCTGGCGATCGTCAGCGAAGTGCGCAATCGCTATCGCTACCGGGAGACTTCGCTGGAGCAGGCACGCGAACAGCTGTATCGCAAGTTCGACTGGCTGACCGCCAATGCTTCGGCCGATGAGCTGTCGCAATTGCAGGTCGCCGATTTCGGCACGCGTCGGCGCTTTTCCTTTGGCGTGCAGGCCGAAGTGGTCAACGTGCTCAAGCATGATTTCCCCGGGCGTTTCGTCGGTACCAGCAACGTGCATCTGTCCCGCGAGCTGGACATGAAACCGCTGGGCACCATGGCCCATGAGTGGATCATGGCCCATCAGCAACTCGGCCCGCGCCTGATCGACAGCCAGATCGCCGCGCTCGACTGCTGGGTTCGCGAGTACCGTGGCCTGCTCGGCATTGCCCTCACCGACTGCATTACCACCGATGCGTTTCTTGGCGATTTCGATCTGTTCTTCGCCAAGCTCTTCGACGGTCTGCGCCACGATTCCGGGGACCCGGTAGCGTGGGGTGAAAAGTGCATCGCGCACTATCACAAGCTCGGCATCGACCCGATGAGCAAGACCCTGGTGTTTTCCGACAGTCTGACCCTGCCCAAATCGCTGGAGATTTTCCGCGCGCTGCACGGTCGCATCAATGTGAGCTTCGGCATCGGTACCAACCTCACTTGTGATATCCCGGGTGTCGAACCGATGAGCATCGTGCTTAAAATGACCGCCTGCAACGGCCAGCCGGTGGCGAAGATCTCCGACGAGCCTGGCAAGACCCACTGCAAAGATCCGAATTTCGTCGCCTATTTGCGACATGTGTTCAAGGTTCCTGCCGAATCCAGTCTATCTAGCAAGGAGTGAATTCATGCAAGCCGTACAGCGTGAGATTGCTGAGCAGCTCAAGGTGCAACCACCGTTCGCCGACGATCAGGCCCTGCAGGCGGAAATCGCCCGGCGCCTGACGTTCATCCAGGAATGTCTGGTCAATTCCGGGCTCAAGACCCTGGTGCTGGGCATCAGCGGCGGCGTCGATTCACTGACCGCCGGCCTCCTGGCCCAGCGCGCGGTCCGTGAACTGCGCGAAAAGACCGGCGACGACCGCTACAAATTCATCGCCGTGCGCCTGCCGTATGAAACCCAGTTCGACGAGCACGACGCCAAGGCTTCGCTCGACTGCATCGCCCCTGACGAAATCCACACCGTGAACATTGGCCCGGCGGTCAAGGCGCTGGCTGCTCAGGTGTCGGCGTTTGAAGGCAAACCGGCGGCGTCGGTGGATTTCGTGCTGGGCAATACCAAGGCGCGGATGCGCATGGTGGCGCAGTACACGATTGCCGGGGTGGCGGGCGGCCTGGTGATTGGCACCGACCACGCGGCGGAAGCGGTGATGGGTTTCTTCACCAAGTTCGGTGACGGTGCCTGCGATCTGGCGCCGCTCAGCGGTCTGGTGAAAAATCAGGTGCGCGCAATTGCCCGCAGTTTCGGCGCGCCGGAGTCGCTGGTCGAGAAAGTCCCGACCGCCGATCTCGAAGACCTGTCGCCGGGCAAGCCGGACGAAGCGGCGCACGGCGTGACTTATGCCGAGATCGATGCGTTCCTGCACGGTGCAACGGTGCGGGACGAGGCGGCGAAGATCATTGTCGATACGTACAACAAGACTCATCACAAGCGGGTCATGCCGTTCGCACCGTGAGGTATTGAGGCACCTGTAGGAGCCTGTAGGAGCTGACGAGTGCAACGAGGCTGCGATCTTTTGATCTTGCTTTGAAGATCAAGATCAAGAGATCGCAGCCTTCGGCAGCTCCTGCACAAACAAAAAAAGCGTCCCTCGGGACGCTTTTTTTGTATCTGAATCACTTGACGACGACGGTGCCTTTCATCATCGAGATGTGGCCAGGGAACGAGCAGAAGAAGCCGTATTTTTCAGCGGCATCCAGCTTCGATACGTCAAAGGTCACCGAATCGGTTTCCTTGGCGCCGATGATCTTGGTGTGCGCGATGATGCGGGCGTCGCCATCCTTCAGGTAGCTCTTGTCGATACCGGCGGCCAGGCCGTCGGTAGCGATTGGCTGCATGTCAGCTTCTTTGCTTATCACCAGGTTATGACCCATGACGTTCTTCGGCAGGCTGCCGGAGTGGGTCAGTTCGACGGTGAAGGTCTTGCAGCTCTTGTCGATCACGATTTCCTTGGTGTTGAAGGACATCTGATCGGTGGAATCAACGGTGGTTTTGCACTCGGCAGCCATCAATTGGCTGCTGGCCAGCGCCAGCAGGGATACCGCAACAACTTTGGAAAACATGGTGAATCTCCAAGGCAGGGTTAACAAAAACACTAGTGGTGGAAAGACTGCCTGAAATCATCGCAAGTTCATATGACTTGAGTCAAAAATTGTATACAACTTTCAGGCTATGACACTCATCGACACAATCTAACGGTCATTCCATTCGCTCGGCCCTATGATCGGCCCACCTACTGATACGGAGTGCCTGTCATGTTCTTTAACGGCCTGTTGTGCAGCTTGCTCGCCGCCTACGCCTGTGGCGCCAGCGGTACCTTCGAAGCGCCCGAACGCGAAGTCTGATCCTTGGAGCGCGGAGCGGGAGCCGTTACCCTGTGCGACTGATCGCCTCAGGAGTAACCCATGTCGCTGAAATCCGTTTGTGTATTTTGCGGTGCCAACGCCGGTACCGTGCCAGCCTATACCGAAGCTGCCGTGGCCCTTGGCCGGGCGCTGGCCGAGCGCAAGTTGACCCTGGTCTATGGCGGTGGCGCCGTCGGTTTGATGGGCATTGTCGCTGATGCGGCCCTGGCTGCTGGCGGCGAAGTGATCGGCATCATCCCGCAAAGCCTGATGGACAAGGAGATCGGCCACAAAAGCCTGACCCGTCTCGAAGTGGTCGATGGCATGCACGCGCGCAAAGCGCGGATGGCCGAACTCAGCGATGCGTTCATCGCCCTGCCCGGCGGCCTCGGCACGCTGGAAGAGCTGTTCGAAGTCTGGACCTGGGGCCAGCTCGGCTACCACGGCAAGCCTTTGGGCCTGCTGGAAGTGAACGGTTTCTACAGCAAACTCACGGCTTTTCTCGATCATATCGTCGGCGAAGGCTTCGTTCGCGCGCCACACCGTGACATGCTGCAAGTGAGCGAATCGCCAGATTCCCTGCTCGACGCCCTCGATCAGTGGCAGCCGACCGTCACGCCCAAGTGGGTCGACCAGAAACCCGGTTAACCCCCGGACACCGATACAGGGCAGAATACGCGCCGCTCAACCTCACCTTCGACCCCAGAGGATCGCCCATGGCCAAACCCAATTACTCCTTCGCCAAACGTCAACGAGACCTGGCAAAGGAACAGAAGAAAGAGGAAAAGCTTCAGCGCAAGAAGCAAACCGCTGAAGAAGCGGCACTGAACCCTGACGGTGAAGTGGCGACCGATGATGATGTTGATGCATCCGATGCACCGAAAGATCAGACGCCCGACGCCTGAGCCCCACCGGGTTTGATGATCGAATCAGGCCCTGCGGATTTGTGACGGGGCTGGCGGTTCTGCCGCCGGCCCTCACAGCCCTTTCCAAAACACCCATTTCCCTTGTAGGAGTGAGCCTGCTCGCGATAGCGGTGTGTCAGTCACAACATTTATCGCCTGACACACCGCCATCGCGAGCAGGCTCACTCCTACAGTTTGATCTGCGTTATTCCAGTGGCATCACCGTGACCCGCACTTCCGGGTCGTGATTACCGCCACCGAGAATCACCCCGCGCAACGGCGATACATCGGAGAAGTCCCTTCCCCACGCCAACGTGATGTGTTCCAGCGCCGGCTGCACATTGTTGGTCGGATCGAAATCCACCCATCCCGATACCGGGCAGAATACCGATACCCACGCATGGGAAGCGTCGGCGCCGATCAGCCGTGGCTGCCCCGGCGGTGGCTGGGTCAGCAGGTAACCGCTGACATAACGCGACGCCAGCCCCCGCGAGCGCAGGCAGGCCAGCATCAGGTGGGCAAAGTCCTGACAGACCCCGCGTCGACGCTCCAGCACTTCCACCAGCGGCGTCGCCACCTGGGTGGCGTCGGCATCGAAAGTGAATTCGCTGAATATCTTCTGCATCAGCGCCTGCACGCCGAGCAGCACCGGACGTCCCGGCGGAAAACAGCTGTGCGAGAACTCGACGAAGCTGCGCTTCAAATGCACATAAGGCGACTGGAACCGGTAGCGACAGGCTTCGAGCAAGTCGGCGGACAACGGCTGGCCGCTGTAGGTCAGCGCATCGCGGGTGTGCTCCCACGCCGGGGACTGATTGAAATCCAGCGCCGGTCGCGCCAGCACCTCAACCGTCAGCCGGGCGTTGACCTGCAACTGGTCATGGGGCCGTTCGAAGGCCAGGCGCGTCAGCGGATTGCCGAACACGTCCAGCTCGTCGCGGCGCATGGTCGGCTCGGGGCTGATCAGCAGTTGCTGCTCGGTGCAGCGCTGCCAGCTGCATTCGCGCGGCCACAGGTGCGCCAGTTGCTGCGCGAGGGAGACCGGGCTGTCGTACTGGTAACAGGTGTCGTGAAAGATCTGATACTGAGCGCTCATCACACCGACACCGTACGCTGGCTGACATCATCGACATGGGCGAAATGGCGCAACGCCAGACGATCCGATACCTGGCCGCTGGCCTCGGCGATTTCCTGCAACAGATCGGCCAGACCGTCCAGCGCGGCACGTACGCTGGATTTGCCGAACAGCGGATTTTCCAGACAGCCGAGATCAAACCGCGACAGGCGTTCGACCAGTTGCGGCAATCCGGTCTCGCGAGGCGCAGCGAAATCGTCGTTCAAACGCTTCACCGTGCGGGTCACCAGTTTCAGCTGAAACAACACGGCGTGGGGGTTCTGCTCATCCAGCAACAGCAGATCGAGCACCGGAATCAACTGTGCCACCGCGAGATAGCGCGAGCGATAGGTGATGCTGCTGTTGCCCAGTTCCAGCAACCACTCAAGCCCCGCCTGATCGAACGCACCGGCACCGCGCAGAAACGCGGCCAGACTGCTGCTGAGAAACTGCAAGCGTTCGATGCGTCGGCCGATCATCAGAAAACGCCAGCCTTCGTCGCGGGTCATGTCATCCAGGGCAAACCCCGACAGTGCCGCCAGCGACATCACCAGACGGTTGAGGAAATCCAGCAGTTCGCCGAAGTCCGGCTCATCGACTTCCAGCTCCAGTGCCTCGCGCTGCAATTCGACCAGCGCCTGCCAGTTCTCGCGGGACAGCTTGCCGCGCACTTGCGAGGCGGCCCACTGCAAGCGCTGCAAGTTGGAACGCAGGCTGAACGACCAATCCTCGCCCAGCAACGCAGCGAGCAAGCGTTCCGGCAGTTCGCCTTCATCCGGCAACAGCGCCAGTCGCTCACCGAGATCGACCGCCGCCTGCAACGCTTGCGGATCATCACCATCGACATAGCGCGTGAGCATGATGCGCAGCAGCCGCGCGCTGTCGTCACAGCGTTCGCAGTAGCGGCCGAACCAGAACAGGTTTTCCACCACCCGCGACGGCAAATACGGATCGCGTCGGACCAGATCATGCACGCCGATATTGCGCTGTGCCTTCCACTGCTCGCCACTCGGCGCACGATCGCTCAGCACCCAGGTGTCCTTGCTCGCCCCGCCGCGCTGCATCGACACCACCTCGGCATCGGCGTCGGCCGCCACTCGGGTCAACCCGCCCGGCAATACGCGGTAGCCATCGTGGCTGGCCACGGCGTACATGCGCATGCCAATCGCGCGGGGTTGCAGTTGACCGTCATCGGCTTGCCAGACAGGCGCCTGCGACAGTTGCGCCAGTTCTTGCGCGACATAGGCATAAGGCCGCGCCTGCATGCGTTGCGCCAGCTCCAGGCGCTGACTTTCATTCAAATCACGGCCGAAAACCGGCGCGAAGCTTTGCGACGGGAACGCCGGTTTGATCAGCAGTTCAGGGAGTTTTTCCAGCGCTTGCGCCAGCACTGGTGCCTCGCCGCACCACCAAGTGGCGATCGACGGCAGCATCAGGTCTTCACCAAACAGGAATTGGTTGATCTTCGGCAGAAAGCCCAACAGGCCCGGCGATTCCAGCACCCCGCTGCCGAGCGCATTGGCCACCAGCACCCGCCCTTGACGCACCGCTTCGAGCAGGCCGGGCACGCCCAGCGCCGAGTCGGTTCGCAACTCCAGCGGGTCGCAGAAATCATCGTCGAGGCGGCGCATGATCGCGTGCACCCGGCGCAGGCCGCTGAGGGTTTTCAGGTACACCGTGGCATTGCGCACGGTCAGATCGCCGCCCTCGACCAACGGATAACCGAGCTGGCGGGCCAGATACAGATGCTCGAAATAACTTTCGTTGAAACGCCCTGGGGTCAGCAGCACTACCAACGGTGCGTCATCACCCTCCGGTGCCTGACGCGCCAGGGTTTCCTGCAACGTGCGGAAGAATCCGGCGAGATGCTGAACCTTCAGATCACGGTACAAATCGGGAAAGGCGCGGGAGACGATGGTGCGGTTTTCCAGCGCATAGCCGGCACCGGACGGCGCCTGAGTGCGATCAGCGGTGACCCACCAGCGGCCATCCGGCGTGCGCGCCAGATCCACGGCATACAAATGCAAAAAGGCTGACTCGGGCGGCGCAATGCCCTGACAGGGCCAGAGAAAATTGTTGTGCCCGAACACCAGCTCTGCCGGCAGCAGACCTTCGCTGATCAGCCGTTGCGGGCCGTACAGATCCGCCAGCACCGCATTGAGCAAGCGCCCACGCTGAGCAATGCCGGCGGACAATTGCTGCCACTCATCCGCCGCAATCACATGGGGCAACAGATCCAGTTCCCACGGCCGATCGGCGCCTTTGGGGTCGGCATAGACGTTGTAGGTGACACCGTTTTCCTGAATCTGCCGGGCCAGTAGGGCCTGGCGTTGCACCAGTTGCGCGGGGCTGCTGCGCTGCAACTGATCGAACAGCCGCTGCCAATGCGGACGCACTGCGCCGCTGCCGTCGAGCAGTTCGTGGTAGGTGCCCGCGTTCAGCGGGTAGCGGTCTAGCAGGTCAGGCATGGAAAGCTCGGCAGACAGCAGGGAACGGTCAGACTAACGCAGGCACGTGACACGCGGATATACGAAAAATCCGCGTGTCACGTGAGACTTAGAAACGTCGCAAATCGAGGGTCATCGGCAGTTCGTCACTGATGTCCACTTCAGGTATCGCAAGTTTCCCCGGGGTATGTCCGAGGCGGAAAAACCGCGCCATGCGCCGACTCTCCGCTTCGTTGGCGTTGACCGGCAAGGTCTCGTAATTGCGTCCGCCGGGGTGGGTGACGTGATACTGGCAACCGCCCAGCGAACGTCCCATCCAGGTATCGAGCAGGTCGAACACCAGCGGCGCGTGCACCGCGATGGTCGGGTGCAGACAGTTGGCCGGTTGCCAGGCCCGAAAGCGCACCCCGGCGACAAACTCGCCCACCCGTCCGGTCGGGTGCAACGGCACCGCGACGCCATTGCAGGTCAGCAGATACCGCTGCGGCGCCAGGCCGTTGAGCTTGACCTGCAAGCGCTCCAGCGAAGAATCGACGTAGCGCACCGTGCCGCCCGCCGAGCCCTCCTCGCCCAGCACGTGCCAGGGTTCGAGGGCCTGGCGCAGCTCCAGCTCGATGCCGTTGACGGCGTAGTCGCCGACCTTGGGAAAACGAAATTCCAGATGCGCAGCGAACCACTCCGCGCGCAAAGGATAGCCGGCATGGTTGAGCTCGACGATGACGTCGGCAAAATCCTGCTCGATAAAGTGCGCCAGCAGGAAGCGGTCGTGCAGCTCAGTGCCCCAGCGCGCCAGCTTCGGCGGCGCGTAAGGCTCGCGCCAGAACCTTGCAACCAATGCCCGCAACAGCAACTGCTGGGCCAGACTCATCTGCGCGTGTGGCGGCATCTCAAATGCGCGCAATTCAAGCAAACCGAGACGCCCGGTAGCGCCGTCCGGCGAATACAGTTTGTCGATGCAGAATTCGGCGCGATGGGTGTTGCCGGTAACGTCGATCAGCAGATTGCGCAACAGCCGATCCACCAGCCACGGCGCGCATTCTTCGCCCGGTTCGGGTATCTGCGCGAAAGCGATCTCCAGTTCGTACAAGGCATCATTGCGCGCCTCATCGACCCGTGGCGCCTGGGACGTCGGGCCGATGAACAGCCCGGAAAACAGGTACGACAGCGACGGATGGTTGTGCCAATAACTGATCAGGCTGCGCAGCAGGTCCGGCCGCCGCAGAAATGGTGAATCCGCCGGTGTCGCGCCGCCGAGGACGAAATGGTTGCCGCCGCCGGTACCGGTGTGGCGCCCGTCAATCATGAATTTCTCGGTGGTCAGGCGGGTTTGCCGCGCCTGTTCGTAAAGAAACTCGGTGCGCTCGACCAACTCGTCCCAGGTCGCCGACGGCTGCACGTTGACCTCGATCACACCAGGATCCGGAGTGATCCGGAAATTGCTCAGGCGCGAATCACTCGGCGGCTCATAACCTTCCAGCAGCACCGGGCAATGCAGTTCCTCGGCGGTGGCCTCGATGGCCGACACCAGTTCCAGATAATCCTCGACCCGCTCCAGCGGTGGCATGAACAGATACAGCCGCCCTTCGCGGGCCTCGGCGCAGAATGCGGTGCGGGTCAGCCAGTCAGCGGACTCATCGATTTTCGGCACGCGCTCATCCACCGCAGCCGGCTCGCCGTGAAGCCCGAGTTGCGCGGGATCCGGCAGCTCGGCAAAGTCCTGATTCGGATCGTTGGGATGGATGAACGGATATTCCGCCGCCTTCACCCACGGCTGCGACGCCAGGGGCAAGCGATACCCCAAGGGCGAATCCCCCGGCACCAGACGACAATGTTCATCGCGCAGATACCAGCGCCCGCTCTGCCACTGATCGCCCTTGGCCGTGCGCGCCAGCGGCAGCACCTGACCGATCACCTTGTTCAGGCCCTGACCGAAAACCTTGCGCAGCCGGGAGCGCTCCAACGGATCTTCCAGGCGCGAATCTTCGGCGCTGACGTTGCCGGGCAACGCGCCCTCGCGCCACAGGTAATAGAGATGATCCTCGTAGGCCGGGAAGACAAAGCGCGCAGGCAACTTCAGACGCTCGGCGACGCTGGCCAGAAAGCGCCCGGCCAGTTCGCCGTCGGCGCCGTAGTCCTGCTGCTCGTCGGCAATCAATGCGTCGTTGTGCCAGATCGGCTGTCCGTCGCGGCGCCAGTAACAATTGAGCGACCAGCGCGGCAATTGTTCGCCGGGATACCACTTGCCCTGGCCGAAATGCACCAGCCCCTGCGGCGCGTACTGCTTGCGCATGCGCTGGAACAGTTCGGCGGACAGCCGACGCTTGTCCGGCCCCAGCGCGGCGGTGTTCCATTCGGCGCCGTCGGGGTCATCGATGGAGACGAAGGTCGGCTCGCCGCCCATGGTCAGGCGCACATCGCCTTCGAGCAGGTCGGCGTCGATCTGCCGGCCCAGCGCCTGGATCGCCCGCCATTGCTCATCGGTGTAGGGCCTGGTGACCCTCGGCGCTTCCCAGATTCGCTCGACTGACATCTCGTGGCTGAACTGCGTTTCGCAAGGTTCGACCAGACCACTGATCGGCGCCGCCGAGGACGGATCGGGACTGCAGGCCAACGGGATATGTCCTTCACCAGCGAACAGCCCGGACGTGGCATCGAGGCCGATCCAGCCGGCACCCGGCAGATACACCTCGCACCAGGCATGCAGGTCGGTGAAGTCGACGTCGGTGCCGGACGGGCCGTCGAGGCTTTTCACGTCGGCGGTCAGTTGAATCAGGTAACCGGAGACAAACCGTGCCGCCAGACCGAGATTGCGCAGCAACTGCACCAGCAGCCATGCCGAGTCGCGGCAGGAGCCAGAAGCGTGCTGGAGAGTGTGCTCCGGGGTTTGCACGCCCGGTTCCATGCGAATCAGGTAACCGATGTCTTCGCTGAGACGCTGATTGAGCGCCACCAGAAAATCCACGGCAGGCAGCGGCGTGCGGTCGATGCTGTCCAGGTAAGCCTTGAAGGTCGGGGTCAGCGGCAAGGTTTCCAGGTACGGCGCCAGCTCCTTGCGCTCATCGGCGGCGTAGCTGAACGGAATCTTTTCGGCGTAGGGTTCGAGGAAGAAGTCGAACGGGTTGAACACCGCCATCTCCGCGAGCAGATCGACTTCGATGCGCAGCTCTGTGGTTTTTTCCGGGAATACCAGGCGTGCCAGGTAATTGCCCTGAGGGTCTTGTTGCCAGTTGATGAAATGCTGCTCGGGCGAGACTTTCAGCGCATAGGACAGAATCCGCGTGCGACTGTGGGGCGCCGGGCGCAGGCGGACGATCTGCGGGCCGAGTTCGACAGCGCGGTCGTAGCGATAATGCGTGACGTGATGCAATGCGACATGAATCGACACGGCGTGCCTCCTGCGAGCCTGGGCGTAGAGGAAAGCGCGCAAGACTTATGCCATGCACAGGCCAGCGCGCTTTCTCGAAATGCTCAAGGCAGTACAGCACCAAAACCGGGCGATGCGAGGAAATGCTTTGGCTCAGTTGCACGCAAATGTTGCGGACGCTGATTCTTGCCGTGTTTGATCGGACGCTTTCGCGAGCAGGCTCGCTCCCACATTTGGATTGCGCTCCCCTGTGGGAGCGAGCCTGCTCGCGAAGAGGCTAGCGGCAACAACTAATTTCCTGAGGCCTGAAATGCAAAACGCCAACCCGGAGGTTGGCGTTCTGTTCAGCTTAAGCAGTATTTAGCGCGGCACGACCGGCTTGCGCGTCGGCTTCGGTCCTTTGCCCTTCGCCGCATCCTTGCGCTCCTTGGCCGCCTGCTGGTTGCGGGCAAATGCCGCAGCCTTGGCCTGTTCACGCTTGTCCCACGGATTACCGCCATCACTGGCACGCGGCGGCAGGCCGGTGTGCTGGGTGAGGATCTTGGTGGTCTTCTCTTTGGCGACCTTGTGGCTGCCGGCCGGCGTCGAGTTCTTGCGACGGGCACTCTGGTAGCTGTCGGTCGTCGGCTGATGCGCCGGAATCAACTGATCCTTGCCCGAGCCGATCAGATCGGCGCGGCCCATGCGCACCAACGCTTCACGCAGCATCGGCCAGCCTTTCGGATCGTGGTAACGCAAGAATGCCTTGTGCAGGCGACGCTGCTCTTCGCTCTTGACGATGGTCACGCCGTCGCTCTTGTAGGTGACCTTGCGCAGCGGGTTCTTGCCCGAGTGGTACATCGCCGTGGCGGTGGCCATCGGCGACGGGTAGAACGCCTGCACCTGGTCGGCGCGGAAGCCGTTGCCCTTGAGCCACAGGGCGAGGTTCATCATGTCTTCGTCGGTGGTGCCCGGGTGGGCGGCGATGAAGTACGGAATCAGGTACTGCTCCTTGCCCGCTTCCTTGGTGTACTTCTCGAACATGCGCTTGAACTTGTCATAGCTGCCGATGCCCGGTTTCATCATCTGGTTGAGCGGGCCTTCCTCGGTGTGTTCCGGGGCGATCTTCAGGTAACCGCCGACGTGGTGGGTCACCAGCTCCTTGACGTACTCCGGCGACTCGACGGCGAGGTCGTAACGCAGCCCGGAGGCAATCAGAATCTTCTTCACACCCGGCAACGCACGGGCGCTGCGGTACAGCTGAATCAGCGACGAGTGGTCGGTGTTCAGGTTCGGGCAGATACCGGGGAACACGCAGGACGGCTTGCGGCACGCGGATTCGATTTCCGGGCTCTTGCAGGCAATGCGGTACATGTTCGCAGTCGGGCCGCCGAGGTCGGAAATGACGCCGGTAAAGCCCGGAACCTTGTCGCGGATCTCTTCGATTTCGCGAATGATCGACTCTTCGGAACGGTTCTGGATGATCCGTCCTTCGTGCTCGGTGATCGAGCAGAAAGTGCAGCCACCAAAACAGCCACGCATGATGTTCACCGAGAAACGGATCATGTCGTAGGCGGGGATCTTTTCCTTGCCGTACGCCGGGTGCGGCACACGTGCGTACGGCATGCCGAACACGTAGTCCATTTCTTCGGTGGTCATCGGAATCGGCGGCGGGTTGAACCAGACATCGACCTCGCCATGTTTCTGCACCAGCGCACGGGCGTTGCCCGGGTTGGTTTCCAGGTGCAACACGCGGTTGGCGTGGGCGTACAGAACCGGATCGTTACGCACCTTCTCCATCGACGGCAGGCGGATCACGGTCTTGTCGCGGGTCATGCGCGGGCTGGCCAGAATCTGCACAACCTTGGCTTCCTGCGGATCTTCGACCGGGCCTTTTTCCTGCTCGATGGCGCAGGCCTGAGTGTCCTGGGTATTCACGTACGGGTTGATGATCTTGTCGACCTTGCCCGGACGGTCGATTCGCGTGGAGTCGACTTCGTACCAGCCCTGCGGCGTGTCGCGACGGATGAACGCAGTGCCGCGGACATCGGTGATGTCTTCGATCTTGTGACCCCACGACAGACGCTGGGCGACTTCAACGATGGCCCGCTCGGCATTGCCGTACAGCAGAATGTCGGCGCTGGCGTCGATCAGGATCGAGTTGCGCACGCGATCCTGCCAATAGTCGTAGTGGGCGATGCGGCGCAGCGAGGCTTCGATGCCGCCGAGCACGATCGGTACATGCTTGTAGGCTTCCTTGCAGCGCTGGCTATAGACCAGGCTCGCGCGATCCGGACGCTTGCCGGCCATGCCGCCGGGCGTGTAGGCGTCATCGGAACGGATTTTCTTGTCCGCGGTGTAGCGGTTGATCATCGAGTCCATATTGCCCGCCGCGACGCCGAAGAACAGATTCGGCTCGCCGAGCTTCATGAAGTCGTCTTTGGACTGCCAGTTCGGCTGCGCAATGATCCCGACGCGAAAGCCTTGCGACTCCAGCAGCCGGCCGATGATTGCCATGCCGAACGACGGGTGATCGACGTAGGCATCTCCGGTAACAATGATGATGTCGCACGAATCCCAGCCAAGCTGATCCATCTCCTCCCTGCTCATCGGCAGGAATGGCGCTGGCCCGAAACATTCGGCCCAATATTTTGGATAGTCAAATAACGGCTTGGCTGCTTGCATGTCGACGACCGGTGTTGAAGTGAAAAATCGCGGGCGCGGAATATAGCACAAAAATTAACCAATTCCGACGGCAATGGTCGGTTTCTCTTACAACCACGTCGAGCCTGCCTGACAGCCCGTCACAGTGAAAAAAATCAGCGTTCCAATACAACATCCATTAGTCGAGCATCTGTGCCGACTGATGTGACAACCCTTCAAGGATGAAGCAATGTCACCCAAACAGCCCGCCAAGGGCAGCATCAAAGTCAATCTTCCGACCAGCCCGGATTCGCCGCAGCCAGGCCATAGCGGGCGAGCACCACGGACGCAGCCTGAACCGTCCCTGTCCACCCCTCCTCCGGTGCGGCCGCTCGGCACTCACGGCACAGCCGGCCCTGAGCTGACAAGACAATCTCCAGTCGTCATAGCGCATGCGACTACGGCCTCGGTAGAAAGGGGCGCCACAGGGCCACAATCGCTGGAGCGCTATCGAATCCCGGCTCCTGAACGCTTGTCCCTCGCCAATACCGAGGGTTTGAGGACGTACAAAGGACGCGAATACGTCGATGTCGCGGATGGCGGCATCGTGTTGGTCGGAGTCGATCCGCAGACCGGCCTCTACCGTGCCCAACTCGCCGCCGAGCGGGTTGCCTCGGGTCCGCTCATGCTGCGTGACACTGGCAGCGGACTGTGGCATTCGCTCAACGACGGTGACGCCGTTACGTTGGCCGACACTCACCTGCAGACGTTTCACACGCCTGTGCATATCACCGACGCCAAGGTCGACAGCGACGGGTTGGTGCGCCATGAGGGTCGGCTATACCTGACCCTGCACAATCACGTTTATCGGGTCATGCACGATGTGAGCGCCTCCACTGCGACACAAAAAGCCTGGCGTATCGTCAACCAGAAAGACCCCGTGGCAGCCGACAGCGCAAACATCTACCGGGTCAGCCGCAGCGGCGAGACGCGGCCGGTCAGGCGCGATGACGGCAGTCGCTGGGTCTATCACCTGCCAGACCTGAAAAAAGTCATTCAGGACGCAGAGATTGCGCGCTTGAGTAAAGATACGCTGATGCAGATGTATGAGCCTTTTCACAAGGCCCACACCGATTTGACCAACTCGTCGGCACGTCATAACACCCTCTGGGAAGAAACCCGGAAACTGCCAGAGGGCAGCGCAGAGCGAAACGCAAAATTGCTGAGCCTTGAAGTGCACCTGCTCAAGCATGTGCAAAAGCAGGCGGATTTCGTGGAATCGCTGGTACTCAACAGGAAATGGCTGGTCCTTGCCAAAGCCGGCGGGTTGTTCAAGGAGGAACTGCACACCTTTCGCATAGAACGCGGCGAATTCCTCAACCGCCTCATGGCGGTCATGGACCTGAGGGTCAAGCCTACGATTTCCAGGCTGGATGCCGACAGTTGCAAAAAGATCATTCCTCACCTGAACAAGAAACTGAGGTTTATCGAAGAACGTGAAGTGGTGTTGGCAGAAATCAGAAAAGCCGCGCCTGGAGCGGAGCCGATACTCGAAGAAATCAGGCAGCAAGTACCGTCGGCCGAGCGCATCAACTTCAACAAGCTGACCCTTTACGTACACCTTTATGCGGGCACGCCAGACCATTCGCCCAACACCACCATGCCATCGCTTTCCTGTGTCGACCTGGTCACCGGAGACCTGAAAAACATTCCGCAACACGAGCACCCGATGGCGCTGCTCTTGAGCCTTGACCAGATCAGGGCGGACAGGTCCCGATTTGCAATGCAACTGGTCGCCAACGCTGACACCGATGCTGTGAAGGCCGGCTATCTCAGGGAAATCCTCAATCTGATTGATCCACTCGAGACGCGGATCGAAAACAGGCTCAGCGGCATTCTGGAATCGATCGGCCGCGATCGGGAACTGCCCGACATCGACCACGACATCGATTTCGATTTCCTGCCAGCGCAGCCCGACCCTTCCGAAAGTCCCCGCCCCCTGACACCGAGGAAAGTATTCCGGGTCCGCCAACACGGCACCTACCGGGTTCTGGTCGGCGAAACGGAAACCGCTCAGGACGGCAATGTCATCGTCAGGGTTCCAGACCCGTTGCGCCCGGGCTCTCCCTCCGCCCGCTATGAGAAACGACAGGGTGAATGGTTGCCAGTGCGACCGCCTATCGCCAGCACCCCAAGACCCCAGCTGGTCGCCGAGGCGAAACGGTTACTGACCGATGTCGAACAACATGTTGCCAAGGCCAGGGTGGATGAAACGAGAAAAGCCAATCCGAGCGAGATTGTCGAAGACCTGAGCAAAGAAACCGAGCGTATGAACGAGCAGGCGAGACGCCTGGAAGGCCATGAGGACGCGCCCGGTGACCGCGAAATCCTCGACCTGGCTGCGCGTTTGCGAACCGCTGCCAGGTTACTGGAAGCGCATGGCCGAAGCGTTCTTGTGCGCATGTACAAGAACAGCGACGTGCTCGACATCATGCGTTTGAATTATCTGATGGATGCCGACGAAGTCAGCGTGAGCAAAACCGTTGATCGCAAGCAGTTGGGCAAAGGCAAGAGCAAGTCATTTCTCGACGTTTATTCGATCACTGATCGCGCCAATGACGCACCGCTGTGGGAGGCACATTTCCACTATGACCAGCCCGACGCCCCGCCCCTGAGTTTCACCACACGGGGCGGCCACCTTAAAACCCTAGAACAGAGCCGACGCGGCATCGACGCTCAGCGCCGTGACGAACAGGCCGGCTTGCCGCACGTGGCGATCTGGCGCCAGACCTTCGATGGCAAGACCGCGAGCAAAATATTTGCACTGGCCAACCCGGCTGCTGTGCCCGCCAGGGCTGAGTGAAGGACTCGGGACAACACGATCCATCAGGCAATGACGCCGACCCTGCCATCAGTTCCCGTTCAGTCGGGCTGATGCGCAAACCCTGCAAGGATAGAAAGACATGCCCGTTAAATCGCCTCCCAGAGGAAACAGTTCCGGCAACCCCCCGGTTCGGCAAAACGCTGTGCCAGACGTGGACACCCCGCGTCTCGACTTGCCACTGCGCACAGCTTCAGAGATCTCGATACCCGGTGGGCAGTCATCACGACCGGGCCGCTTGCCAACGCCAGCCGATATCGACGCGATCGAGCCGGCACCAGGCGTCACGGTTCATCAGCCCGGGTCGCCCATTGATAATGCGCATGGGGCAAGTCAGTCCCTGGAGCACTACTGGGTGCCCGCGGCCAGCGGCTTGTCGGATCGCAATGCTGACGGTTTGAGAACGCACAAGGGCCGTCAGTACGTCGACGTGCCCGGTGGCATCGTACTGGTCGGCAAGGATCCGGAAACGGGACTGTACAGAGCCAGACGGCCCAGCGAGTCCAGCCCCTCGGGCCCGGTGCTGCTGCGCGACTCCAGTTCAGGTGTCTGGCATGAGCTGGAACAATTCGAACCGATCGGTATCGCGTTGTCGGCCACCCGCCTGGAGGCATTCCGTACACCGCTGGACTTCAGCGGCTTGCAAAGCGGCAACGATGGTCTGCACCGGTTCAACGGCAAACTGTATGCGGTGATCGATAACCACAGCTATCAAGTGCTGCACGACGTTGATGCGTCAACCCCGTCGACGACGGTGATGCGTATCGTCCGTGCGCAGGATCCGGTTGCCCGCGACAGCGCCAATACGTATATCGCCACGCGTCCGGGGCGGTCGGAACCGATTATTTTCGATGCCCGCGAAGGCTGGCTGGGAACCGAGGTCGGCGGTGCCGGCGGCATGTTCCGTAGCGAGTCGGGCGCCCCCGCACACCCAGGCCTGTTGCAACGGCTTGCCACGGCGGTCAATCGTTTGCGTACCCCTGAGTCACGTGCACGAAAGCTCTTTCCGGCACTCGACAGCGAGGGAATCACTCGACTTCTGCGCTCGAAGGGGGAAAACGTCAGCAGCTTTCTGAGCCAGCGCGAGAATGAATACACGTTGCTCAAGGCAGAACTCGCTGCCTGGATCAAGAAGACTTCCCCAGAGTCCGCCACCGACCCTGCGCACCCCGCGGTGGAGCATGCGGTCGAGGAAATCAAACGCTGCTGGAAGCGCCAGACCGGGGAGACGCTGAAACTTGACCTGGGGGATGCAATCCTCGCCCCACTGACTGCCGATTTCAGCCATGTACGCACGCTGGAGTTGAAAGCGCTTGCCTGGACTGACAGCGCCGACACCTTCCTCGGCAGTTTTCCCAACCTCGAAAAACTCTCGGTCACCCACTCCTCACTGGATAAGCTGCCCGCCGGCATTGCGAAGATGTCCGGTCTCAAAACCCTGGAGCTGAACTCCAATCACATCGAGCTGAGTGAGCAAACGGCGATAGAACTCGGCGCGCTCCACCAGCTAGAACAACTGGATCTGTCGGGTAACCCGCTCGGAAAAACGCCGGACTTCAGCGGCATGTCGCAACTGCGGTCATTGAACCTGAGCAACGCCGGACTGCAGAGCTGGCCCAGCGGTCTGCGCGAGCAGGGGGCACTGCAGGTGGTCGACCTGCGCAACAACCAACTGCGCGAAATTCCGCAGGCGATCCTCAATCCGCCCAGCGATCAATTCTTGGCCAGCGCCCGTATCAACTCGGTCACCCTGATTGAAGGCAACCCCTTCCCTGCCGGCTATTGGCGATCCCTCGAAGTGTACTGGCGGCGTGTGGCGAACGATTTTCCATCGATGCGCACTGACTCTCGAGCAGATGCGTTCAGACTGGATGGGGAAATTCCTGAATTAGCGATGGTACGACGCATGTACCCGGACAAGGATGTGCAAGCCGCCAGGGAGTATCTGATCGGCCTAGGTGATGACGCCGAGACTCGGATAGCCCAACGGATCGCCGGTTTCGAACTGCTGGAAACGCAACTGCAAGCTTATATAGCCGACAGTCAACCCGGCCCGGCCAGCGTCATGGGGCCGGACAGGATCAACGCAACGCGCCTGGCAAGAATCATCAGAGGCTGCTGGCTGGGCGACTCGGATGGCGTGCTGAAACTGCCACCGATGTACGGCCCGCTGCCATTGCTGACCGTGGACTTCAGTCACGTCAGAACCCTCGAACTCGACTCGGTGATCTGGTCGGACACGGCCACTACTCTCCTGTCCAACTGCCCCAATCTGCAAAGCCTGACCATTGTCCACTCAGGCCTTGAAAAATTACCCGCCAGGATTGCCGAGCTGGACAAACTCAGCCATCTGAACCTGAGTTCAAACCGGATAAAGCTGGATGAGCAAAGCGCTTCGGCAGTGAGTGCATTGCATCAGTTGAAACACATCGATCTGTCCAACAACCAACTGCGTACAGTGCCCGACTTCAGCGCCATGTCCGGCTTGCAGGTCTTGAATCTGAAAAACACCGGCCTCAATCAGTGGCCGGTCGGGCTGCTGGATAAAACCGGCTTGACCAGCCTGGACCTGCGCGACAATCGCTTGAGCGAGGTTCCCCAGGCAAACCTCAACCCGACACCCGAGACGCTGTCCGTTGTCGCGCGAATCAACAATGTCACGCGGCTTGAAGGCAACGACTTTCCGGCTGCGTACTGGCGAAAATTCGACAGCTACTGGAAGCGCCTCAAAGAATCTCACCCCGAACTGATGGAGCCCGCCCACCCCGCCGTGTTCGATAGCGAAAACTCGAGGGCGCAACGCTATCGAACTCTGTATCCGGCCAAAACCATTAAAGAGTGCAGAGAATTCATCTGGAATCATGACCGAGGCACCGTTGCCCCGCGCTTGCTCGCGCTGGAACAAGAGTTCGAACAGCTGAAAGGCCAGCTCGACGATTGGGTGTTTTCCGGCGCTGGCAACAGGCAGCATTACGTGCGTGCCAATGAACTGCAAGTCAACGCCATGACCCGCAATGACCGCACCACCGCGCGTGATCGAATCATCAGTTGCTGGCGGCGTGAAACGGCGCAGGTGCACGCTTTTGATGGCTCGCCAATTGGCCTGGAACTTGACTTGAGCGGCCTGACCTTGCCGACGCTGCCGGATCTGAGCATGGACTTCAGTCACGTTGGCTCACTGCGGTTGAGCGGAATGAGCCTGACGGCGTCTCCGGAAGGTTTCCTCACCCGCTTTCGTCATGTGCGCTGGCTCGACATGTCGAGCAACGGGCTGGGGGACTTACCGCCGGCCGTGGGCGAAATGCATGGGATGACGCGGCTGTTCTTGCAGAACAACCAACTTGAACTCAACGCGGAAACGGCGCAAATACTGGCCGAACGCACTACCCTCAGAGCACTCTGGATAGACAATAATCCGCATCTTGGCGTGCTACCGGACTTCAGCCAGATCCCCGATATGCGTGAAGCCAGTCTGGCGAACACCGGAATCTCACAGTGGCCGACCGGCCTGTTCGATCAACCCCGGCTGACCAGAATCGATCTGAGCGACAATCAGATCACCACGATTCCTGAGTTTGTCACCCCAGTGGCCGTCGAGCGCCTGGCGCATTCGGTTCAGGTCAACAGTGGCACGCTGGTGAGCAATAACCCGTTGTCTGACGCCAGCCGCCTGCAGTTGCAAGCCTACGGCGAGCGACTGAGGCTGGCGAGAACGCCACTGAACCGAAGATCCAACCTGATCTCGACGTCTGTCACCGTTACCCGGCGCCCCATTGCAAGAAACAACATGGAACCGGACCCGCAATGGACCGCGGGATTAACCGTCGATGAAGTCTCCCGCAGAACAGCGCAATGGCGCACATTGCGCGAACATGAAGGCTCGGACGGCTTCTTCAACATCCTGGCAAGCCGCGTTCACCACGCCGATTTCCGGCGCCAGGCCTGGGACGTGATCGATGTCATCACCCAAGACAATCCGCAGTCGCGAACCTTGCGCAGGGAGCTGTTCGCTCGCGCATGCGAAGCCGGTTGCACTGACCTCGCCGCAGCGACGTTCACCGACCTGCAGGTGCTGGCCATGACGCACAAGGCTCGCGTGCAGGCCAGACAGGACCTGCAGGGCGGGCCATTGGTGGAATTGTCCAAAGGATTGTTTCGTTTGAAGCACGTTGACGAGATTGCGGCAGCAGAGATCGCGTCGAGCAAGGCAATCATCGACAATCCGGCAACATCCCCGGAGCTGCGAAACAGCCACAGCCTGCGCATCCGCGATCCCCATGAAATGACCATGGCTTATCGCTTTGGCCTCAAGGATCGGCTGCAATTACCGTTTCAACCGCAATCCCTCACTTTTATCGGCATGGCCGGGGTGACTCCGGCCATGCTGGAGGTGGCTTATAAAAAGGTCATTGCGCTGGACGGTTCGCCCGAAGAATTTCAGGCGCTGGTATCGATGGATTTCTGGCAGGACTTCATCGTTCACAAATACCAGGCGCAATTCGATGCGAGCCGCCAGCCGTTTCAGGATCGGCAAGAGATGCTGGACAGCCAGTCAGCGCAACGCCTGCTGACCGACGCTCAATACAAATCAAAAACCGATGATGTGACGGCGCAGCTGGCGATTGTCGAAGCGACTTTGATTCAAACGCTGACGCGCAAGGAACTGCAGCCCCGAGCGACCGTCGAGGCACCTGCTGTAGACGGCACGCCTGCGGACGAAAGTCCGGGACCAAGCGGCGCGACTGGGTAAGCGGTGCAGCGTGACAGCGGGCCGGTCGATTTCGTCCTGCTGTCACTCGTCGTCGTCGAAGTTGTAGCTGCCAGGCGCAAGGTTTTCAAAACGCGTGTACTTGCCGATGAACGCCAGCCGAATGAACCCGATCGGACCGTTACGCTGCTTGCCGATGATGATTTCGGCGATGCCCTTGTGCTCGGTTTCCGGGTGATACACCTCGTCACGGTAAACGAACATGATCACGTCGGCGTCCTGCTCGATCGCTCCGGATTCCCGCAAGTCGGAGTTCACCGGGCGCTTGTTGGGACGTTGTTCAAGGGAACGGTTGAGCTGCGACAGGGCGACTACCGGGCAGTTGAATTCCTTGGCCAGCGCTTTCAGCGATCGCGAAATCTCGGAGATCTCGTTGGTTCGGTTGTCACCGCTGGACCCGGGGATCTGCATCAGTTGCAGGTAGTCGATCATGATCAGACCGACGTCGCCATGCTCACGCACCAGGCGCCGGGTTCGCGCGCGCATTTCCGAAGGACTGATACCCGCGGTGTCATCGATGAACAGTTTGCGATCGTTGAGCAGGTTGACCGCCGAAGTCAGGCGCGGCCAGTCATCGTCTTCGAGCTGACCGGAACGCACCTTGGTCTGGTCGATCCGGCCGAGCGACGACAGCATACGCATGATCAGCGATTCGCCTGGCATCTCGAGGGAGTAGACCAGCACCGCTTTCTCGCTGCGCAACACGGCGTTTTCCACCAGGTTCATTGCGAAGGTGGTCTTACCCATCGACGGACGGCCGGCGACGATGATCAGGTCGGACGGCTGCAAGCCGCTGGTTTTCTCGTCGAGATCCGTGTAGCCGGTGGACAGGCCGGTGATCGCGTCTGCAGTGTTGAACAGGGTATCGATGCGGTCGATGGCCTTGGTCAGCAGCTCGTTGACGCCGACCGGGCCGCCGGTCTTCGGCCGCGCTTCGGCGATCTGGAAGATCTGCCGTTCGGCTTCGTCGAGGATTTCTTCGGCAGTACGGCCTTCCGGGTTGAAGGCGCTGTCGGCGATCTCGGTGCTGATCCCGATCAGTTGGCGCAACGTCGCACGCTGGCGGACGATCTGCGCATAGGCCTTGATGTTGGCGACGGACGGCGTGTTTTTCGCCAGTTCGCCAAGATAGCCGAGGCCGCCGACTTGCGACGTCTGACCTTCCTTGTCCAATTGCTCGGCAAGGGTCACGACGTCGATCGGCGAGTTCTGATCGGCCAGTTTGGCGATGGCACGGAAGATCAGGCGGTGGTCATGTCGATAGAAATCGCCGTCGGAGACTTGATCGAGCACGCGTTCCCAGGCGTTGTTGTCCAGCATCAGACCACCGAGTACGGCCTGTTCGGCCTCGATGGAATGCGGCGGCACCTTCAGGGCAGCGGTTTGCAGATCGTATTGCTCGGGAGCGGAGATATCGTTCATGGCCACTTGAGTATTAGTGAAAAGCGGGGAATTCAGAAAGACAAAGGGCACGACCTGTAAACAGGATCGTGCCCGATGTTAACCGTCTGACGGACAAGCCGCCAGCCGATCGATGTTGCTTAAGCTGCTACCACGACAACGCGTACGGTGGCTTCAACTTCGGCGTGCAGGTGCACGGCCACGTCGAATTCACCCACGTTGCGGATGGTGCCGTTCGGCAGACGAACTTCGCTCTTCTGCACTTCAACGCCGGAAGCGGTCAGTGCGTCAGCGATGTCATGAGTACCGATCGAACCGAACAGCTTGCCTTCGTCGCCAGCGGTGGCAGTGATGGTCACTTCCAGCTCGGCCAGTTGGGCAGCACGGCTTTCAGCCGATGCCTTACGGTCTGCGGCAGCTTTTTCCAGCTCGGCGCGACGCTCTTCGAACGCAGCCAGGTTGGCAGCGGTCGCAGCGGTAGCCTTGCCGAAAGGCAGCAGGTAGTTACGGCCGTAACCGGCCTTAACGTTTACTTTGTCGCCCAGGTTGCCCAGGTTGGCGATTTTTTCCAGAAGGATCAGTTGCATGTGAAAATCCTCTAACTTTTAACCTTCACCGTTCGCGCTGTCGGTGTCTTTCGACACGTGACGACCGCGAAAATCAATCAGGCTGTCGACAATGGCCAGAACCACGAGCAACGGATAGATCAGCTGCATGAACAACAGCAGCGTGACGTACAACCCCACCAGCCAGAAACCGGCCAGTCGCTTCTGCCCGACCAGCCCATGAATCAGGGCCAGCCCGGCGAACACCAGCGGTACACTGCACAACGGCGTCAACATGGCCATCTGTGCACCGAGATTCGGGCCCAGAAGCATCAACGCCAGCAGTAACATCGCCGGCCCCAGCGGGATGCGGATGGCGCGAAACTCGCGACCGAAACCACCCGGGTTGTACAACAACGCCTGCCAATGCCGCCCGACAATCAGGCTCAGCACGCTGACGATCTGCAACAAGGCCGCAATCAGTCCGGTCAGGACCGGTGCAATCAGGGACGCGAAACGCGCTTGCTCATCGACCGACAATTGCTTGTAGGTCTCACCGAGAAGCGCCGGCATGACCTTTATAAGGGCCTGTGCGAGCATCTCGATCTGGGCCGCAAACGCGACCCCGAGCACCACTGAAAACACCACTCCGATCACTACGCTGACCAGCAGCGTACGGACCCAGGATTCGCTTGCGCGCAAAACCAACGCAAGCACCGCAGACCCCAGCAGCACCAGAAGTGCCCGTGGGTCGTCGGCATACAGCCACCAGATCAAGGCTGGCAGCAGTCCCAGGGACAGAACGCCAAGGGCGTCCGCCAATCCGCGCCGCAGCAGCACAAGGCTCCCGGCGGCAGCACCCAACCAATACAACAACGGCAATGTTGCACATCCGGCCACCACGAGAGTGGCCTGCATTCGGCCTCGCATGATGAACTCAGCTAAGGCGCGCATGCATTCAATCCTTTGCTACTTGTCGACTGCCCGGTCTCAGCGGCCGTGGCTGTCGGTGTAGGCCAGCAGGGCCAGGAAGCGGGCGCGCTTGATAGCGGTGGCCAGCTGACGCTGATAACGAGCTTTGGTACCGGTGATGCGGCTTGGAACGATTTTGCCGGTCTCGGATACGTAGGCTTTCAGAGTGTTGAGATCTTTGTAATCGATCTCTTTCACGTCTTCAGCGGTGAAGCGGCAGAATTTACGACGACGGAAGAAACGTGCCATTTGATAGGCTCCTTAATAAGGTCCGTGGATTACTCGTCAGCGTTATCGCTGTTGTCGCTGTCATCACTGTCGGTGCCTTCGGCGCCTTCGTGCTCAGGACGGTCGCGACGCTCACGGCGCTCACTGCGGTTTTCTTCAGCCTTGAGCATCTCGGACTGGCCGGTAACGGCTTCGTCGCGACGGATGACCAGGTTACGGATCACTGCATCGTTGTAGCGGAAGTTGTCTTCCAGCTCGGCCAGGGCCTTGCCAGTGCACTCAACGTTCAGCATCACGTAGTGAGCCTTGTGAACATTGTTGATTGCGTAGGCCAGTTGACGACGGCCCCAGTCTTCCAGACGGTGGATTTTGCCGCCGTCTTCTTCGATCAGCTTGGTGTAACGCTCAACCATGCCGCCGACTTGCTCGCTCTGATCCGGGTGGACCAGAAAGATGATTTCGTAATGACGCATGAATGCTCCTTACGGGTTGTAGCCTGCCGCTCAAAAACGGTCAGACAAGGAGTGAATGACACTTATGGACTTGCTGGCGCGGGGCACATGCGTGCCTGCCGTCACAGCAAGGGGCGCAATTGTAGAGAAGGGACAGAAGAGGTGCAAGGCAATTGGTGATTATTTGAACAACCACCGATCTTCGCCTTGGCGCAAAGCAATGTAGGAGTGAGCCTGCTCGCGATGAGGGTGCAACATTCAACTTATGTGCTGAATGTAACTCCGCTATCGCGAGCAGGCTCACTCCTACAATTGATTGCGTGAAGCTTATTTTTTCGCGGCAGCCTTGGCCTTCGCCCCGCGCTGGCGCTGGGCCTCGAACAGGCACACGCCGGTGGCGACCGAGACGTTGAGGCTGCTGACGCTGCCGGCCATCGGCAGGTTTACCAGATAGTCGCAATGTTCACGGGTCAGGCGACGCATGCCTTTGCCTTCGGCGCCCATGATCAGGATGGTCGGGCCGGTCAGGTCCTGGTCATAAATGCTGACCTCGGCTTCACCGGCCGTGCCGACTACCCAGAGGCCGCGCTGCTGAAGCTTTTCCAGCGTGCGTGCCAGGTTGGTCACGGCCACCAGTGGAATCACTTCCGCTGCGCCGCAGGCGACTTTACGCACAACCGGGGTCAGCGTGGCCGACTTGTCTTTCGGCACGATCACCGCCAGCGCCCCGGCCGCATCGGCCGAACGCAGGCAGGCGCCGAGGTTGTGTGGATCGGTCACGCCGTCGAGTACCAGCAACAGCGGCGCGCCTTCAGTACGATCGAGCAACTCGTCGAGCATCGCCTCGCCCCAGACCTGGCTCGGACTGACTTCCGCGACCACACCCTGATGCACGCCCTCAACCCAGGCGTCCATTTCGCGACGCTCGGCCTGGCCGACCTGCACACGGTTTTCGTTGGCCAGTTCGACCAGCGTCTGCACGCGCGGATCGTTGCGGCTTTCCGCCAGCCAGATCTGCTTGACGCGTTTGGGGTGGTGACGCAGCAACGCTTCTACCGCGTGAACGCCGTAGATTTTTTCCAACTGACTCATGACTTCGCCTTCGGTTTACGCGCCCCGCCGCTTTTGGCTGGAGCGGAACCCGCTTTTGGCGGGCCCTTACGGTGTTTGCTCGGCTTGGCTGGCTTGCCGTCGGTCGCCCTGTCAGGCGCCGACCGCCCGGTCTTTCCCCCGGACGCCGCTTTACCACCGTTTTTCGCATCGGCCAACAAGGCCTTCTTCAATTCACGGCTTTTGCGCAGCTCGGCGTTTTTCGCCACGGCATCGCTCGGGCGATAGGCTTCGGCAACCTTTTCCTTGGCCGGACGACGGCTGGCGGTTTTCGCTGGAGCCTTTTCTTCCGAAGCCTTGGCAGCAGGCGCAGCGGTTTCGGTGCCACGTTTCTTGCGACCGATCGGCGCGCTGATGGTTTTTTCCGCCATCTCGAAGTCGATCTTGCGTTCGTCGAGATCAACGCGCATGACCCGCACTTCAACGGTGTCGCCAAGACGGAAACTGCGACCGGTACGCTCGCCCGCCAAGCGGTGATGCACTGGATCGAAGTGGTAGTAATCGCCCGGCAGCGCAGTGACGTGCACCAGGCCTTCGACGTAAATGTCGGTCAATTCGACGAACAGGCCAAAACCGGTCACAGCGGTGATCACGCCCGGGAACGACTCGCCGACGCGATCCTTCATGAACTCGCACTTGAGCCAGTTCACCACGTCGCGGGTCGCTTCGTCGGCGCGGCGTTCGCTCATCGAGCACTGCTCGCCGAGTTGCTCCAGCGCCGCTTCGTCGTACGGATAGATGCGCGCCTTGGGAATGGTCATCGCACCGGCACGACGAACGTGCGGGGTGTCCTGTTTGGAGTGGATCACGCTGCGGATCGCGCGGTGCGTGAGCAGGTCCGGGTAACGACGGATCGGCGAGGTGAAGTGGGTATAGGCTTCGTAATTCAGGCCGAAGTGACCGTCATTTTCAGCGCTGTACACCGCCTGGCTCAAGGAACGCAGCATCACGGTCTGGATCAAATGGAAATCCGGACGATCCTTGATGCTCGCCAGCAGGGCCTGGTAATCCTTCGGCGACGGACCGTCCTTGCCCTTGTGCAGGGACAGGCCGAGCTCACCCAGGAAAGCGCGCAGCTTTTCCAGACGCTCTGGCGGCGGGCCGGCGTGAACGCGATACAACGCAGGAATTTCGTGCTTCTTGAGGAATTCGGCGGTGGCGACGTTGGCCGCCAGCATGCATTCCTCGATCAGCTTGTGCGCATCGTTGCGCACGGTCGGACGGATTTCGGCAATCTTGCGCTCGGAACCGAAGATGATCCGGGTTTCCTGGGTTTCGAAATCAATCGCGCCCCGCACATGACGGGCCGCCAGCAATACTTTGTACAACGCGTAGAGCTGCTTGAGGTGCGGCACGACATCGGTGTATTCGCCACGCAATTTGCGCGCTTCGGTAGCTTTCGGCGTTTCCAGCATCGCGCTGACCTTGTTGTAGGTCAGACGGGCGTGGGAATGGATCACTGCCTCATAAAAGCAGTAGTCGGTCATTTCGCCGGACTTGGAGATGGTCATCTCGCAGACCATGGCCAGACGATCGACCTGCGGGTTCAGCGAGCACAGGCCGTTGGACAGCTGTTCCGGCAGCATCGGGATCACGCGCTCGGGGAAATACACCGAGTTGCCGCGAACCTGAGCCTCGTTATCCAGCGCCGAGCCGATCTTCACATAACTGGAAACGTCGGCAATCGCCACGTACAACTTCCAGCCACCGGAGAACAGACGCAGCTTGCCCGGTTTGGCTTCGCAGTAGACCGCGTCGTCGAAGTCGCGGGCATCTTCGCCGTCAATGGTGACGAACGGCAGATGGCGCAGGTCGATGCGCTTCTCTTTGTCCTTCTCTTCGACTTCCGGCTTGAGCTTGCCGGCTTCCTTCAGAACGGCTTCAGGCCAGACGTGCGGAATGTCGTAAGTGCGCAGGGCAACATCGATTTCCATGCCCGGCGCCATGTAGTTGCCGACCACTTCGACCACATCGCCCTGAGGCTGGAAGCGCGGCGTTGGCCAGTGGGTGATCTTCACCTCGACGAACTGACCGATCTGCGCGTTGGCATTGCGGCCCGGGGTGACGAGCACTTCCTGCTGGATCTTCGGATTGTCGGCAACGACGAAACCGATGCCGCCTTCTTCGAAGTAGCGGCCGACGATCGTTTCATGAGCGCGGGATACCACTTCGACGATCACGCCTTCGCGGCGACCACGCCGGTCGAGCCCGGAAACCCGCGCCAGTGCACGGTCACCGTCGAACACCAGGCGCATTTGCGCCGGGCTCATGAACAGGTCGTCGCTGCCGTCGTCCGGCACGAGGAAGCCGAAGCCGTCACGGTGACCGCTGATGCGGCCGAGGATCAGGTCGAGCTTGTCCACCGGCGCGTAAGTGCCGCGGCGGGTGTAGATCAATTGAGCGTCGCGCTCCATAGCGCGCAAGCGGCGGCGCAGGGCCTCGATCTGGTCTTCTGTGGTCAGACCAAACTCTTCGACCAGTTGCTCGCGGGCAGCAGGCGAACCCCGATCGGCGAGGTGCGCCAGGATCAGTTCGCGGCTGGGAATAGGGTTTTCGTATTTTTCCGCTTCACGAGCGGCCTCGGGATCGAGGGACTGCCAATCGGCCATTAGAGAGTTTTCACCTTGTCTATATGCGGGTTAGTTTGGCATAGGCGCCGGGAAACGGGAAATTTCCGACTCTATAAGGCCTTACAAGGCCCTGTATCGACGCGCAGATACGCTTTTGAACGCCGCTGGTAAAAAAATTCAGTTTTTTCTGCAGCAGGGGTTTACAGTTAAAAAGACGCTCCGTATAGTGCGCGCCATCGACGACGCACAAGCGCTTTCGATGATGCCCAGGTGGTGAAATTGGTAGACACGCCAGCTTCAGGTGCTGGTGACCTTACGGTCGTGGAAGTTCGAGTCTTCTCCTGGGCACCAATTTCGAGTTTGAGACTAGATCAGTTTCAAGACTCACACAAAACCCGCGAAAGCGGGTTTTTTGCATTTGCGGGAAAGCTTTTGTTCACTCTGATTTATTAAAACCAAATCAGGGGTTTACAGATCAAAAAGGCCTCCGTATAGTGCGCCACATCAACAGCGGCAACGCTTGCGATATTGCCCAGATGGTGAAATTGGTAGACACGCCAGCTTCAGGTGCTGGTGACCTTACGGTCGTGGAAGTTCGAGTCTTCTTCTGGGCACCAATTCAAATCCAGGGTTCAGGCCTTGGATTTCCCAAAAACCCGCGAAAGCGGGTTTTTGCGTTTCTGGCTCCCTGAATTTCCGCAGGTCTACCCGATCCCCTTGTCCCGCACAAGCCGCACTTGAGAAACAATATCGTTTATCATTGTTGCAAGTTTTTGCAATGCGACAGTGAGGAACCCTGCGAATGACGTTTCGAAATACCCTGCGCCGAGGCTTGACCTTCACCCTCCTCGGCCTGGCGCTCGCCACTCCCCTCACCCAGGCTGCCGATGCGGTTTCCCTGACCCTCTACAACGGCCAGCACAAGGAAGTCGGCGATGCGATTGCCAAGGCTTTCGAGGCCAAGACTGGCATTCACGTCAACGTGCGCAAAGGCAGCAGCAATCAGCTCGCCAGCCAGATCATCGAAGAAGGCGATCGCTCCCCCGCCGACGTAATCTACACCGAAGAGTCGCCGCCGCTGAACAACCTCGGCGAACAGGGCCTGCTGGCCAAGGCCGATGACGCCACACTGGCGGTTCTGCCGGAAAAATATGTCGCCGCCAATGGCACCTGGATCGGTGTCACCGCCCGGGTGCGCGTGGTAGCGTTCAACCCGAAACTGATCGATGAAAAAGACCTGCCGAAATCGGTCATGGAGTTCTCCGAGCCACAATGGCAGGGCAAAGTCGGTTTCGTTCCGACCAGCGGCGCCTTCCAGGAGCAGGCCGTTGCGATCATCAAACTGCACGGTCGCGACGCTGCCGAAGAATGGCTGACCGGTCTGCGCGCGTTCGGCAAGACCTACAGCAACAACATGGTCGCGCTCAAAGCCGTGGAGAACGGCGAAGTCGCCACGGTGCTGGTGAACAATTATTACTGGTTCGCCCTGCAGCGCGAGAAAGGCAAGCTCGACTCCAAACTGCATTATTTCACCGGCGGCGACGCTGGCGGCTTGATCACCGTGTCCAGCGCTGCCGTGCTCAAATCCAGCAAACATCCAAAAGAAGCCCAGCAATTCCTCGCGTTCATGGCCAGCGAAGAAGGCCAGCGCGTGATCACCCAAACCACCGCCGAATACCCGCTGCACAAAGGCATGGAATCGGATCGCGGCCTCAAGCCATTCAGCGAACTGGAAGCGCCGAACGTCACTCCGGCGGATCTGGGCAATGCTGAAGAAGCCCTGGAGCTGGAACGCGAAGTTGGCCTGAACTGATGGCAGCATCGTTATCGGCCCCCGCCACGCGCGGGGGTTATGTGCCAAGACGCAAACGGCCGTCGATCTGGCTGGTGCTGCCGGTTCTGCTACTGGTGGTATTGAGCCTGTTGCCCCTGGCCTACGTCGGAGTGAAAGCCTGGCAGGCCGGCTGGGCCGAGGCGTTGCACTTGTTGTGGCGCCCGTATGTGTTTGGCCTGTTGCGCAATACTTTGGCACTGATGATCGGCGTGACGATCACCTGCGGCGTGATCGGCCTGTCGCTGGCATGGCTGCTGGAACGCAGCAATCTGCCAGGTCGACGCCTGTGGGGCGTGATCCTGTGCCTGCCGTTTGCAGTGCCGGCATTCGTCAGCAGCTTCACCTGGGTGTCGCTGAGTGCGCAGTTCGAAGGCCTCGGCGGCGCGATTCTGGTGATGAGCCTGTCGAAGTACCCGCTGATCTTTCTGCCAGTCGCGGCGACCCTGCGCAATCTCGATCCCTCTCTCGAAGAGTCCGCTCGCACGCTGGGGCAGAATCGCTGGGGCGTGTTTTTCCGCGTCACCCTGCCGCTGCTGTGGCCATCGCTGCTGGCCGGCTCGTTGCTGATCGCCCTGCACATGCTGGTGGAGTTCGGCGCGCTGTCGATCATCGGCCTGCAGACGTTTACCACGGCGATCTACCAGCAATTCGAACTGGAATTCAGCAACGCCAATGCCGCGATGCTTTCTGCGGTGTTGCTGGCGCTGTGTCTGCTCTTGTTGTGGCTGGAGTTGCGCGTGCGCGGCAAGGGCCGGCATGTGCGCACCGGCCAGGGCGCAGCCCGACAGGCCGAACAAGTAAAGCTTGGGCCGTGGGCTGCGCTCGGTCAGTTGTATTGCCTGTTGCTGGCGATCATCGGCAGCGGCATTCCGTTGGGAATGTTGGCGTACTGGCTGGCGGTCGGTTCGTCAGCAGCGTTCCCGGTAGCAGCGATCAGCGAGGCGTTATTGTCGTCGCTGGCATTGTCACTGGGCGGCGCGGCGTTGTGCCTGCTGCTGGCGGTTCCGGTCGGACTGCTGGTGGTGCGCTATAAAGGCCAATTGGCAATCTGGGCCGAACGCTTGCCTTATCTGCTGCACGCGCTGCCGGGACTGGTGATTGCGTTGACGCTGGTGTATTTCGCCCTGCATTACGTGCCGGCGCTGTATCAGACGTCGGGCTTGTTGCTGATCGCCTATGCGCTGCTGTTCCTGCCACTGGCGCAAGCGCCGATCCGTACCGCGCTGAACAAGGCTGCACCGCAGCTGGAAGAAGCAGCGCGTACGCTGGGCGCGTCGTCGTTCACGGCGTTTTGCCGGGTGACCCTGCCGATCATTTTCCCGGCACTGGGCGCGGCGTTTGCGCTGGTGTTTCTCGATGCGATGAAGGAATTGACGGCGACGTTGCTGCTCAGTCCGACTGGACTGAATACGCTGGCGACAGAGGTCTGGGCGCACACGGCGAATGTCGAGTTTGCGGCAGCGGCGCCGTATGCGGCGTTGTTGATTCTGGTCTCCGGACTGCCGGTATATCTGCTGACGACGCGGATGTATTTGAGCCGCTGAAACAGCTATCGCGAGCAGGCTCACTCCTATAGGGGAACGTATTCCAAATGTAGGAGTGAGCCTGCTCGCGATACGGCCAGCACAGCCAACATCAAGCGCGGAACTGCCCCAGACTGGCTTTCAGCTGCGCCGCCAGACCATCCAGCACCTTGCCACTGGCCGTGGTTTCCACCACTGCCTGCGCCGCTTTTTCGGCCTGTGCATGGATCGTCTCGACACGCCCCCGCACTGCCTGCGCGCCCTGCGCCTGATGCGCTGCCGCTTGCGTCGCCAGACCGATCGCCGCATGCACCTGCTCAACCGAAGCCTGCACCGACTGCTGCAACCGCGCACTGTCGCGCAATACCAGCAAACCTTCGCTGGCCTGCCGTCCGGCCTGGCCAATCGCTTCGACCGCTTCACGCGCGCCCTGCTGCAGAGCGACGATGTGCGCCTGAATATCGCCGGTGGAGCTTTGCGTCTTGCTCGCCAGGGCACGCACTTCATCCGCCACCACGGCAAACCCACGCCCGGTTTCACCGGCCCGCGCCGCCTCGATCGCAGCGTTCAATGCCAGTAGGTTGGTCTGTTCGGCGATGCCGTGAATCACCGTCAGCACCACCTCAATCTGCTCGCTCTGCTGCGCCAGCCGCTCGATGACTTTCGCTCCGGTATCGACCTGCCCTGCCAATGCCTCAATCAGGCTGCCGACTTTGGCGGAAGTACGAGTGTTCTCATCAGTGGCCTGGCGAATGTCGACAACCTGCTTTAACGCCGCCTGCATCGCCTGACTTTCCGACTGCGCCTCGTCGGCCATTTGCGACAGAGCGCGCAGGCTTTCTGCGACCTCATCGCGCTGCATCCCGGCAGCCGCATCGGCGCCGGCATTGCGCAAGGTCATCGCACCGATTTCCACGCCGGTGCGCTGAGCGACGTCGCCCGCCTCGCGCACGATCGGCTGCAACTTGTCGACGAAGCGATTGACCGCCGATGCCATGTCGCCAATCTCATCCTTGCTGTTGATCTGCACACGCTTGGTGAGATCGCCCTCGCCTGCCGCCAGATCATCCATCGCCGCGTTGAGCATTTTCAGGCGATTGACCACCCGATGACCCAGCACCACCGCCAGCAACAGCAGCACGCCGCAACCGACCAGCGCCAGGCCGAGGCCGATACGCCAGCGTAATGTCGCAGCCGCCTCTTGAACGGTCTGTGCGGTGTTGGCTTTCATTTCGCCAGCGGTGGCCTGTGCCGATTGCAGGCGTGCCTGCATAGCCTTGGCGCTGTCCGCGGCAGCGCCTTTGAGGCTGTCGCCGACCAGTTGATCGCTGCTGGCAATCAGCGCAAGGAAACGCTTGTCGAGCTCGGCCAGATCGGTTTCCACCGACGCCGTGGAAACACCCATCAGCACCTTGCCGATTTCCACGCCGTTGGGATTGATCGAGGCTTCGAGGTAGTAGACCGAGGGGTCGTTCTTCGCCGCATCCAGCACTTTGTCCAGCGCACGCTCGCCCTGGCCTTTTTCCAGCAAGGCCTTGTTGATCGGGTTTTCGCGATTGAGATAACGAGTCAGATGTTGGCCGGTGGCGTCGTCGTACACCACGAACAGCACGTTGGGGTTGCGCTGGGCACGGCGGGCGAACTCCGACAGCGTCGGTACGTCGCTGTCCCACATGGCACGCGGCGCTACGGATGCAAGCAACTGCGCCATGTCGTTGGCCGAATCCTTGAGATCCTTTTCGAGGGTCGCCCGTAGTTGCGCCTGCTCTTCTTTGAGGCGGGCAGACAAACCGGCGGTCAGGCGCTGACGAGTGCTGGCCGATAACGCATCAAGACTCGAGGTCACTTCACGCCCGGCCTGCTCCAGTTCACCGGAGAGCTTTTGACTGTCGGCACCCAGGCGCACGGCCAGATCGGCTTCCAGCGCCGTGACCGTGCTCCGCGTCAGGGCGACTGCGACCAGCACCTGCACCAAAAGGGCGATACCAAGGGTAACGAACACCGGCCGCAGCAAACGGCTTTGTAACAGTGAGAGAACGGCTGACACTTTAAATCCCTCTACTTCTGACGCCATTAATTTGATGGCACTCTTGTAGACAGATTCACAGCAAAGGTCATGCCGTCCAACAGGCATAAACGACAAAGGCCCCGATTAAGGGGCCTTTGTTTTTCGCATCAACGACTTATCAGGCAAACGGATGACGCAGGACGATGGTTTCGTTGCGGTCCGGACCCGTCGAAATAATGTCGATCGGCGCGCCGATCAACTCTTCAACGCGTTTGATGTAAGCGCGAGCATTGGCCGGCAGCTCTTCCAGGGTCTTGGCACCCACGGTCGATTCGCTCCAGCCCGGCACTTCTTCGTACACAGGCTGCAGGCCTACGTAGCTGTCCGCATCGGTCGGGGCAACGGCATTGCCTTCGGCATCCTTGTAGCCGACGCAGATGTTGATGGTTTCCAGACCGTCGAGCACATCCAGCTTGGTCAGGCAGATACCCGAGATGCTGTTCACATCGATAGCGCGACGCAGGATGACGGCGTCGAACCAGCCGCAACGACGGGCGCGGCCAGTGGTGGCGCCGAACTCGTGGCCTTGCTTGGCCAGGTGCGCGCCGACGTCATCGAACAGCTCGGTCGGGAACGGGCCGGAGCCGACGCGGGTGGTGTAAGCCTTGGTGATGCCCAGTATGTAGTCGAGGAACATCGGACCAACGCCCGAACCGGTCGCTACGCCACCAGCGGTGGTGTTGGAACTGGTCACGTACGGGTAGGTGCCGTGGTCGATGTCGAGCAACGAACCTTGCGCGCCTTCGAACATGATGTCCTTGCCGGCACGACGCAGGTCGTGCAGCTCGGCGGTCACGTCGAGCATCAGCGGCTTGAGCAGCTCAGCGTATTCCTTGCACTCGGCCAGGGTCTTTTCGAACTCGATGGCTGGCTCTTTGTAGTAACCGACCAGCATGAAGTTGTGGTAGTCCACCAGTTCACGCAGCTTGTCTTCGAAACGTGGCATGTTCAGCAGGTCGCCGACACGCAGGCCACGACGGGCAACTTTATCTTCGTAAGCCGGGCCGATGCCGCGACCGGTGGTACCGATCTTCAGCTCGCCACGGGCCTTTTCACGGGCCTGGTCCAGCGCGACGTGGAAGGACAGGATCAGCGGGCAGGACGGGCTGATACGCAGGCGCTCGCGCACCGGTACGCCTTTCTCTTCCAGCTTGGTGATCTCGCGCAGCAGGGCGTCAGGTGCAACCACCACGCCGTTGCCGATCAGGCATTGCACGCCTTCGCGCAGCACGCCCGACGGAATCAGGTGCAAAACGGTTTTCTCGCCGTCGATCACCAGCGTGTGACCCGCGTTGTGGCCACCCTGGTAGCGCACTACGGCGGCAGCATGTTCGGTCAGCAGATCAACGATCTTGCCTTTGCCCTCATCACCCCACTGGGTGCCCAGGACTACGACATTCTTACCCATAACACTTGTCCTCATTCGCGCAAACTTGGTGCCGGCGATGGCCGGCAGGAAAACTCAAGAAGCCAGTGGCGATACTTGCCAAAGCCCGTTCTGCTGAATCAATTGCCGGTCGCAGTCCGCATCACGGGCGGCGGCCAAAGGTTGTCCAGGCAACGCCTGAACGACACGCTGACCCTCACTGCGCAACTGGCAAACCTGCTGCCAGAGTGCCGCATCCGTACTGTCAGGCATCCAGATACCGCCAGACGGTAGCTCGATCTCAGCACGCCCCAGGGTCACCAGGGTTTTCAAATCGGTAGAGAAGCCAGTCGCCGGACGCGCGCGACCGAAGTCGGCGCCGATGTCATCGTAACGACCGCCCTGAGCGATGGACTGACCAACGCCCGGCACGAACACCGCGAACACCACACCGGTGTGGTAGTGATAGCCGCGCAATTCGCCGAGGTCGAAATACAACGGCAACTGCGGGAAGCGCACGGAAAGCCGCTCGGCGATCGCCAGCAGATCTTCCAGCGCCGCCAGAACCGGCGCCGGCGCATTGGCCAGACGCTCGCGCGCAGCATTCAACACTTCACGGCCGCCACACAGATCAACCAAGGCGCGCAGCATGCCCGACAGATCGGCCGGCAGACCTTCGGTCAGGGTAATCACTTCATCAATGGCCTTGCGCTGCAGGGCATCGAACAACTGCTGCTCGACTTCACCGGATAGACCGGCGGCGCGCGCCAGACCACGGTAGATGCCGACATGCCCGAGGTCCATGTGCACATCCGGCACATCGGCCAGTTGCAGCATGGCCAGCATCAGGCTGATGACTTCGACGTCGCTGCTCGGGCTGGCATCGCCGTACAACTCGGCGCCCAGCTGGATCGGGCTGCGCGAGGACGACAATGCACGGGGCTGGGCGTGCAGGACGCTGCCGGCGTAGCACAGACGGCTCGGACCCTCGCGACGCAGGGTGTGCGCATCGATACGCGCGACCTGTGGCGTGATGTCGGCGCGGAAACCCATCTGCCGGCCCGATTGCGGGTCGATGACCTTGAAGGTACGCAGATCCAGGTCCTGGCCCGCGCCGGTCAGCAGGGATTCCAGGTACTCGATATGGGGAGTCACGACAAACTCGTAACCCCAGCTCTGGAACAGATCCAACACCTGACGACGCGCGACTTCAATGCGCGCCGCCTCCGGTGGCAGTACTTCTTCGATGCCATCTGGCAGCAGCCAGCGGTCTACCGTTGCCATTACGCCATTCCCCTTTGATCCGGGCGGCCAGCACGAGGGCGAGCCTTGAGTGAAGCAGAAAATGACCGGGGCGTTCAAAACGCACGCGCATGAACGACGCAGCGAAAGGCCTGTTACCGGCTTCGCCCATCACTTTCCTCGAAAAACGCTCGGGCCGTTCAACCCGACGCCTGCAACAAAAACAGCAATCAAACATGCAGACGCAAAAAAGCCGGGAATTTCCCGGCTGCCGCATCATACACACGTTTTCCGAAAGGATCACCCCGCCCGAGGTTTTAGCCGCCGGGCGGAATGATTCAGGTCAACGTCGTGTCAAGGCTTGGCTTTTTCCAGGTAACGGAAGAAGTCGCTGCTTGGGTCGAGGACCAGGACGTCGGATTTGTTCGCGAAGCTTTCACGGTAGGCACGCAGGCTGCGGTAGAAACCGTAGAACTCCTGATCCTGACCGTAGGCCTTGGAGTAGATCGCTGCAGCCTGGGCATCACCGTCACCGCGAACCTCTTCGGATTCACGATAGGCTTCGGCCAGCAACACGCGGCGTTGACGATCGGCGTCGGCACGGATGCCTTCGGCCAGCTCGTTACCCTTGGCGCGGTGCTCGCGAGCTTCACGCTCACGCTCGGTGCTCATGCGCTCGAACACGCTGCGGTTCACTTCTTTCGGCAGATCGATGGCCTTGACCCGCACATCGACCACTTCGATACCCAGCTCTTTTTCCGCCATCTTGTTCAGCGATGCAGTGATGTCAGCCATCAGCGCATCACGCTCACCCGACACCACTTCGTGCAGGGTGCGCTTGCCGAACTGGTCACGCAGACCGGATTCCAGACGACGGGACAGACGCTCGTCGGCGATCTGCTTCAGACCCGAAGTCGCGGTGTAGAAGCGCTCGGCATCTTTCACCCGCCACTTGGCGTAGGCATCGACCATCACGGCTTTCTTTTCCAGGGTCAGGAAGCGTTGCGTCGGTGCATCCAGCGTCAGCAGGCGCGCGTCGAATTTGCGCACCTGGTTGACGTAAGGCACCTTCACATGCAGACCCGGCTGGACATCGGCCTGAACCACACGACCGAATTGCAGCAGCACCGCGCGCTCGGTCTGAGCGACGATGTAGAAGCAATTCCAGCCCACCAGTACCACGACAACGCCAACGATCAGGGCGATCAGCGATTTATTGCTCATCAGCGGGTCTCCCTTGTACGCGTCTGCGGCACGTCAGTGACATGCGGCGTGACGTCCGTGTTGTTGCTGGCGGCCGAACCGGTCACCGGTGCATTACCCGAACTGTTCTGGATCATCTTGTCCAACGGCAGGTAGAGCAGATTGCTCTGGCCGTTCTTGTTGCCGGTCACGAGGACCTTGCTGGTATTGCTGAAGACTTCCTGCATGGTGTCCAGGTACAGACGCTCGCGGGTGACTTCAGGAGCCTTGCGATACTCGGCGACCAGCTTGGTGAAGCGATCGGCCTCACCCTTGGCGCGCGAGATGGTCTCGTCGCGGTAACCGTTGGCATCCTCGATGATGCGCTGGGCCTGACCACGGGCTTCCGGCACCACGCCGTTGGCGTAGGTTTCGGCCTGGTTACGCGAGCGCTGCTCGTCTTCACGGGCGCGGATCACGTCATCGAAGGCTTCCTGCACTTCACGCGGTGCCGCTGCGCTCTGTACGTTGACCTGGGTGACAGTGATACCGGTGCGATAGGTATCGAGGAAACGTTGCAGACGCTCCTTGATTTCGCTCGCCATCAATTCACGGCCTTCGGTCAGCACCTGGTCCATGGCGGTGGAACCGACCACGTGACGCAGTGCACTTTCGGTCGCGTGCTGCAGGCTGATTTCCGGCTGATCGACGTTCAGCACGAAGTCCTGCAGGTTGCTGATCTTGTACTGCACGGTCAGTGGCACTTCGACGATGTTCTCGTCTTCGGTCAGCATCTGGCCCTGCTTGGTGTACGCACGCTCACGCGTCACGTTCTCCATGTACTTCTTGTCGATCGGCGGGAAGTAGATGTTCAGGCCCGGGCCGACAGTCTCGTAGTACTTGCCGAAGCGCAGCACCACGGCCTGCTCCTGCTCGTCCACCACGTAAACCGCGCTGTACAGCCAGACGGCCGCCAGCACGACCAGGCCGATGCCGAGCAGACCGCCGAAGCCGCCACTGCTCCTGCCGGAACCGCCGCCGTCATCACCGCGTTTCTTACCACCACCGAACAACCCGTTCAGGCTTTCCTGCAGCTTTCGGAAGGCCTCGTCGAGATCCGGTGGTCCCTTGCGGTCGCCGTTATTGCGGCGCTTGCCACCCCAGGGATCCTGATTATTCGAGTTGCCACCCGGCTCATTCCAAGCCATAGCGCTCTCCATCTGATAAAGCAAAGACGCACCCACGGCGCGCCGACCAATGCTACAGAATGCCTGCCGTCGCGGCACAACCGCTTTTTCAGGCTTTTATTGCAAAGTGTGTTGCTCGATGAATTCCATCGGCTGCAATCCTTCGCGGCTTACCAATCGATTCAGCTCGATCCGGGGCAAACGAACGGCCAGCAGGCTGACACCTTCTTCATCGTATTCTTCTTTCTGCACCGCTCCGAGTTCGAAGAACTGCGCACGCAGTCGAGCGAATCGTTGCGGCAGGCGCAAGGTCCCCACGAACAGGTCACTGCCGAGCAACTCGGCGATCGCTTGTTCGAGCAACTCCAGACCACTGCCATCACGCGCCGACAGCCAGACCCGTTGCGGCTTGCCATCGGCATCGCGCTGGATCTGCGGCTCGACGCCTTCAAGCAAATCGAGTTTGTTATAGACCTCCAGGATCGGCAAGTCCTGAGCGCCAATCTCGCCCAGCACCACCATCACCTGCTCGATCTGCAACATGCGATCCGGTTCGGCCGCATCGATCACGTGCAACAACAGGTCGGAATTGCTCGACTCTTCGAGCGTAGACCGAAATGCCTCGACCAGCTTGTGCGGCAGGTGACGAATGAAGCCCACGGTGTCGGCCAGGACAATCGGACCGAGGTCGTCAAGTTCCAGGCGGCGCAGGGTCGGGTCAAGTGTGGCGAACAGTTGATCGGCCGCGTACACGTCGGATTTCGTCACGTTGTTGAAGAGTGTCGATTTGCCGGCGTTGGTGTAGCCCACCAGCGACACGGTAGGAATGTCCGCACGGGATCGGCCACGGCGCGACTGCTCGCGCTGACTGCGCACCTTCTCCAGCCGCCCCTTGATCTGGCGCAGACGGACCCGCAACAGACGGCGGTCGGTTTCCAGCTGGGTTTCACCGGGGCCGCGCATACCGATGCCGCCACCCTGACGTTCAAGGTGAGTCCAGCCGCGAACCAGTCGCGTGCTCATGTGGTCAAGCTGGGCCAGTTCGACCTGCAGCTTGCCCTCATGGGTACGTGCGCGTTGAGCGAAAATATCGAGAATCAGCCCGGTGCGGTCGATCACGCGACACTCGAAAACACGTTCGAGGTTGCGTTCCTGACTGGGCGTGAGGATGTGATTGAAAATCACCAGATCGGCTTCTTCAGCCTTGACCAGGTCGCGCAGTTCCTCGACCTTGCCGCTGCCGATCAGATATTTGGCGGTTGGCCGATGACGCGGCACGTTAAAAAACGCAACGGTCTCGGCGCCAGCCGAATTTGCCAACTCCTGAAACTCCTGCGGATCTTCGCGCGCCTCAGGGTCCTGTCCATCCAAGTGAACGAGGATGACTCGCTCACCACCACCGTGGCGCTCAAAGAACAAAGGAGACTCCTATCAGGCGTTACCCGGCGCTGCATCGGCATCGCCCTGTTCGTTTTCGGTTGCGCTAGGCAGACGAATTGGACGAACCGGCACGACGGTCGAGATAGCGTGTTTGTAGACCATCTGGCTGACGGTGTTTTTCAGCAGGATCACGAACTGGTCGAACGACTCGATCGTTCCTTGCAGCTTGATACCGTTGACCAGGTAGATGGAAACCCCGACTTTCTCTTTACGTAAAGTGTTCAGGTAAGGGTCTTGTAGCGAATGCCCTTTTGACATGTGCCGCACTCCTTTAAGGATTCAATAATAAAAACAGGTAAATTCAGATGGCTTCGGCCGTCACACCCCCAAGGATAGACGGCAATTGCAAGGACTCAGCTCAATATGGAGATGGTCCCGAGGTATTTCAAGGCGCGTGGCAGATTGTCGCAATCAAGACTGTCCAGCCAGTGTAAATCGTCCCAGCTGCGCAGCCAGGTAAACTGGCGCTTGGCCAATTGGCGCGTGGCGATGATGCCGCGCTCCTGCATCTGGGCCAATGTCAGCTTGCCGTCCAGATAATCCCAGACTTGGCGGTAGCCTACCGCACGTATAGACGGCAACCCGGCATGCAGGTCACTTCTTTTACGCAGGGCTACGACCTCGTCGATGAATCCCTGTTCCAACATATTTGTGAATCTTTGTTCAATTCGCTGGTGCAGAACCTGACGATTCGCCGGAGCAATGGCCAGGTTCGCGACAGTATAGGGCAATTGTTGGCGTCCCGAAGCGGCTGCTTCAGTACTTTGCGCAGATTGTTGCTCACGCAGGGTGGTCATGCTCTGCCCGCTGACTCGATAGACTTCAAGCGCCCGACTCAAGCGCTGCGGATCATTTGGATGAATCCGCGCCGCCGACACCGGATCGATTTGCGCCAACTGATCGTGCAGCGCTTGCCAGCCCAGACGTGCAGCTTCTTCCTCGATCTGCGCGCGCACCTCGGGATCGGCCGCCGGCATGTCGGCCAGACCTTCGACCAGAGCCTTGTAATAGAGCATGGTACCGCCGACCAGTAGCGGGATCTTTCCCCGCGCGGTGATCTCTGCCATGGCTTGCAGGGCGTCGCGGCGGAAATCGGCAGCGGAATACGCCTCAGCGGGGTCGAGGATATCGATCAGCCGGTGCGGGTATTGGGCCAGCAGCTCTTTCGAAGGCTTGGCGGTGCCGATGTCCATGCCGCGGTAGACCAGCGCCGAATCGACGCTGATCAATACGCACGGCAGCACCTTGGTCAGCTCGATGGCCAGATCGGTCTTGCCCGCAGCGGTCGGGCCCATCAGAAATATCGCTGGAGGGAGCTGGCTCATCAACGACCGCGCAGGAACAGTTTGTCCAGATCGTCCAGGCCCAGTTGGGTCCAGGTCGGTCGGCCATGGTTGCATTGGCCACTGCGCTCGGTGTTTTCCATGTCGCGCAGCAGGCCGTTCATTTCCGGCAGGGCCAGACGCCGGTTGGCGCGGATCGCGCCGTGGCAGGCCATGGTGCCGAGCAGTTCGTTGAGGTGCGCCTGAATGCGGTCGCTGGTGCCATATTCCATCAGGTCCGACAGAACATCGCCGACCAGCCGATTGGCTTCCGCCTGTTTGAGCAACGCAGGAATCTGCCGGATCGCCAGGGTTTCCGGGCCAAGCCGCTGCAACTCAAAACCAAGTCGCTGAAACCACGCCGCATGTTCTTCAGCGCAATCGGCCTCGCGCTGACTGACCGCCAGCGACTCCGGCACCAGCAACGGCTGACCACTCAGGCCTTCGCTGGCCATGGCGATTTTCAAGCGTTCGTACATGATCCGCTCGTGGGCGGCATGCATGTCCACCAGCACCAGGCCATGGGCGTTCTCAGACAGGATATAGATGCCCTTGAGCTGCGCCAGTGCATAGCCGAGCGGCGGAATATCTTCCTGACCAGCCGGAAGCGCGTTGGCATTGGCTTCTGGCAGCGGCGCGAAAAACTCTTTGTAAGCGGCTTGCGCCTCGGCGGCAGGCACTGTCGATTGCGGCCGCGGCGTGTATTGGTACTGATAGGCACCGCCAGCGCTGGCACAGGATGACGTGTTGAACGCCGGTTGCGCCTGCGGCTGCTCGAGCAGCGCATTGGCGGCCAGACGCATCTCGCCTTGCGGGCCGAATTCACCCGCCTCGATTCCGCTGGGTCGAACGATCGCCGTGGTGACCGAACCGGCCAGTTGATCTTCCGGTCGCACGTCGCCCAGCGCACGGTGCAGCGTGCCGTACAGGAAGTCATGAACCATGCGCCCGTCACGGAAGCGTACTTCGTGCTTGGTCGGGTGGACGTTGACGTCTACTGCTGCCGGATCGACCTCGAAAAACAACGCGAAGGTCGGATGCCGACCGTTGAACAGCACGTCGCGATAAGCCTGGCGCACCGCATGGGCCACCAGTTTGTCGCGCACCGCCCGACCGTTGACGAAGAAATACTGCAAGTCCGCCTGACTGCGGTTGAAAGTCGGCAAACCGACCCAGCCCCACAGGTGCAGACCATTGCGCTCGATCTCGATCGGCAGCGCCTGTTCGAGGAAACCGGAACCGCAGATCGCCGCCACGCGCCGCGCACGGGCCGCATCGTCATGGGCCTCGTGCAGGCTGAGGATGGTCTTGCCGTTGTGGCGCAGATGAAATGCCACGTCGAAACGCGCCAGCGCCAGACGCTTGATCACCTCCTGCAGGTGATCGAATTCGGTTTTTTCGGTCTTGAGGAATTTGCGCCGGGCCGGGGTGTTGAAAAACAGGTCGCGAACTTCCACTGAGGTGCCGACCGGGTGCGCCGCCGGCTGCACGCGCGGTGCCATGTCGCGGCCTTCGGTCTCGACCTGCCAGGCCTGATCGGCATCGCGGGTGCGCGAGGTCAGGGTCAAACGCGCCACAGAGCTGATCGACGCCAACGCCTCGCCACGAAACCCCAGGCTCATCACCTGTTCAAGGTCTTCGAGGTTGCGGATCTTGCTGGTGGCGTGACGGGCCAGAGCCAGCGGCAGGTCATCGGCAGAAATGCCGCTGCCGTCATCGCGCACCCGCAGCAACTTGACGCCGCCCTGCTCGACATCGACGTCGATACGCCTGGCGCCGGAGTCGAGGCTGTTTTCCAGCAGCTCCTTGATAACAGAGGCCGGACGTTCAACCACTTCACCGGCGGCGATCTGGTTCGCCAGCCGCGGGCTGAGCAGCTCGATGCGCGCAGTGTTCAATACCTGGTTCATTCTTTGGACGCCAGTTCGGTGCCGGGAATGGTCAGGTGCTGACCGACTTTCAGCTCATCACTTTTCAGGTTGTTGGCGGCGCGCAGAGTGGCCGGGGAGACTTGATAGCGCACGCCGATCATCGCCAGGGTTTCCCCAGGGCCGACGCGGTGGTCGCGCGGGCCCTGGGCAATCTTGCCGGAATCACGCAGCCAGGCGATGTAGGTGCCCGGTGGCGGATTTTGCTGGAAGAACTGGCGCACGCCGCTGCTGATCGACCGGGCCAGCGCCTGCTGGTGGCTGGATGCAGACAGTTTGTTCGCTTCGTTGGCGTTGGAGATAAAGCCGGTTTCGACCAGGATCGACGGGATATCCGGCGACTTCAACACCATGAAGCCGGCCTGTTCCACGCGCTGTTTGTGCAGCGGCGTGACCCGACCGATGTTGGTCAGAACCTTCTGGCCGACATTGAGACTGGAGGTCAGCGACGCAGTCATCGACAGGTCGAGCAGGACGCCGGCGAGCATGCGGTCCTTGTCGTCGAGGCTGACGTTGCCGGCGCCGCCGATCAGGTCGGATCGGTTTTCACTGTCGGCCAGCCAGCGAGCGGTCTCGGAGGTAGCACCACGATCGGACAGGGCGAACACCGACGCACCGAAAGCGGCTGCGGACGGCGCGGCGTCGGCGTGGATCGAGACGAACAGGTCGGCGCCCTTCTTGCGGGCGATCTCGGTACGCCCGCGCAATGGAATGAAGTAATCGCCAGTCCGGGTCAGTTCGGCGCGGAAGCCTTTCATGCCGTTGACCTGACGCTGCAGTTCGCGAGCGATCTGCAGCACCACGTCTTTCTCACGCTGGCCGCGCGAACCGGACGCCCCCGGGTCTTCGCCACCGTGGCCGGCGTCGATCACGACAATGATGTCGCGCTTGCCGGCGGGGGCTGGCGGCAGCTTGATCGCCGGCTCAGTCGGGGTCACCGGCACTGCCGGCAAGGTCGCCACCGATGGCGTTGGAGCTGGCGGCGGCGCGGCATCGGCCGGGTTGTCGAACAGATCGACCACCAGACGGTTGCCGTACTGCGCGTTCGGCGCCAGCGAGAAACTTTTCGGGGTGACGGCTTTTTTCAGGTCGATGACCACCCGCAGGTCGGTCGGCGTACGCTGGGCCGAGCGCATCGCGGTGATCGGCGTGTTCGCGGTCTGCACGTTCAACGGTGCGCCCAACGTGGCGCCATTGATGTCGATCACCAGCCGGTCCGGCGCGGTCAGGGTAAAGACGCTGTGCTGCACCGGGCCACTCAGGTCGAAGACCAGTCGCGTGTTGTCCGGCGCCCGCCACAGGCGCACGCTGTTGACCTTTGAATCGGCCACAGCGTTGACGGTTACTGCCATCAACATCAGTCCAGCGGCAGCCACCAACGCGCGAAAGCGCATACCAAACCCCATCATTTAATTGGATTCCAATGCCAAAGCGGCACACCAAGCCTCGCCACGCGAGCCCTCGGCTAAAATTTTCAGCGAACGCCCGCTGTCTTGCGGGCCAATGGTAATGGTCAGGTCAGGCTTTGGCAAAAAGCCTGCACCTTTATCGGGCCATTCGATCAGGCACATCGCGTCGTCTTCGAAGTAGTCGCGGATGCCGAGAAACTCCAGCTCCTCCGGATCGACCAAGCGATACAGGTCGAAGTGGAAGGCGCGGATGTCACCGATCTCGTAGGGTTCAACCAAAGTGAAGGTCGGACTTTTTACCGCGCCGGCATGACCCAGCCCGCGAATGATGCCTCGCGACAGGGTGGTTTTGCCCATGCCCAGGTTGCCTTCGAGAAAAATCAGGCCATGGCCCTGGGTCACGCGGGCGATCCGTGCGCCAAAGTCGCTCATGGCCTGTTCATCGGCCAGGTACAGGGTTACTTCAGACACGGTGCATGCTCCTCCAACAACTGACGAATGGCTGGAATCAGATCACTGGCCGCCAGCCCACGGCCGAATTTGCCTTGTTGCAGGCCGGCATTGGCGTGCAGCCAGACGGCCAGGCTTGCAGCGTCGAACGCGTCCATGCCTTGCGCCAGCAATGCGCCGGTCAGACCGGCCAGCACATCACCGAGCCCGCCCGTGGCCATTGCAGGATGGCCTTGATGACACAGGGCCAGACGCCCATCGGGATGCGCGATCAAACTACCGGCGCCTTTCAGAACCACTACCGCTGAATACCTTTTGCTCAACGCCAATGCAGCGGCCGGACGATCGGCCTGTACTTCGCCAGTACTGATGCCGAGCAGGCGCGCCGCCTCGCCCGGATGCGGGGTGATCACGCAATCCCTGGGCAACTGGACAAAACCGCCGGCCAACAGGTTCAACGCGTCGGCGTCCCAAACCTGCGGTACCGACGCATTGGCGGCTGCCGACAACAAGGCGCGACCCCAGCTTGCCTGCCCAAGGCCCGGTCCGACGACCAATACCGAAACCTTTTCCAGCAGGCCCATCAGTTGATTGGCAGACGAGGTGCCGAGGGCCATGGCTTCCGGCACGCGAGTGAGCGCTGCCGGCACATGCTCGGGACGGGTCGCCAGCGACACCATGCCCGCGCCGCTGCGCAACGCCGTTTCAGTGCTGAGCAGAATCGCCCCGCCGAAACCATGATCGCCGCCGATCAACAGCACATGGCCAAAGCGGCCCTTGTGCGAAGTCGGCGCGCGCGGCGCAAGTGCCAGAAGATTAGCGGCGCTGAGGCGTCGAGCGCAGACAGGAATGTCACTGAAAATGTCATCGGTGGCTTGCAGATCGTTGAAGACCAGTTCACCGATATGATCCGCTGCATCGCCGGTCAACAGCCCGACCTTCATGCCGATGAATGTCACCGTCAGATCGGCACGCACCGCGACGCCCAGTTCCCGACCGGTGTCGGCGCACAGCCCGGAGGGAATATCGACGGCCACCACCGGTAAACCGCTGGCATTGATGGCGGCGATGGCAGCGGCATACGGCTCACGCACTTGGCCAGTGAGACCCGTGCCGAGCAGGGCATCGAGGACGACACCGCGCAGCTCGTTCTCTGCCTGCCAGCTCTGCACCGCAACGCCAGCAGTTATGGATTCGGCACGGGCCAGTGCGGCATCACCCTGCAAACGCTGCGGATCGCCGACCGCCAGTACGCGCACGGTCCAACCTGCCCGCAGCGCCAGTGCGGCCACCAGATAACCGTCACCGGCATTGTTGCCGTGCCCGGCGAGCACCGTCAGTTCATTCACTGCCGGCCATTTGCGCAGCAGTGCGCGCCAGGTGGCGCGGGCGGCGCGCTGCATCAATTCGAAGCCCGGCGTCCCGGCGGCAATCAGCCGTGCGTCGAGTTCGCGCACCTGCGCGGCGCGGTACAGCGCGTCGGGTAAATCATCTTTCGTCTGCGGCATGCGTCTTCGGGCTCCGATGTCTGGCAGAATTATACGCACCTCAGCTCCGGTTTCTCTCGCCTCATGTCCGCCATCACCACAGACCTGCCCGCCCTCGCCCAATCGATCAAGGATTGGGGCCGCGAGCTGGGCTTTCAGCAAGTCGGCATCAGCGGTCTGGATCTGGCCGAGCATGAGCAGCACCTCGCGCACTGGCTCGAGGCCGGCTACCACGGCGAAATGGACTACATGGGCGCCCACGGCAGCAAACGCTCGCACCCCGAAGAGCTGGTACCGGGCACGCTGCGCGTGGTCTCGCTGCGCATGGACTACCTGCCCGGCGATACCGAAATGGCCAAACGCCTGGCTGAACCGGAAAAAGCCTACGTGTCGCGTTATGCCTTGGGCCGCGATTACCACAAATTGATCCGTAAACGTGTGCAGCAATTGGCCGACAGGATTCAGGCGCAGATCGGCCCGTTCGGTTTTCGCGCCTTTGTCGACAGCGCGCCGGTGCTGGAAAAAGCCATCGCCGAGCAAGCCGGGCTGGGCTGGATCGGCAAAAACACCCTTGTACTGAATCGCAAGGCAGGCAGTTATTTCTTCCTCAGCGAGCTGTTTGTCGACCTGCCGTTGCCGGTGGATGAACCGCATAGCAGCGAACATTGCGGCCGTTGCACTGCGTGTCTGGACATCTGCCCGACCAACGCCTTCGTCGGCCCGTACGTGCTGGATGCGCGGCGCTGCATTTCCTACCTGACTATCGAACTGAAAACCGCCATCCCTGCAGACCTGCGTCCGTTGATCGGCAATCGCGTATTTGGCTGTGATGACTGTCAGATCGTCTGCCCATGGAACCGCTTCGCCAAGCCCTCCGGGGAAGGCGATTTCAAGCCAAGGCACAACCTTGACAACGCCGAGCTGGCCGAGCTGTTTTTATGGGATGAAGAGACGTTCCTGAGCAGTACCGAAGGCTCGCCGTTGCGGCGGGCGGGGTATGAGCGCTGGTTGAGGAATCTGGCGGTAGGACTGGGCAATGCGCCTTCAACGATTCCGGTGCTGGAAGCGTTGAAGGCGCGACGGGATCATCCGTCAGAGTTGGTCAGGGAACATGTGGAGTGGGCACTGGAACGGCACTCCAGACCTTCAAACCTATAAATGGCAAACAAAGTACTCAGGTTGCTCACGTCCGAGCTGTATCCATATTTCCCGCCGCTCTTATTCTTGCGGAAGTTTGCCCGGGAGACCAATGGCCGCCCGACTGAAGGACTTTGCAAACTCTCGTTGCACTATCCTCCAGAAGATAAATACGATGCCCGCCTCCAGTGATCTTCGTCATATAAACATGCGTTAACTTTCTGGTTTGGCTGTATTTGGCTAGTTCCGAGTACGCAAGACCCGCCTCCCCAGCTGCTTGGCGGGCAGACTTATTGCTTTCAATGAGTTTATAGAAATCGTCTGCCTTCTTCCGATAATTATCGTAGACGGGGGCGCTGAACACGTCATCCGTCCCGGTGGCCCTGACCAATTGCCAAGGTTCATCCGCCACAGGCTCCACAGGAGCATTGACTTTTTTGGCCGCAGCCTTGGCGCCTTTCCCGGTCCTCTTTAAATATTTCCCCGCTTTTCCTGCGCCCCTGCCACTAAGCCCTTGGCTAAACGCTGAAGCCATCTTCCTGCCAGCATTCACCGCCGCTTTTGCACCCGCCGCCAAACCTGCACCGAGCGAAGCCAGCCCGAGACCGAAACTGATCCAGCCCAGTATCTCGCCTGCTTGAGAATCCGGTGCCAGCTCATTGACCACTTCACTGGCAATACCCGCCAGGCCTGAAGTCACGGCCAGCCCCAGCGCCGCCACTGCCCATGGCGTCGCGGCGCCCATCGTCAACACGCTGGCAACGATCCCGAGAATACTGAGGCCGATGCCCAATATCGATTGCCAGGAGATATGCCCGGTAGGGTCGACACGATTTACAGGGTCGCCCAGGCAATAACTGTAGGCATTCAATCCGCCCGCGCCGAACGGACTCATGCTGTCGGGGGCGAGGAATCGCATCAATGTCGGACTATAGGCCCTGTAACCGTTACCCAGCAGATACAGCCCGGTCACCGGATCCAGCTGCTCGCCGTTGAACCCCGCCAGGCTGAACAAACCACCCTCGGCAGGACGATGGCCGTAAGGGCTGTAGGCGCAATCGGTGAGCTGTTCCTTGCCCAGCGTTGCCAGCACGCTTTGCTGCTGATCGGTCCGAAATAGCTGCGCGCCAGCGTGCAAACCAAATTGCTGTTGGCCCACCAGCGCGCCACCGTGACGCACAACACTGGATGAATTTTCACCACTCACCTCATTGGCGACCCGGCCTGCGTGGTAGTAACGCTGCACCGTTGTCTTTTCGGGTTGCGACAGTTCAACCAGATCGTCGAAACCGTCGTAATGGTAGCCACGAATGACTGATCCCCCTGCGCCGGACAATTGCTCAAGACGTCCGAAGGCGTCATAGGCCAGAGTCCGCGCCTGGTCGTCCTTGATCATCCTGCCGTTGGCGTCGTATTCCAGCGTCACTGCCGGTGGATAGTCGACATGGGAATGTTTGACTGCGCTGAGCTGGGCAGGATCGGGATTGTCATAACTGAACGTGGTCAGATTCACGCCCAGCGGGAACTTCGTCTGCACGGTGAGGATGTTATCCAGCGCATCGAAGGTGAACGTTTGCTGGACAATTTCCTTGCCATACGGATCGCGGGGCTTTTGGGTGCCGGCACAGTCGTACTGGATCAGACGCCCGCGCACATCGTAGGTGAATTGCTCGTCACGCAATAGTTGCGTGCCGCGCCTGGAGACTTTCTGCGCCAGTTTGCCAGCCAGCGTGTAAGTCGATTCCAGGGTCTGGTCGGGCTGGCCCTGAATCTCGAATGTACGGCGGGTTTCGCGACCGACATCGTCATAGGCAAACCGGGTGATCATCTGACGCTTGATCGAGGTTTCTTCGGTTTTAGTCCAGTCCAGCATCCCCGTCTGTATGTTGTAGTGGAACTCGGTTTTCAGCGTGCCCTGCGAGGTGGATAGCAGGCGACCATGCTGATCGTATTCGGATGTGCTTTCGGCTCCGAGTACATCGACATGGGTGATCGGCCGCCCCTGCAGGGACCAGGTACGGGATGTTGCTTTCGTGACGGCACCAAGGGTCGTCGTTTCGGTTTTCACGCGCCCGGAAGGGTAATAGGTGAAACGGCGTTCCCTGCCGTTTTCGGTACAGGTCAAGGGATTGCCGCTGACGGGGTCATAAGTCATGGTCGTGACCAGCCCCCCCGCCTTGCGCTCAGTCAGCAAACCGCCCAGATCGCGCAAGTAAGTGAATTCGGTTTTCTGGCCGTCAGCACTCTTGAACCACTGTGGCTGAGTGAAGCCCGCTTCATAGCCAGCCTCGGACTTTCGTCCGCCCACGGTACTTTGTATCAAACGACCCAGACCATCGTAGGCCTGCTGCCCCAACGCTTTGTCACCGACCTTGATGCCGATCGGCAGCCCTTCATCGCTATGTCCGGCGTAGTCGGTTACTACCTCACTGGCGTCAGGCAGGACGGTGCGAATTATCCGGTCAAAAACGTCGTATTCATATCGAGTAGTATTGCCGACGGGATCTGTCTCGCTGGTTGTGCGCCCGAATCCGTCATAGGTGTAAACGGTCTTGCCGAGACTCTTGTTCTTCAGATTGAAGCTCTCGACACTGAGCGGTTTACCGAAGTCGCTAATGACGGTGAGTGTCCTGCCCATCCCCTGGAGCCGGTCGGTTTGCTGGCGAAGGACCGGATCCATCTCGCTGTGTTCGATACGCCCATCGGCATGCAGCGTCTTGCAGACCTGCCCCCAGGAATCGAATTCGTAGCGAGTGCTGACCGGATACGGCTTGCCATCACGCCAATCCGTCAGCGTCGCTTTCACCCTGTGACCGACCGAATCATGCAGGGCAGAATAAAGCGTGCGCGTCTGGATGAGACCGTCCTTGTCGGGATGGTCGCAGTCCTTTTCCTGAACGGTGACTACCCGCTCCAGGCCGTCATAGGTCACTCTTTGCTCGCCGCCAACGGGATCGGTGGTCACCACGGTAGCCGGCTGCTGTTTGCTGGCAGCCAGATAGGCCCACCGGGTCGAAGCAGCATAGGGGGTGCCGGAAGCAACCGTTTTGCACACTGCGCGGCCGATCGCATCGTATTCATGCTCGATGCGCTCGCCCTCGACAGCGATTTCAGAGACCTGTAATCCGGTCAGCGTCGACAGCACTTTCTCACTGGTCTGTAGCGCGCCGTCAAATCCGCGTGTGCTGGACTTGACCCGCAACCTGTCACCCTCAAGCTCATAGGAAAATTGGGTAGAGGTTTTTTTATCATTCAGAATGATGCTTTGCTCTTTCGTGGCCCCGTGCTTGAGCGGGTCCTTGGGCGCGTCCAGGTAACTGCGTTCGGTTTTCGAACGCAAGACCTCAACACCTTCCACAACTTCGTAAAAACGCTCCGTGATCGGTAATACGGATGGCAGTTCCGCACCTGCCAACGCCGGGTGCAGGGCATAGTCGTAGTACGTGACCGTCGCAGCACCGCCCGACGCGGCAGCGGTGACCGTCCTCTTCCTTGGAAATCTGGAAAACCCCAGCGGATCCTGCGGGCAATTGTCGCCTCCGCTTGCCGGATGAAACTCCGTCGAAGTCGTCACCCCGTTCGGCTCGACGTGCCTGATCAGGTTGCCTTCGCCATCGAACTCGGTGACGGTCGTTTCCTCGCGCTTCTGCTGAGTGCGCCGATCGAGGTAAGTCACCGTCTGAACCTTGGGCAGGCGGAATTGCGCCAACTGCTCATTGAAAGGTTTGGCGACAGAACCGTGATACTCCGTGGCGGTGGCGATCTGGGCGTCGCCGCAGGTTGTAACCTCAGCCACCAACAGATGGAACTTGTTGT